>CAYRWE010000211.1:0-8871 GCA_964427655.1 uncultured Solibacteraceae bacterium | reverse complement strand
CCACCGACCTTTGGGTTATGAGCCCAACGAGCTACCAGACTGCTCCACCCCGCAATCTCATCCTACTCCACAGCTCCTCCATGGTCAACACTGTTGAGCGAAATCGGCGAAATCCCCGTAGTTTCGCTGAATTCGCCGCGGCTGCTCCTCGGTACAATGGTGGTGTGCACCGCTTCCTGGCCCCGGCCACTCTGGCGCTGGCCACTTTCCTCCACGCCCAGACGCCCTTCTTCCCCTTGAAAGATGTGCGGCCCGGAATGCGGGGCGTCGGACGCACCGTCTTTTCCGGCAACCGCGTCGAAGAGTTCCAGGTCGAAGTGCTGGGCGTGCTCGATAATGCCGGACCGAAACAGTCCCTTATTCTGGCGCGGCTCTCGGGGGGCCCCCTCGAACACGCCGGCGTCATGCAAGGAATGAGCGGCAGCCCGGTTTTCATCGACGGCAAGCTGGCCGGGGCGGTCGCCATGGCCTTTCCGTTCGCCAAGGATCCCATCGCCGGTATACGGCCCATCGAGGATATGGTCCGGCCCCGGGCAGCCTCCGCGCCAACGGCCACTTCTCGCCATCCCGCCATGGCGCTACTCGAACGCGACCTCACCCAGGCCCTGCCTAAACCCGAAGCCGTCGCCGCTGGGGAGGGCCGCATGATCGATATCGCCACGCCGGTGTCTTTCGGCGGCTTCAGCCGTGGCACCCTCGAAGCCTTCGAGCCGCAGCTTCGGACGCTCGGCCTCGCGCCCCGCCAGGCCATCACCAGCGGCGCCAAAATCGAACCCGGCATGGGCAATCCCGCGGATTTGAAGGCCGGCTCCATGATCAGCGTCCAGCTCATGGCCGGCGATCTCAGCGTGGGCGCCGATGGCACCGTCACCTATATCGAGGGCAGCCGTGTCTATGCCTTCGGCCACCGATTCCTGGATGTCGGCGCGACGGCGCTGCCCTTCGCACGGTCGGAGGTCGTCGCGCTGCTGCCCAACCTGAATACCTCCTTCAAGCTCTCTTCCGCCAAGGAGTGGATGGGCACCATTTACCAGGATCGCGATACCGCCATCTCGGGCGAGTTGGGCAAGCGGCCCGCGCTGGTGCCGGTCTCGGTGGCCGTCTCGCGCGGCTCGCGCCCCATCGAGTCCTACCGCATGCAGATGGTCAACGACCCGCTGCTCTCTCCCCTGCTGGTGCAAATGGCGATCTATTCGGCCATCGATGCCACCGAGCGCACCGTGGGCGCCTCCACCATCCGGGTCACCGGCGCGGTGGAATTCGATAACGCACCCACCCCCATCCGCCTGGATAATCTCTACGCCGGCGATAACGGGCTACCCATGCTGGTTTCGCTCTCCGCCGCCGTGCCGGTGGCCTATGTGATGCAGAGCGGCTTCAACTCGCTGGCGCTCAAGAAGGTGTCCGTCAACCTGGATATTCTCGATCGCAAGAAGCAGCTTTCCATCGATGCCGTGTCGGCCTCGCCGCACCAGGTACGGCCCGGCGAAAAGGTCCGGCTGAATATCGTGCTGACCGGCGAAAACGGCGCGGATGTGACCCGCCAGGCCGAATACCAGGTGCCCATCGGCGCGCAGCCCGGCATGCTCTATTTCACGGTGGCCGACGCCGCCACCACCAATCTGGCCGATTTCCGCCAGATTCTCACCGCCTCGCCGCGCACAGTCGGCCAATTGATCGGCACGGTGAACGATCTTCATCCCAATAGCAGAGCGTACGTGCGCGTGTGGCGCGCCGAGCCCGCTTTTCAATTGGAAGGCACCGACCTGCCCAATCCTCCTGCGTCGGTGGCGCTGATTCTGGGCGCTTCGCAATCCAGTTCCGCCAGCATCGCGCAGACCCGCAATTCCAAGCTCGCCGACATAGAGGTCGACGCGGGCGACGCCGTGGTGACCGGCTCCAAGACCATTCAGGTGGAAGTTAAAGAATGATTTTCTCTGCGCGCCGTTTCTCCGGGATTCCGATGCTGGCGCTCTGTTTCGCGGTGGCTCCGGCGGCTCGCGCTAGCGGCACGCAGGCCTGGGAGATGAGTTCCTACGGCGATTTCGTGCGCGGCCGTTTCACGGGCGTCTCGCTCAGCCGCGATGGCCGCCTGGCGCTCGCTCCCACGATGGACCCTGTCTTCACTTCCGATCAGCCCGTCATTTGGAGCGTGGCCCAGGCGCCCGATGGCTCCCTGTACGCCGCCACGGGCCATCGCGGCCGCGTTTATCGCATCGATAAAGCCGGCCACGCCACGCTTCTGTGGACCGCCGGCCAGCCCGAGGTCTTCGCCATCGCCGTGGATCGCGCGGGCGTGCTCTATGCCGGCACTTCGCCGGACGGCAAGGTTTACCGCATCGAAAACGGAAAGGCCGCGGAGTATTTCGCGCCCGACGCCCGCTATATATGGTCGCTGGCGGTGGGGCCGGATGGCGCTTTGTATGTCGGCACGGGCGATCGCGGCCGGGTGTTCCGGGTTTCGACGGCTGGCAAGGGCGAGATCTACTACGATACTGGCCAGTCGCACGTCACCGCGCTGGCAGTGGACCCGCAGGGGCGCCTGCTGGCGGGCACCGAACCCAACGGCATCCTCTACCGCATCTCGGCCAAGGACAAGGCCTTCGTGCTCTACGATTCGGATCTGCCGGAGATTCGCGCCATCGTTCCGCTGCCGGATGGCACGGTCTATGCCGCCGCGCTGGGCGGCTCGGTCGCCAAACAGGCCCAAAGCGCCGCGCAAGCCGCCGCGGCCGTCGCTGCCGTGGGCGGGCCGGCCATCGCCGCCTCGATCACCGTGGACGCCCAAAACTCCGGTCCCGGACCGGACGTGAAGCCGCCCGATCCGAGGCAGCCAAACCCGCCGGGGCAGGCGGCCTCCGCGGCCGTCACCACCCCCCAGGTCACCACCCAGTTCACGCCCGCCGTGGATGTCAGCGGGGTCGAGAAATCGGCCGTCTATCGCATCAATCCGGATAACACGGTCGATACGCTGTGGACCTCCAAAGAAGAGAACGTCTACGATCTGCTGGCCCTGGAACGCCAGGTGTTCTTCGCCACGGACGTCAACGGCCGCATCTACGGCCTCATGCCGGATCGCCGCGCGACCCTGGTGGCCGAGACCAACGAGGGCGAAACCACCCGCCTGGTAGCCTCCCAGAATTCCATTCTGGCGGCCACCGGCAACATGGGGCGCATCTTCCGCCTGGGTGAAACGGCCGGCCCCAGCGGCTCTTACGAAGCCCCCGTGCACGATTCCGGCACCGTCTCGCGCTGGGGCAGCCTGAGCTGGCGCGCGGATGTGCCGCCGGGCTGTTCGCTCGTCTTCCGCACGCGCGCCGGCAACTCGGCCACGCCGGACCGCACGTGGAGCGATTGGTCCGCCCCACTGTCCACTCCCCAAGCCTCCCCCATACCGAGTCCCAACGCGCGCTTTATCCAGTGGAAAGTCGAGATGGCGGGCGCTTCGGGAGTAACCCCGAAGCTCGATGGCGTCACCCTGGCGTACCTCCCGCAGAACTCGCCGCCCATTATCCGCGGAATTAACGTGGTGGCCCAGCCCGCCGCCACGCAGCCCGCCAAGCCCGCCGCGCAGGGCGCCGCCTACAGCGTCACGGTTACCGATACCCCGGATGCCGCCGCGGCCTCTTCCGCCGGCACCGCCACTCAGACTTTGCCGCGCGCCTCCGCCCAGCAGATCACGGTGACCTGGCAAGCCGAAGATCCGGACGGCGACCGCCTCCTCTACAGCCTCTATTTCCGCGGCGAAGACGAAACCCAGTGGCTGCCGCTCAAGCTCGACACGCACGATAACTCGGTCACCTTCGATGGCGACATCCTGGCCGATGGCAAGTATTATTTCCGGGTCATTGCCACGGACCGCGAATCCAATCCGCCGCCTAGCGCGCGCGAGGCCCAGTTGACCAGCGCTCCGGTGCTGATCGACAATACCCCGCCGGAAATCTCCATCGGCCAGGTGCGCTATGCTAACGGAGCCGCGCACGTGGAGTTCGAAGCCACAGACGCTGCCTCGTCCCTGCGCCGCTGCGAATATTCGCTGGATGCCGTCGGATGGGTGCCGGTGCAGGCGGCCGACGGAGTCATCGATTCGCCGCGCGAGCAGTTCGTGCTGGACCTGAGCGGCCTGGCTCCCGGCGAGCACCTGCTGGTCATCCGCGCCGCCGATGGCGCCGGCAATACCGGGGTCCGCAAAGTCATCCTCAAGTAAAGTGGAAATGTGCGGTTGAGTCTCGGTACTTTCACATGGCTGCTGCGGCGCAGCACCGTCGCGGCCATCGACGATAATTGTTTCTCCATCGCTAAAGGCGCGGCCTATTCGGCGCTGCTCTCCTTCTTCCCGGTGATTACTTCGGCCGCGACCGTCCTGGTGCAGACGCGCGCGCAGTTCGTCTCCAATACGCTCGAGAACGTGCTTTCCGAGATCGTGCCTCCGGGCACGGAGGACCTGGTGGTGCGGCAGTTCCGCGTCACCGGGGCGCGCCCGTTCCTGCTGTTGGTGGTAGCCGGCTTTATTTCCCTGTGGGCGGCTTCGAGCGTGATCAAGAGCCTCATCGAAGGCTTTCAGGCGGCCTACCGGGTGCCGCGCGACCGAAGTTTTCTGGCAGGCACCGCGGTTGCGATGGCGATGGTTCTGCTCGCAGCCGTACCGTTGCTGTCCGCCTCGGTTCTCATCCTCTTCGGCGGGCAGGTGGAGCGCGTGGTGCTCGCGTGGATGAAGGTCGATCCGCTGCTCAACCCGGTGGCTTGGATCTGGGAGCTGGTGAGCCGCCTCGCGCGCTACCTGCTGGCTTTTGCCACCACCGTCGTCGTGACGGCCGGCCTTTACTACTTCGGCCCCAACCGCCCGCAGCGCTGGTGTTTCGTGTGGCCGGGCGCCATGCTGGCCACCGTGCTCTGGTTGCTGGCCACTTCCGTGTTCGGCTGGTACGTGCGCAATATCGGCCATTACAACGTGCTTTACGGATCGGTGGGCGCCGCCCTGGCGCTGCTGGTGTGGATGTATCTGCTGGCCGCCATCGCCCTGATCGGCTGCGAGTTCAACGCCGTGTACGAGCGCTCCCAGCGGTGACGCGCATTCCCCGAGCGCTATCATGAAAAAAGGTTTTTGGCGATAAAAGGGGTTGGGCGATGAAACAATGGATCGGTCGCGGGATAGTGATGCTGTCGCTGGCCGCCTGGGGATCGCTGGCCGTCTCCCAGGAGCCGGTTCCGAAGTTTCCGAACTCGCGCGACGAATCGGAGCGGGATGGCGGGGATATCAACCTGCCCAGCGGCAAATCGCAGCGCGACGAGATCCTCAGGGTCGAGCGCGAGCGGAATATCAAGGACGCCAAGGAACTGGCCGAACTGGCCGACCAACTGAAGGAGGAGATCGAGAAGAACGACCGCTTCGTTTTTTCCGTCTCCACGCTCAAGAAAACCGATGAGATCGAGAAACTGGTCAAGAGGATTCGTTCCCGCATGCGCCATTAGCCTGCTGGCCGCCGCGCTGGCGAGCGCTCAGCCCGCCCCGAAAACGCCCGCTATCGCGCTGCTCGATAGCGGCGCCGCGCCCCGGTGGCAGACCTGGACTAAACAGTTGGGCTGGCAGGTGATCGCCCCCACCGTGCCGGCCGGCACCGACATCGATACCCGTGTGCAGGCAGTCGAAGAGGCGGTCAAAGAAGCCATCGCGAAATCCGGCGCCGATCCCTCGCGCGTCTATCTGGCGGGTCTGGGCGACGAAGGCGCCGCGGTCTTCTATGCCATTTCGCGCGTACCGGATCTCTGGGCTGCCGGGCTGGTGCTGGGAGGGTCGCCGCAGCCGGCTCTCGACACCAATCGCATCTATGCCGCCAATTTCACCCTCACACCGGTGCTGTGGGCCGGTAACGGTGCAAATGACCAGACCCTGGCCGCCAAGCTTCAATCCGCCGGAATGAACCTCGAATACCGCGCCGCCGCAACGACCATGAGCGCGGTCTTCGAATGGCTCGCCCGACACACGCGCCAGGAGTTCCCCGCTTCGATCGATTGCGAAACCGGCTCGTCGGCCTTCGCCCGCTGCCACTGGATCCGCATGACCCAATTCGATCTCTCCGAGCGCAACGACGTGCTGCCCACTTCCTTGATTGCGGGCGGCCCGGGCGCATCGCTCGATCTGGGCATCTTTGCGTACGACAGCAAGGATCCCGGTCCCGGCGTATTGGTCGAGCTGGCGCCCAAGTACAGCGGCTCGCTGAAGCCCGGAGATCGCATTGTGGCACTGGATGGCCAACGCATCGCCGATGCGCCCGCGTTCACCGAAACCATGGCCAAGCTCGACCAGGAGAGGGCCGCCGTGGTGATGGTCCAGCGCGGCAAGGATCGCATACGCGTGGAGACCCGCATTCTGCTTCCCAAGCGCGATTCGAACGGAACCGTCCGCGTGCAGGCCAAATACATCCCGGAAGATAAAGAAATCCAGATCGCCAGCCGTGGAATCACCGGGTTGCAGCTCACGGTTCCCCAAGCCTGGGTGCCCGGCAGTCTCTACTGGAACGGGCTGGCGCTTCAGGAGCTGAAAGCGCCGGGCTGCCTCGAACTCAGCATCGACAAGGAACTACTGCACGCCGCGCCATGCGCAAAGTGACGCACCGCGAAGTGGCCCGCCGCCTGATGCGCGCGCCCCGGAGCGCCATGCGCGATGCCGCTATCCGCCGCGTCATTCGCCAGATCCCGCGCGGCAAGGTGGCCACCTACGGACAGGTGGCGGCGGCCGCCGGCTATCCTCTATACCATCGCCACGTGGCCCAGTTGTTGCAACGCGAGGGCGCCGCGCTCCCCTGGCATCGCGTGGTGGGCGCGGGCGGCGCCATCAAGCTGAAATTCGAAGCCGGTCTCGAACAGCGCACCCGCCTGGAGATGGAAGGCGTGCGCTTCCGCGGCAAACGCGTGGACCTGGCCGAGCACCAGCACCGCTTCAGAACCTGGGAATAGGTTTTGGGCAAGCTAAAGCATGCCCCACCTACCGCAGCACGCTCACCGAAAGCGTGCGGTAAGGCTTACCCACCTCCTGCGCATCCACCACCGCCACGGCGGCCACGTGGACGATGTCGTTGACTTCCGAGCCGCGCTGCAACACGTGCACGGGTTTCGTCAGGCCCGTTAGCAGCGGTCCGATCAGTTCGGCGCCGCCGATGCGTTGCAGCAGCTTGTAGGCGATGTTGCCCGCTTCCAGGTTGGGGAAGACCAGCACGTTGGCCCCGCCCTTGAGCGTGCTGAAGGGATAGGTTTCGGCGATGATCTGCGGCGCCACGGCCGTATCGGCCTGCATCTCGCCATCGATCATCAGGCCCGGAGCGCGCTGCCGGGCCAGCTCCACCGCCCGCCGGACCTTATCCGACAGGGGATGGCGCGTGCTGCCGAAGTCGGAAAAAGACAGCATGGCCACGCGCGGCTCTATGCTGAAGCGGCGCGCCTTTTCGGCCGCCATGATGGCGATCTCGGCCAGGTCTTCCGAGCTCGGCTCGATATTGACCGTAGCGTCGGCTAGAAAATAGATATCGCCCTTGGGCGTGATCAGCACATACACGCCCGCCACCTTGCGCAGTTCCGGCCGGATGTCGATCACCTGCAGCGCCGGGCGAATCGTATCGGGATAGTGCGTCGTCAGGCCCCCGATCAGCGCGTCCGCGTCGCCCAGCCGAACCATCATGCCGCCGAAAGTGGTGTGGTTCAGGATGAGCTGCTCGGCCTCCGTGCGCGTCACCCCCTTGCGATGGCGCAAACTATAAAACTCCTCGGCGTAATCGCGCAGCCGCGGGAACTTGCGCGGAGTCACGATCTGCGCGCCCTCCAGGTGCAGATGCAGTTCCTCCGCCGTGGCCCGGATCGTGTCTTTGGCGCCCAACAGGATGGGAATCGCGATCTTCTCGTCCAGCAGAATCTGGCAGGCGCGCAGGATCTTGCTCTCCTCGCCCTCGGTGAAGACCACGCGCTTGGGCTGCCGACGGGCTTTGTGGATCATGCCGCGCATGACTTCGTGCGCCTTGCCCAGGCGCTTCTCCAGATCCTCTCGATATTGCTCCAGATCGACCGGGCGCTGCGCCACGCCGCTCTCCATGGCGGCCTGCGCCACGGCGGAGGCTTCCCAGATGAGCACACGCGGGTCGAAGGGCTTGGGAATGATGTACTCGCGGCCGAACTCCAGCCGGTCCACGCCGTAGGCGCGCAGCACCGAATCCGGCACGTCGGCCTTGGCCAGGGTGGCCAGCGCGCGTGTGGCCGCCAATTGCATCGCGTCGTTGATGGTGGTGGCGCGCACGTCGAGGGCCCCGCGGAAGATGAACGGAAATCCCAGGACGTTGTTGACCTGGTTGGGGAAGTCCGACCGGCCGGTAGCCACGATGGCGTCCGGGCGGGCGGCCAGGGCCACGTCGTAAGGTATTTCGGGATCGGGGTTGGCCAAAGCGAAGATCACCGGATTGGGCGCCATGCCTTTGACCATTTCGCCCGTCACGCAGCCGCCGCTCGAAAGGCCGAAGAAGACGTCCGCGCCCACCAGCGCCTCGCCCAGAGTGCGTGCCGCGGTCTGGGCCGCGAAACGCGCCTTGTAGGCATTCATCTTCTTGGTGCGGCCTTCGTAGATGACGCCCTCGGTGTCGCACATGACGATGTTTTCGCGGCGCACCCCCAGGTTCATGTAGTGCGTGGCGCAGGAGATGGCGCTGGCACCCGCCCCGTTGAACACCACCCGGATCTCTTCGATCTTCTTGCCGGCGATCTCCAGCGCGTTCAGCAGGCCCGCTCCGGAGATGATCGCGGTGCCGTGCTGATCGTCGTGGAAGACCGGTATTTTCATGGTGTTGCGGAGCGTCTCCTCGATGTAGAAGCACTCCGGCGCCTTGATAT
>CAYRWE010000210.1:0-8908 GCA_964427655.1 uncultured Solibacteraceae bacterium | reverse complement strand
GCCCTTACCCGGCATCGTAATACCGGACCCGAACGCAGGCCTCGAAACTTGCGCCGGCCGACCTCTAACCGCTAAAAAAGCGGCAGGGCACAGCCGGACTGAAATCTTGGCGTGTAAAAGAACCAAACAGGAAGGCCGTATTCCGCTCCCCGCGGTGGCCCGCGCGGAGTTTTGTTACCATTCCTTCGAAGGGATCTTAATTTTTATACCACTGTCGGCGCGCCGCTGGCAAGCGTCGCGCTTCCCGGAAACTTTTATGATCCCTTTGATTTTCGGCGACTCTGTCAGAATACCAAACGCCCGCCGGTTGCGCAAGCGAAATCTCCGGGAAAACCAACGGACCTGTCAAGAAGCATACATCGCCCTGTAATTCGCTGATTCTCATGGCCCTAAAAACGCTAGCCGAATCCCGATACAATAATCGGCATGTTGCCGCTGCTGGTTGGGCTGATGGTGTGGGCCGCTCCCGGCCAGAGCCCGGCGCCTCCCGATCTCGGCGCCATCCTTTCGAGAGTCGCGGAAGAGGCCGAGGTTTTTTACCAGAATGCGCCCAAGGTGCTGGCTCAGGAAACTCTCGAGCAGCGCGCCATGCTGCCCGCTTCCCACTTCCGCCCGCGCATCGGCAAAGCCGCCACGGAAGTTCCCCAGCCGCACTTCGCGGTGCGGGAGATCGTTTCCGAATACAGCGTCGGCGCGCTCGACAAACCCGAATCGGGTGCACTGGTGGAATTCCGCCAGGTGGTCTCGGTGGATGGCCGCCGCGTGCAATCCACCGAGAACGCCCGCCATGCTCTCTCACTCGGCATACAATCCCCCGACGACCGCCTGCGCAAGCGCATGATCGAGGAATTCGCCAGCCACGGTCTGGTGGACATCGCCACCGACTACGGCACCATCCTGCTGGCCTTCACGCGCCGCGGCATGGAGCTTCTCGAGATCAAAGCCGCCGGCGAGGATCGCCTGGGCGCCGACACCGCGCAGGTGCTCACCTGGCGGCAGATCTCCGGTCCGGGCGCGGCGCTCGAGTTCAACGGCCGCCGGGCGGCCCGTTTCGCCCTGCAGGGCAGGCTGTGGGTGCGCAAGCCGGACGGCCTGCCGCTGCGCATCGAAGCGTGGGCCGAACGTACCGACGGCCAGCGCAAGGTGCGCGATGAAGCCACGGTGGATTACGTTCTTTCCTCGCACGGATTCCTGACGCCCGCTTCGGTGGTGCATCGCCACCTGGTGGATGGCCAGCTCATCGCTGAAAACCTCTACCGCTACGAGGCCTTCAGGCTTTTCGCCGCGGATACGGAGATCAAGTTCACGGAGCTGCCGGAAGCTCCGCCACCCGATCGAAAATGAAACGCATTCTCTATCTGCACGGGTTTGCCTCGGGACCCTCCTCCACCAAGGCTCGCCACTTTCGCCAGCGGCTGGAGAGCGCCGGCGCGCGTGTGGACGTGCTCGATCTGGCGGCTGGCGATTTCGAGCATCTCACGCTCACGAGCCAACTCGGGGTGATTGAGCGGGCCGCGGCGGGCGAGCCGGTGGCCCTCTGCGGTTCGAGCATGGGCGGCTACCTGGCGGCGCTCTATGCCGCGCGGCATTCCGAAGTCACTCGGCTGGTGCTGATGGCTCCCGCATTTGCCTTCGCGCGGAGGTGGAAGCAGTACCTGGGGGCGGCGCAGGTCGAGCGCTGGCGGCACAGCGGCGCGATGGAAGTTTTCCATTACGGGGAAAACCGCAACCGGAGCCTCGGCTACGCCCTGATGGAGGACGCAGCGGGCTACGAGGAGTTCCCGGACTTCACGCAGCCAGCGCTCATCTTCCATGGCGAGCACGACGATGTGGTGCCCGTGGAATTCTCCATCCGGTTTGCGGCCGCCCACTCGAACGTGCACCTCGAGATCCTGAATTCGGGGCACGAGCTCGTCGACGTGCTTGGGGACATGGCCGAAAAAGCGGCGGACTTCTTGGCGTAACGCGGCTAATTGGCAAGGAACATTCTTCGCGCCAACGGCGTATCACGCTGGTAAGGCGGCATGGCCGGACGGAGCCGGAATCGCGCGGCTGCATCCGAGCCGCCCGTGGAGACAAGATGGATACCTTGCTGCAAGACATTCGCTACGGCATTCGCATGGTGGCCAAATCGCCGGGTTTTGCGGCGATTGCGATTTTCACGCTGGCGCTGGGCATCGGCGCCAATACCGCGCTGTTTTCCGTGGTGAATGGCGTGCTGCTCAACCCGCTTCCCTACCAACAGCCGGATCGCCTGGCGGCCATCTACGCCAAGACCAAGGAGTTTTCGCGCTCTTCGATCTCCTATCCAAATTTCCTCGACTGGGTGCGCAGCCAGCGCTCCTTCACCTCCCTGGCGGCCTTTCGCGAGGACGATTACACCCTTACGGGCATGGGCGATCCCGAACGCGTGAAAGCCGAGATGGTCTCCGCGGATTTCTTCTCCGTGCTGGGCGTGAACCCCGTGGCGGGCCGCCTGCTTCGCCCCGAGGAGGACCAGGTGGGCGCTCAGCCGGTGGCGCTCATCAGCGGCGGATTCTGGAAACGGAAATTCGGCTCTTCGCCGGACGCGATCGGCAAGACGCTGCGGCTTAACGGGGTGGGCTACACAGTGGTAGGCGTGATTCCCGCGGATTTTCGCTATCAAAGCGGCAATTTTCATTCGAGCGACGTTTACGTGCCCATCGGCCAGTGGAGCGACCCGATTTTTCGCGACCGGCGCGCGGGCATGGGCATGGACGCGGTGGGCCGTCTCAAACCGGGAGTGACGCTGCAACAAGCCCAAGCCGACATGGACGCCGTGGCGCAGCGTCTCGCCGAGATGTATCCGGACGCCAACAAGGGCACTGGAATCACAATTCTTTCGCTGAAGCAGGACGTGGTGGGCGATATCCGGCCATTTCTCCTGGTGTTGCTGGCGGCGGTGGGATTCGTCCTCCTGATTGCGTGCGTGAACGTGGCTAACTTGCTTTTGGCTCGCTCGACCGGGCGCACACGCGAATTCGCCATTCGCGCGGCTCTGGGCGCGGGCCAGGGGCGCGTGATTCGCCAGCTTCTTACCGAGAGCCTGGTACTTTCCTGCGCCGGCGGTGGTTTGGGCCTGCTGCTGGCCGCGTGGGGGACGCAGGCGGGAATCGGGATGATGCCGGAGGCCTTGCCGCGCGTGCAGTCCGTGCATATCGATGCGCGCGTTTTGCTCTTTACGCTCTCCGCGTCCGTGCTGGCGGGAATCTTCTTCGGGCTGGCGCCGGCGTTGAGAACCTCCCGCGCGGACCTGCAAGCCACGCTGAAAGAAGCGGGGCGCGGGTCGAGCGGAACGCGGCACCGGCTGCAAGGGATCTTCGTGGTTGTCGAAATGGCCATGACGCTCGTGCTACTGGTGGGCGCGGGGCTGACGGTCCGCAGCCTGGCCAATCTGTGGAGCGTCAATCCGGGCTTCAATCCGAGCCACGTGGTCACTTTCGCCATCACCTATCCCCATCCGGGCGCGACGCCGGATGCCATTCGCGCCTCCTTGCGCCAGATCCAGGATACGGTGGCCGCCGTTCCCGGGGTGGAGGCGGCTTCGTTCAGCGACGGCGCGATGCCCATGGCCGGCGATTCCGAGCTGCCGTTTTGGATCGAGGGCCAGCCCAAGCCGGCGACCGATTCGGAAATGAAAACCTCGCTCTTCTACCTCGTGGAGCCGGATTACTTGAAGGCCATGGGGATTCCACTGGAGCGCGGGCGGTTCCTCACATTCGCGGACAACGAGCATTCCCCGTTCACCATTGTCGTCGACGAGCAATTCGCCAAGCTGTACTTCCCTGGGCAGAACCCCATCGGCCGGCGCGTTAACATCACCATTCTGAACAAGACGGCCGAAATTGTGGGGATCGTGGGGCACGTCAAGCAATGGGGCCTGGCGGAAAGCGGCAAATCGCCTATTCTGGCGCAGTTCTATATGGCGATTTCCCAGATGCCGGACCAGTTCCTGCCGCTGTTCCGCGGCGGGCTGTTCGTGGTGCGAACGCAAGCATCGCCGGAAATCGAGATGGGCGCCATACGCCGGGCGCTGGGGAAACTCAATGGCGAGCTGGTGGTTTACCAGACGGCGACCATGGACAAGATCATCTCCGATTCGCTGACCGCGCGAAGATTTTCGATGATTCTGCTGGGCATCTTTGCGACGCTCGCGCTAACGCTTTCCTGCGTCGGAATCTATGGCGTGATTTCGTATCTGGCCGGGCAGCGCACGCATGAGATCGGCATCCGCATGGCTCTGGGCGCGCAGCGGAATGAAGTGCTGCGAATGATTCTGGGCCACGGCGCGAAGATGGCGCTCATCGGGGTTGCCGTGGGCATCGGCGCTTCGCTCGCGGTGACGCGCCTCATGGCCAAGCTGCTTTTCGGCGTGAGCGCGTATGATCCGCTGACCTTTCTCGCCGTGGCGTGCCTGTTGATTGGGGTTGCCCTGGTGGCATCCTACATTCCGGCGCGCCGGGCGATGCGCGTGGATCCGATGATCGCGTTGCGATACGAATAGTCGCGCCGGGCTTCAGTCCGCTCCGGCGCTTTGCTGGGCGGCGCCGTGGAGAGGAGGCTCCGGGGAGCCGTTGAAGTCCAGATCGGTCGCAGCGCGGACGCCGTGCCAGCGGTTGATGGAGTCGCTGACCACGCGGGCGATCGCGCGGCGGTTCTGAAACGCCAGCTTGAACCAGTTCCACGCGCCCTTCTGCGGGAAATAGATGCCGCGGAAGAAGAGACGCGACATCAGGTGACTGATTTTATAGGCTGCCGGTTCGTCCGCAATAGAGTCGATGGCTCGTTCGATGGCAGCCGGGCTGTAAGAGTTCGCCCAAGCGTAGCGGACCTCGTCCTGCACGGCGGAAGGCGCGATCTTCAGTGGCGTGTGCGCCATCTGAAACGGGGCGAACTCCAGCCAGTGCTTCGGCCGCGTCAGCCGTCCTTCCTTTTTCAGGCGATCGTACAAAGGAGTCGCTGGGAAAGGAGTAATCTGTCCGAAGACGGGCAGCCCCGGAGGCCACGCGCCAATCTCGGATAGAGTGCGTGCGGCCACTCCCGGTGTATCGTTGTCCAGTCCGAAGATGAACGACGTAATCGCGTAGACGTGGCGCCGGGCCAAGGCATTGAGTACGCGCGCGTAATCCGCGGGCTTGTTGAAGCTCTTGTTGACGCTGGCCAGATTGGCGGCATCGAGCGATTCCATCCCGATGAAGATCCATTTTCCGCCCGAAGCGGCGATTAGATCGAGCAACTCTTCATCCTTCAGGAGGTTGGCGCTGATCTGCCCCACCCACGAGAGTTGCGCGCCGGCCGCAATGATATCGCGCAGCAGCGCCTTGGTTCGCTTGACGTTGATGGCGAAGTTATCGTCCACGAAAAATACGGCGGCCTTGCCGCGCGTACCGCGAGCGCGCTCTTTGATCCTGAGCATCTCGTCGACAATGCTCCGGTTCGAGCGGAAGCGGATCGAGTCGCCGAAAAAGCCCGTGACCGTGCAGAATTCGCACCCATAAGGGCAGCCGCGGCCGGATTCGATGGGGATGATGTGAAACGTTTCCCACTCGCACCCGAAGCGCCGCATGAGCGGGCGGAAGAAGCCCGGGATGCGATTGAACTGCCGCAGGTCGACCGATTCCCAAGCAATCGCCGGGTATTCGCTGAGGGTCGGCTTCCGCTCCTGCCCGAAGGCGTCGACGGGAGCGTAGATCTCTTTGAGTTGGCCGCGCGCGGCATCCTCGACGATGCGTGGCCAGGTTTCGTCCGCTTCACCCAGCGCCAGTGCGTCGGCGTGGCGCGGTCCGCCATCGCGCCCGAGCGCTTCATCCGGAACCTCCGTCACGTGCGGCCCGCCCATCACCACGGGAATGCCGGCCGCGCGGACAGCGTCCGCCACGCGATAGGCTTTGGCGATCATGCGGGTCATGGCGCCGATTCCGACCAACCCGATCTGCCGCTCGAGCGCGAAGCGAACCAGCTCGGCGTCGCTCATCGGCTGCGTGTTGCCGTCGACCAGCACCACTTCATGGCCGCTGGGTGTCAATGCCTGGAGCAGGAACATCCAGAGGTGGGGCATGAAATTCTGGGTGACCCCGTTGTCGGGACTATAAAGGAGGATCTTCATGTGCTTGCCGGAAACGCAAACCTTTCACCCGGCAAGCAGCCCAGCGGACTTCGGACCGGCGAGATAGCGCCATCCGAGCAGGCAGGAAGTCGTGTCGGTAGGTACATTCTACCAGCTACGTGGGGCGCCCGCAGCCACGCGACTGGCATTCGAACTAAACCAGTTAGGCTCCCGCAGCCACCACCGTGAGGGCGTGCACACCCCCGGTTGTACGCCGGCCGGGCGTCCGGCTTCGGCTATAGCCCGTGGCCACTGCCGCAGATCGCGACTTCGATCCCCATCTCGCGGAACATGGCGGCTTTCGAGGCCAGTGCCAGGCCGGCCGCCTGCGTATCGGGCGCGTAGGCCACCTGGATGTGATTGGCTTTGTGCCGCGCCATGAACTGGTCGCGCGAAACGCCATAGAGCACCGCGTGCATCATGGGCCATTGCGGCGTGGTGATGCGCCAGCGCCGTTCGGTCTCCTCGCGCGGCAGCTCGATGGCCCGGCCGCGGCCCAGATCCACCTTCAGGCGGTTGCCCTCGACAAAGACGCGGCTCCACACGATCTCGCCCGCTTTGCTGATGCCCTTGATGCTCCCTCCGCCCAGTCGGAAGTACATGGGCGGCTGCCGCTCGCTCACGGCGCCCGCATATCCGCCCACCAGGTGGGCCGGAGGCACGGCTCCCGAGATTTCCAGCACCCAGACGAAATCGCCGCTGCCGTTCACACCGAAGCGCTCGCCGTAGCGCACGTCGTGCAGCGTGGTCTCGGGATCGTAGCCCAGCGCGGTCCACACGCGGTTGGTGACCAGCGCATCCAGACCCGCGCATTCGTCCACTTCGTTGAAATGCGGCAGGGCGCGCCCCTCATAGAGGATGCGGCCATTGCCGCGCGCAGTCACCGGCGGCCGGTCCACGTTGTTCAGCAGACCTTCGGCGAGGTCCGACGCCGGCGCCAGGTCCTTGAGACCCTGCTGATACTGGATGCCGACGGCGTCGCAGCCGAAATCGTCGGCAATGCGAAGGGCCGCGATGTACATCTTGCACTGTTCCAGAATTTGAGCGTCGGTCAGATCGGTCTCGGGGTTCGGACCGGTGGCAAAGCGCATACCCTTGGCATCCAGCCACAGACGCACGCCCTGCGCTTCCCGATCGCTCACCTGGCGCATCTCGGCATACAACGCGGACTGGCTCAGGCGCTCCTTGAACACGCCCACCGGGTGCAGCAGCTCATCCGGGATGATGGCGTTGTACATGCCCATGCAGCCTTCGTCGAAGATGCCCATGATGGCCTTGCCGCGGCGGAGCTCGGCGGCCAGGCGGGCGCCGGTATCGGCGGCCTCGGCCGGCAGCTTGAATTGGGCGAGCGGGTGGACGTGGCTGAGGTCGTGGGCGACGGGCTGGCCGGAGAGCCAGCAGCGCAGGCCGTTGAAGAAGAAATCGTCGGTGAAATTCTCGCTCCACAGCGAGCTGTAGGGCACGCCGGCCTTGGTGAGCGAGGCGTTCAAGTTGAGCATGCCCACCAGGCCCGGCCATTCGCCGCTCCAGTTGGCCACCGTCAGGATCGGCCCGCGATGCGAGTACAATCCCGCGAGCACGTGGTGCGTGTACTGCCAGACGGCCTCCACCACCACCAGCGGCGCCGTGGGTGGGATGTTCCGGAAAATCTCCATACCATGCTTCTGGCTGTCGATGAAGCCGTGCCCCTTCGAAGCATCAAAGGGATGTCCGCGGCGTACCTCGCGGCCTTCGCGGCGGATGGCGTTCATGACAGCTTCCTCGGCGCGAGCCTGCGCCGGCCAGCACATCTGGTTCGCGGAAAGCCGCAAATCTCCGCTGGCAACTACGATCACGGTATCCGGCATGTCCTTCATTCTCACATGCCGCCCGGCTCCGCGCGATACCATGAACGCATGAAGGGCCGACTTTTCCTGCTGATCGCCGGCGCAGCCTTCGCCGCCACTATGACCATTTCCGAGCGCCTTGCCAAATGGAAGCCCGTGGATATGCCGTTCCATTCGAGCGGCCTCTCCGCACGGGAGCGCCAACTCGTGAACAAGCTGGTGGAAGCCTGCCGCCTGCTCGACGACGTCTATTGGCGGCAGAGCGACCGCGCCGGCCTTGAACTGCTGAAGACCACCGGCGACCCGCAAGTGAAGCGGATGCTCGCCATCATGGGCAGCCGGTGGGACCTGATCGACGAGAACCGCCCCTTCGTGGGCAACCAGCCCATGCCGCCGGGCCACGAGCTGTATCCACACGACCTCACGCGGGCCGCGCTCGAAAGCTACGCCGCGCAGCATCCCGCCGCAAAGGCCGCGCTCTACGATTCGTTTACGGTCGTGAAGCGCGCCGGCGGAAGGCTCATCACGACGCCGTATCACGAGGAGTATCGCGAGTTCATCCAGCCCATGGCGCAGGCTCTGCGCGACGCCGCGGCCCTCAGCGACGATGCCGCCTTCGCCAACTTCCTGAGGCTGCGCGCCGATGCGCTCCTCACCGACGATTACTACAAGAGCGACCTGGCCTGGCTGGACCTCAAGGACCCCAAGTTCGACGTCATCTTCGCCCCGTACGAGACCTATCTGGACGATCTGGCGGGCGTGAAGACTTCCTACGGCGCCTCGATCCTGATCCGCAACGAAGAAGAGAGTCGCAAGCTGGCGGTCTATCAGAAGTACGTGCCCGAAATTCAGGATGCCCTGCCCATCGACGCCGCCGACCGGCCTTCCAAGCGCGGACACCTCAGCCCCATGGAAGTGATGGACGCGCCCTATCGCGCCGGCGACCTGCGCTACG
>CAYRWE010000209.1:0-8911 GCA_964427655.1 uncultured Solibacteraceae bacterium | reverse complement strand
GCCTGCCGGCGGTCCTTGGGGCAGTAACCTCCGCGGCTGAGGACCAGAACCATCGGATGTTGTCCCTGCAACTCAGAGAGCTTCCGGCGTTTGGCGGCGTGATCGGAAAGCTCATAGTCGGGAAAGACCGCCCCTGGAACAATGTCGGATCGCATTTGATAACCACCGATGTGGAGCGGATCGTTTGAGCCGGCGTCACATCGTCAGAACGGCTCGGAACTGGGCCTTCCCGCTCAACATGCGGGCGTAAGCCTCGGCCGCTCTTTCGAGCGGATACGTTTCAATCATCGGACGCACGCCGGTCAATTCGGAGAAGCGCAATGTGTCCTCGGAATCGGCGGGTGTTCCGGCGGCCCAGCCTTGAATCGTCCGGCTTCCCGTAATAAGTTGCACCGGTGTGACCTCAATGGGATCGAATGCCACGCCGATCACCATGAGTTTGCCGTTCGGCCCCAAACCGTCGAACATTTCGGACATCGTCTTGGAACTTGGGGCTGTCGACAAAATTACCTGCGCGCCGCCCAGTTTTTGTAATTCCTCCGCCGCGTTGGTCGATTTATTGTCGATGTACACGCTCGCTCCGAGTTTCTTGGCGAGAGCCGCATCCTCGGGCCCGCGCCCGATAGCGGCGACCTTATAACCGAACTTGTTCGCGAACTGAATTCCGAGGTGGCCCAGACCGCCGATACCCACCACAGCAACCAGGTCCCCGGGCATGGCTCCGCTGTGCCGCAGCGCGTTGTAGGTGGTGATTCCGGCGCACAGCAGCGGTGCCGCCTCGGCGGCGTTCAGACTCTCCGGTATCGCAACCAGCGCCTCGACCGGAGCAACCATGTATTCCTGATATCCGCCGTCGTAGCTAATGCCCGGAATTTTCAGATTCCTGCAATTGCGAAAGTCCCCGCGCCGGCATGCGAGGCAGGTGCCGTCCTGGCCGCCGTGCCAGCCAACACCAACTCGCTGCCCCTGCTTCCACGCGGTAACACCCTCACCGAGTTCATCGATGACGCCCGCGACTTCGTGGCCTGGAACGCGGGGATACTGAATCCCAGGCCACTGGCCTTCTTTCGTGAGCACGTCACTGTGGCAAACACCGCAGGCCTGCACCCTGATGCGCACCTGCTTGATACCCGGCTTAGGAATCTCGCGGTCCACGATCTGAAAATCTCCTCCCGGTCCGGGAACTTGCGCCACCCTCATGGGTGCCACAGCGGCTTTTGCACCTGGCATAATGCCTCCTATGAATTCTCTTTTGCCCCTCGCATTCGCCTCTTTCGAAGACATCGCGCCACGCGTCGGCACGTTGCCCCGCGCGAAAAGAAAAGGCGCTCGATGACTCCAAGCACCCAGGCGATTTTTTGTTCTTCAGCATTCTCTCTCGGTTCCGCGCGGTGGCGCAATCGCGCAACGTAAATTACAAGACGCTCACGCCCGCGGATGAACGACAGCGGCGAAATTCCCGCACGATTGAGTACCGGACTAAAAACCGGACTCCTCAGCACCAGGTGGCAGCGCGGGCGCAGGAAATCCCCGCCTCGCATGGCTGGTACGCCGTTGGCAAGCGACGGCCAGGCTTATAAAGCGACTTATCGGGCCCGTAGGTCTAAAATGGAAACTTCGGTATAACCTGTACCCCATGGATAACTGAATGCACCTTTGCGATAGCGTCCTTGGTTTGCTCGGAGCGGCCGCCCGGGGCGATTCCGCGGGTCCCGCAATTCTCGGTCTGGGCCGAGACCCACTGTCGTATCGGGAGCTTCCGGAGCACATCGAGGCCGTGGTGGCGGCGCTGCGGGATCGCGGTATCGGCCCCAACGACCGCGTGGCCATCGTACTTCCGAACGGACCCGAGACAGCCACGTGCACGCTGGCTGCCGCGTCCTGGTGCTCCTCCGCTCCGCTGAATCCGGGGTACACGGCAGCGGAGTTGGATTTCTACCTTTCGGACTTGCAGCCGCGGGCCGTGATCGTCGAAGCCGGGTGCGACGCGCCGATCGTGCAGGCCGCCACCGAGCGTCATATTCCCATCCTGCGGCTGCACGTCCTGAGAGAGCAGCCGGCGGGAGTTTTTCGTCTGGAAGGCCCCTCTTTCGCGGACCGCCCCGAGGCGTCGCGCACGCCCAAGCCTGACGGCGTGGCGCTGCTGCTGCATACCTCCGGCTCCACCGCGCGGCCCAAGCTGACTCCGCTCACGCGGGCCAACCTGTGCTCCTCAGCGCGCAACATCGCGGCTTCCCTGTCGCTTTCGCCGGCCGACCGCTGCCTGAATGTGATGCCGCTGTTTCACGTCCACGGGCTCATCGGCGCAGTTCTCTCCTCGCTCTCGGCCGGAGCCTCGGTGGTATGCACACCTGGCTTCCAGGCGCCCAACTTCATCGAGTGGATTGCCCAGTTCCGGCCCACCTGGTACACCGCCGTCCCCACCATGCACCAGGCCATTCTGGCCCGCGCGGCCAGAGATCCGGATTCCATCCGGCAGACCAGCCTGCGCTTGATCCGGTCGTGCTCCTCGCCGCTCGCCCCCCAATTGATGGCCGGCCTCGAAGCGGCGTTCTCGGTTCCGGTGATCGAAGCCTATGGGATGACCGAAGCGTCCCATCAAATGGCCATCAACCCGCTTCCACCGCGCGCGCGCAAACCTGGCGCGGTGGGCGTGGCGGCCGGCTGCGAGATCGCCATCGTGGACGCCGCCGGCGCGCCGCTGCCCGATGGCGTTACCGGAGAAGTGGCGATCCGTGGCGAGAATGTCACCACGGGCTACGTCAACAATCCCGCAGCGAACCGGGCGTCGTTCTTTAATGGATGGTTCCGCACCGGCGACCAGGGTTATCTGGATGGCGAAGGCTACCTGTTCCTGACGGGCCGCACCAAGGAGATCATCAACCGCGGCGG
This sequence comes from uncultured Solibacteraceae bacterium, assembly GCA_964427655.1. Taxonomy (GTDB): domain Bacteria; phylum Acidobacteriota; class Terriglobia; order Bryobacterales; family Bryobacteraceae; genus CAVQNQ01. The sequence goes on along the minus strand of CAYRWE010000209.1, from coordinate 6,019 downwards.
AGAGAAGATTTCCCCTCGCGAGATCGACGAGGTGTTATTGGGCCATCCGGCCGTGGCGCAGGCGATTGCGTTCTCCATACCTAGCCGGCAGCTCGGCGAGGAAGTGGGCGCGGCCGTGGTGCTGCATGAAGACGCCTCGGCCAGCGATACCGATATCCAGGAGTTCGCCGCCGGCCGATTGGCCGATTTCAAAGTGCCCCGGAGAATCGTTTTCCTGCGGGAACTGCCTAAAGGCCCCACCGGCAAGCCGCTGCGGATCGGTCTGGCGGCCCGCTTGAGGCTGGATGGGCCGGCGCCGGTTCCCTACCCTGCCGGCGGCCCTTCCAACCGGTCGCCCACTCCCACCGAATCGCACTTGGCGGCCATCTGGCGGGACCTGCTGCGCGTGGAGCGCGCCGGGCCGGAAGATGACTTCTTCGAGCTGGGCGGCGATTCCTTGCTGGGCGCGCGGCTGATCGTCCGCGTGCGCGACGATCTCGGCGTGGAATTGCCCATGTTCCGGCTTTTCAACTCGCCCCAGCTCGCGGCTCTGGCCCAATGGATCGATTCCGCTCCCCATACGGCCCTGGAAACCGTCGCACCGATCCGGCCCGCACCGCGCGAAGGGCCGCCGCCGCTCTCATTCGCCCAGCAGCGTTTGTGGTTCCTCACGCGATTCGAAGAGGCAGCGCCCGCGTATACCGGTCCCACGGCCTTGCGGATGCGCGGCGCTCTGAACGTCGACGCGGTTCGATTGGCTATCGAGTCCGTAATCCGCCGGCACGAGGTGCTGCGCTCCACTTACCCCTGTCCGGACGGCATCCCGGTTCAGACCGTGGCGCCTGAGGGAGCCATCGAGCTGCCGGTCGTCGATTTACAGAACCTGGCCGAGGCCGCACGCGAATCCCGTGTACAGCAAATCGCCGTACAGGAGGCATTTCACCTCTTCGATCTGGCGGTGGATTGGCCCGTGCGGGCGCTTTTGCTGCGCCTGGCGCCCGAAGACCACGTGTTGGTACTCACGGTCCACCACATCGCTTTCGACGGATGGACCAAATCGATATTCTTCCGCGAATTGTCGGTCTTCTACAAAGCCATCGTCACGAACTCCCCGCCGGATCTTCCCGATCTGCCGATCCAGTACGCCGACTACGCGGCCTGGCAGAAGGGTTTCCTGGAAGGCGAGGCCGGAGCCGGTCTGGAGGCCTACTGGAAGGAGCGCCTGAGCGGAATTCCGCCGGTTCTGGATTTGCCCTCCGACCGCCGCCGGCCGGCGCGCCAGACTTACCGCGGCGGAATCGAGCGGATCGCCCTGCCCGCGGCGCTTACCGATGAGCTGCGCCGCCTGAGCCGCGCCGAATCAGCGACTTTGTTCATGACCCTGCTCGCCGGCTTCCAGGTTCTGCTGTACCGCTACTCGGGGCATAGCGACATTTGCGTGGGCACTCCGGTGGCTGGACGCGTGCGGCGGGAAACCGAGGCCCTCATCGGGCTATTCGTCAACGTGCTGCCGATGCGCACCATCCTGTCGGGCGAAGAGCGCTTTCGCGCGACGCTAGCCCGCGTGCGCGAGACCGCCTTGGGCGCGTACGACCATCAGGATATGCCGCTCGAGCGGCTGGTTGAGATCGCGCAGCCGGAGCGCAGTCTGAGCTTCGCCCCGCTGTTTCAGGTGATGTTCCAGTTGCGCAACTTCCCCGAGATCGTTTACCAACTGGAGGGACTCCAAACCGAGACCATTCCGATCGACCCCGGCACCGCTCAATTCGACCTGTTCCTGGAGCTTACGGAAACCAGCGGCGGCCTGACCGCGGCGCTCACCTATAACAGCGATCAGTTCGACCGGTCGTCGGCCCGCCGCATCCTGGGACATTACAAGACTCTGCTGGAAGCGGCCACCGCCGACCCCGCTACCGCCATCGACCGTCTGCCGCTCCTCACCAGTGAGGAGCGGCGGCAAGCGCTCGTCGAGTGGAACCAGACCGCGGCCGCCTACCCGGCGGTTTCCGCCTTGAAGCTGTTCGAGGAACATGCCGCGCGCACTCCATCCGCCGTGGCCGCGATGCATGGCGCCCTCAAATGGAGCTACGCGGAACTCGACCGCCGTGCGACCGGAGTGGCGCGGCGGCTCCGCGCCGTGGGCGTTTCAAGGGGCGCGAGGGTGGCGCTGTGCGTCGACCGCTCCCTGGAGATGGTTGCCGCCCTGCTGGGTATCTGGAAGGCCGGCGCCGCGTGGATTCCGCTCGATCCTTCCTATCCTCGCGAGAGGCTGGCATTTATCTTAGAAGATGCCGCGCCCGCGGCCATCGTCACCGAGCCGCAATATCGCGACCGCTGCGAGCATGCCACGGCGCCCGTGCTCGACCTCGATCTCGAAGCCGCTCCCCCGCGGGATGGCGACGCCTTGCCCGGCGCATCTCCGGACGATATCGCCTACGTCCTCTACACCTCGGGATCGACCGGCCGGCCCAAAGGCGTCGGGATCCGCCACTCCGCGGTGACAAACTGCCTGGCGTTCCTGCAAGACGAGATCTCGGTCACCGCCCGCGATGTCATTCTCGCGCATACCACGCTGTCGTTCGATATCGCGGTTGTAGAGATCGTTCTTCCGCTGATTTCGGGCGCATGCCTCTCCATGGTGGGCCGGGAAGCCGCGCGGGATGGCCGGCTGCTCGCGCGCGCCATAAGCGACTGCGCCGCCACTATTGTGCAGGGTACTCCCGCCACCTTCGTGCTCCTGCTGGAATCGGGTTGGAAGCCCCCCGCCGGGCTGCGTATCGTCACCGGCGGCGAGGCGCTCACGCCGGATCTCGCCGAACGCCTGCTTCCCTCGGGGGCCCTCTGGAACCTCTATGGGCCGACCGAGTGCGCGATTTATTCCACCGGCTGGCGCGTCCGCGACGCCGCCCGCGCCTCGGAAATCGGAAAGCCCATCGCCAATACGCGGGCCTACGTGGTGGATGGCAACGGCGACCCGGTTCCGGTGGGCGTGCCGGGTGAACTCTGGATCGGCGGCGCGGGCGTCGCTCCGGGGTACTGGAAACGCGACGATCTGACCGCCGAGCGCTTCGTGCCGGATCGCTTCGGGACAGATCCCGCCGCGCGCCTGTACCGCACCGGCGATCTCGTCCGCCGGCTGCCGGACGGCAACCTCGATTTCCTGGGCCGCGCCGACCATCAGGTCAAGCTGCGGGGCCAGCGCATCGAACTCGGTGAGATCGAGAGCGTGATGCGCGAACACCCCGCCGTGCTGGCCGCTTTCGCCAAAGTGGTAGATGTCGCGCCCGGCGACCGCAGGCTGGCGGCCTGGTTCGTCCTTCGTCCGGACTGCGTTTGTCCGGAAGACGGCTTGCGCGATTTGATCGAGCGCCGCCTTCCCTCCTACATGCAGCCCGCTTTCCTCATCCAGCTCGACGCGCTGCCTCTGACGCCCAACGGCAAAACGGATCGCAATGCTCTGCGTCTTCCGGAAGGCTTCCCGGCCCGCGATCCCGATGTCCACCGCAAGCCCCTGGATTCCCGGGCGATCATCGTCGCCGAGATCTGGGAGGACGTCCTGGGGTGTCGCCCCATCGGTCTGGACGACGACTTCTTCGAGCTGGGAGGCCACTCGCTCCTGGCAGCCCGGCTGCTCACGCGCGTCGAAAAGGCCTTCGGAGTGAAACTCCCCATGGAAAGCCTCTTCTTGGCCCCCACGGTCGGCCGCATGATGGGGCTGCTGAGCGGGGAGTTGAGCCAGGATCCCGCCCCACGCGTAATTCCTCTGCGGATGGGAACCCGGCGGGTCCCCATCGCAATGACGGATATTCAGCCGTTGTACCGCTCGCTCACCCTGAGCCTTCCGGCGGAACAATCGATCTACGGCATGGCGTTTTTCGACACTTCCGGTCTGCCCGTTCCGTTCAACCTGGAGCAGATCGCGGCCCGGCAGTTGGAAGTGCTGCTGCGGTTCCATACGTCCGGCCCAATCGTGCTGGCGGGCTGGTGCGCTGGAGGAGTGCTGGCGTACGAGATGGCGCAGCAGCTTATCGAGCGCGGTTTCGAAATCCCCTTGCTGGTGCTCTTCGATTCCTACAACGGTACCGCTCATCACGCACGCTGGCTGAACCGCGAGCGGCTGCAATACCATCTGGCCGCGGCATCGCAGTTGCCGGCCGGCTCGCTCATGGCGTATGGCCGTGGACGCCTGCAGACTCTGGCCAGGCGAATCCGGACCAACGTCTGGCGCGCCAGGTACCGCATTGGACTCATGACGGGCAAGGCTAACCCCGGGAGCTTGCGCCATCCCGACCAGGTTCTGGGACTAGCCGCCAACGAGTATTTCCCGCGGCCCTATCCCGGCGACGTGCTCCTTTTCCGCCCCCTATCGCGCCCCGCCGGCGAGCACGCCGACGCCGCGTCTGGCTGGCGAGATCTCTCGCCCCGTCTGCGAGTTGTGGATGTTCCCGGCAACCACGTAGAGATGTTCAGAGAACCCAACGTGGCGGTGATGGCCGAGGCTTTCGAGGCTGCGCTGCGGAGTGTGGAAGTCGAGATTTCCGAGGCCATCGGCCGTGCGTAAACTACAGCTTTTCGATAGGGATTGATACGATTATTCTTGACGCGTCGCGTGACTGCCCGTAGACTAGAGTTGTCCAGAGGACTGACCACCCATGTTTTCCGGCGTTCCACAGGGCTGCAAGGCCAAACCATATTGTTGATCGCCCGCGGTCCGGTTCGATCTTTCATCTCCCAGACCGAGGTGTCGGGGTGAAAACAATTTTGTGTGCTCAATGGGAGGGCTATTCTGAAGTCCATTTTTGTTGAAAGTCCCATATCTTCATCGAGTTCGACGCGCTTCACCCATCTGCAGGCGCTCGAAGCCGAGAGCATCCACATCATGCGGGAGGTGGCGTCGGAGTTCGCGCGTCCGGTGATGCTTTACTCCATCGGAAAAGATTCTTCGGTAATGCTTCGCCTGGCACAGAAGGCCTTTTACCCAGGCAAAATCCCCTTTCCGCTGTTGCACGTCGATACCGGTTTCAAGTTTCGCGAAATGATCGAGTTCCGCGACAAATACACGGCCGCGATCGGCGCCCGGCTGATCGTGCACCGGAACGAGGCGGCTCTGGCGGAGGGCGCCAACCCGTACCGGCTCGGCACACAGAAGTGCTGCGGTCTGCTGAAGACCCGCTCGCTGCTGGACGCGCTGGCGGAAGGCGGTTACGACGCCGCTTTCGGGGGCGCCCGGCGCGACGAGGAGAAATCCCGCGCCAAGGAGCGCATCTATTCCTTCCGCGACGCCTCCGGCCAGTGGGACCCGAAGAACCAGCGGCCGGAACTGTGGAACCTCTTCAACGGCCGCATCGACAAGGGGGAGAGCATCCGCGTCTTCCCGCTTTCGAATTGGACCGAACTGGACGTGTGGCAATACATCCACGTGGAGCGGATTCCGGTGGTTCCCCTGTATTTCGCTAAGCTCCGGGAGATGCTGGTGCGCGGCCCATCGCTCATCCCCATCGAGCACGATCCTCCTCGGCTGCCCGGTGAAACGCCTCAACTGGTGATGTGCCGCATGCGGTCGCTGGGGTGTACGCACTGCACCGGCGCGGTCCGCTCGGAGGCGGTCACGGTGCCCGAGATCATCGCGGAACTGGTGGGGATGCGCCGGTCGGAGCGGGAAAATCGCGTTATCGATCACGACCAGGAGGGGTCCATGGAGTTGAAGAAGCGCGAGGGATATTTCTGATGGCCGCCGCCGAAACAATCGCACGCGTGGACGAACTGGAAGCCTATCTGGAACGCGATCAGGCCAAGGGACTGCTACGCATCGCCACGGCTGGCAGCGTAGACGACGGCAAATCCACGCTGATCGGGCGTCTGCTCTTCGATTCCCGGGGCGTCTACGAGGATCAGATCGCGGCGGTCCGCAACTCCACGGTGAATCGCTCGACCGGTCCGATCGATTTCTCGCTGCTCACCGATGGGTTGAGGGCGGAGCGCGAACAGGGCATCACCATCGACGTAGCCTACCGGTACTTCGCCACGCCCCGGCGCAAGT
>CAYRWE010000208.1:0-8933 GCA_964427655.1 uncultured Solibacteraceae bacterium | reverse complement strand
GCGGCTTCGTGCGGCAGTACCAGGTGAACGTGGACCCCAATCGCCTGGCGGCTTATGGCGTGCCGATCTCGAAAGTGGTGGCTGCGGTACGCGGCGGCAATAACGACGTGGGCGGACGCCTGGTCGAATTCACCGGCCGCGAGTACATGGTGCGCGGCCGCGGCTACGCGCATTCCACAGACGACTTGGCCAATATCTCGCTGGGCGCCAGTGCCACAGGCGTGCCCATCCTGGTGCGCGATGTCGGATCGGTCACGCTGGGCCCCGATATGCGCCGCGGCGTCGCGGAGCTCGATGGCCAGGGCGAAGTGGTCTCGGGCATCGTGGTGATGCGGCAGGGCGAAAACGCACTCGCCGTCATCGAGCGCGTGAAGGCCAAGCTGCAGGAGATCGAACCGGGGCTGCCGCCGGGCGTGAAAGTGGTAACGACCTACGATCGCTCGGAGCTGATCCTGGCCTCCATCGAAAATCTCAAGCACACGCTCCTCGAAGAGCTGATCGTGGTGGCGCTGGTGATCATGGTATTCCTGTGGCACGTGCCTAGCGCGCTGATCCCCATCCTCACCATTCCCATCGCGGTGACGATCGCCTTCGTGCCCATGCGGCTTATGGGAATCAGCTCGAACATCATGTCGCTCGGCGGCATCGCCATCGCCGTGGGCGCCATGGTGGATGCCGCCATCGTGGTAGTGGAGCAGACCCACAAGAAACTGGAATCGGCGGACGCCTCCTGGTCGACCGGCGATTACCAGCGCGCCATCGTGACGGCCGTCAAGGAAGTGGGCGGCCCGAGTTTCTTCGCGCTGCTGGTGATCGCGGTTTCCTTCCTCCCTGTGCTGACGCTCGAAGCGCAGGAGGGCCGCCTGTTCAAGCCGCTGGCTTACACCAAGAATTTCGCCATGATCGTGGCGGCGGTGCTGGCCATCACGCTCGATCCGGCGCTGCGCCTGCTCTTCTTCCGCAAGGACAAGTTCCGCCTGCGGCCGCGCTGGCTCGGGGCCATCGTCAACGGCGTGCTGGTGGGAACCATCCACTCCGAGGAGAAGCACCCCATCAGCCGCGTGCTGATGCGCCTCTACGAGCCGGTGGTCGCCTGGAGCCTGCGCTGGAAATGGTTCGTCATCGCGGGAGCGTTGGCGCTGGTGGCCGTCACCGTGCCGGTCTACCGGAATCTCGGCTCCGAGTTCATGCCGCCTCTCGATGAAGGCGCGCTGCTCTTCATGCCCACCACGCTGCCGGGCATCTCGATCGCCGAAGCCCAGCGGCTCATGCAGGCGCAGGACCAAATATTGATGAGCTTCCCGGAAGTCCAGCGCGTGCTCGGCAAGGCCGGCCGCGCGGAAACCTCCACGGACCCGGCGCCATTTTCGATGATGGAGACCGTCATCCTGCTCAAGCCCAAATCCCAGTGGCGCAAGGTGCCCACCTGGTACGACCGCTGGCCACGCTGGACCCGCGCTATCGCCGGGCACATCACCCCGGACAACATTTCGACCGATCGCCTGGTCTCCGAAATGGATGACGCCCTGCGCATCCCGGGCGTCTCGAACGCCTGGACCATGCCGATCAAGAACCGCATCGACATGCTCACCACCGGCGTGCGCACCCCCGTGGGGATCAAAATCTACGGCGCGGATCTAGCCGAAATCGAGCGGCTCGGCACCGCCATTGAAGGCCTGTTGCCGCGTGTACGCGGCACGCGCAGCGTCTTCGCCGAGCGCGTGGGCGGCGGCTACTTCCTCGATTTCGATCTCAAGCGCGAGCAACTGGCGCGCTACGGCCTGAGCGTGGACGACGCCCAGATGGTGGTGATGAACGCCATCGGCGGCGACAACGTGAGCACCGCCGTCCAGGGCCTGGAGCGCTACCCCATCGACGTGCGCTATTACCGCGATTCCCGCAGCGATCTCGGCCGGCTGGCGCGCGCTCTGGTCCCGGTCATGGATGGCAAGCAGCAGATCCCCCTGGCCGAGATCGCCACCCTCAAGCTCGCCAGCGGCCCATCCATGCTGCGCAACGAAAACGGCATGCTGAGCGGCTACGTGTACGTGGATGTGGCCGGCCGCGACGTGGGCAGCTACGTGGATGAGGCCAAGCGCGCCGTGCGCGACGGCCTGCAATTGCCCGCGGGCTACACGCTGACATGGAGCGGGCAATACGAGGCCATGGAGCGCGTCCGCGAGCGCCTCAAGATCGTTCTGCCGCTGACCCTGTTCCTGATCTTCCTGCTGCTCTATCTGAATACCAAATCGGCGGCCAAAACCATCATGATCCTGCTGGCCGTGCCGTTCTCGGCGGTGGGCGCCATATGGCTGCTGCACCTGCTGGGCTACAACATGAGCATCGGGGTGTGGGTGGGGCTGATCGCGCTGATGGGCGTGGATGCCGAGACCGGCGTCTTCATGCTGCTCTATCTCGACCTGGCTTACGAAGAGCGCAAGCTGGCCGGGCTGATGCGAAATGCCGGAGATTTGCAGGCGGCCATCGTGCACGGGGCGGTGAAACGCATACGCCCCAAGTTCATGACGGTGGCCACCATGTTCGTGGGGCTGGCGCCGATCATGTGGTCCACGGGGGCCGGCGCGGATGTGATGAAGCGCATCGCCGCGCCGATGATTGGCGGGATTCTCACTTCTTTCATTCTCGAGCTGGTGGTCTATCCGGCTCTTTACGAGGTTTGGAAATGGCATACCGTAAAACGGCAGGCTGCCTGATTCTGGCGGCGGCCCTGGCTTCCGCCGCCCAATTCACGGTGCGGCACGAGCACCTGCGCAAGAGCTGCACGGGCGCGATGACGGTGGATGAACGCGGCGTCTCGTTCGCCGGGGAGAAGGGCCATCGCTGGACGTGGAAGTTCGAGGACATCCAGCAGTTGAAGGTGGGGTCGCACGAAATCCGCGTCCTCACGTATCAGAACAATCGCATGCTGCCCGGCGCCGACCGCGCCTACGAATTCACCGGCGATATCCCGGCCGAGGAGTTGTACGCATTTCTGCGCGGCCGCATGGACCAGCGACTGGTGGCCGCCCTCGGCGAGGCGCCCGCCGCGGCCAGTACGGTCCTGCCAGTCAAGCACCTCACCAGCTTCGGGGGATCCCAGGGCCAGCTCGCCTTCGGCCCCGACGCCATCGTTTACGCCACTCCCGCGAAGCGCGAATCCCGCACATGGCGCTACGCCGATATTTTCCGCATCAGCAGTTCCGGGCCGTTTCAATTGACCGTCACAACTCTCGAAAAGGACTTTAACTTTCAACTGAAGCAGCCCCTCGACGAAGCTCGCTACAACCAGCTCTGGCTGGAAATCGAAAAACGAAACAGGAGAATCCAATGAAAAAGCAGATTGCCATCTTAATCGCCGGCGCCGCCCTGATGTTCGCGGCCTCCGGCAAACAGACCCTCACCGGGACCATCACCGACAGCATGTGCGGCCGCGATCACAAGGCCATGAACATGGGGACGGACGACAAGTGCGTTACCGAATGCGTCAAGGACGGGGCCAAGTACGAGCTGTGGGACGGCAAAAAGGCCTACCTGCTGAGCGACCAGCAGACGCCCGCCAAATTTGCGGCCAAGAAAGTGACGGTGGTGGGGACACTGGAGGGTCAGACGATCAAGGTGGAATCGATCGCCGCGGCGAAATAACTCGCATTTTGACTGAAGACCGAGGCGGATTCTGTCGATAAGAAGATCAAGGAGCCCGTACCTATTGTCTGCTTCCTTGATCGCTCGTCCGTCCGCAGAGGATTGCACCCCTCCGGGCCAGCAATCCGCCGTCTACGTGCGACTCTCCAAGTTGCCGCCGTTCCGCCCCGCAGCATTGAAATTATTGAACATATCGGTCGAGAGCGGCACGGCCATGCAGGATTTCGAGCAGATTTTCAAATCCGACCCGGCCCTCAGCGCGGACCTGCTGCTGGTGGCCAACTCGCTCCAGTTCGGGCTGCGCGCGCGCATTGAAACCATCAAGCACGCGCTCACCTACCTGGGGCTCGAGCGGGTCCGCTCCCTCGGCTGCACCATCGCGTTTTCGTTCTTTGTTCGGAATATGCCGCCGTCCGAGTACCTCCGCACGGTCTGGGCGCATAGCATCGCTACAGCCGTGATTGCCGAAGCGGCGGAATCGCCGGGACAATCGCAATCTCTTTATACCCCGGGTCTGATGCACGATCTGGGGCGCTTGGCGCTCTCCCGCGCCGTGGGACCTTCATACGACGAAGGCTTGTCCAAGGAGTTCGCCGATATCGCCGAGGCCAACGCTTTCGAGAAGATCCAGTTCGGCATCACGCACTGCGACGCCGGGGCCATGGTCGGGGCCAAATGGGGCTTTCCGGTCCCTTTGCTGACCTCTCTCACGCTCCACCACGATCCCGTGGTGGGCCGCCCGGGCGATACGGCCGACCAGATCCGCATGGCCTGCCGCATGGCCGATTGGTTGGGCTTCCCCGAGGTCGCCCGACGCGATCTCAAGCCCCCCGAGGAGCACCCCTGGCAAGCCGGGCCGGATGAACTGCGCGAATGCATCGTGAAGCGCGTTGCCGCCTTCGGCTGAGCTTCGCCGTACATCGTCCCAGCGGCGTAGTACAATTAATGTTCCCCTTGTTTTACGGCGTCGGGAATCTTCGCCGCAGTTAATCTATAGACCGAGCACGATGTGCAGTATTGTCCGCCGCATCTTCAAGTGAAGCAAATCCTTGCGGCGTTCTGCGTTTTCCTGGCGATCGCAGGGGCTCAATGCCGGGCGCAAGACCCGAGCGCGGATGCGGCGCTATCTCCGGCGCATTCGTCCCCGATTCCAGCAGTCGCGGACCCGAAGCCGGCTGACACCTTCCCGGCAAACAAATCTTTCGTCAAACGTCTTTTCAGCCTCGAGGCTTTGGGGGCCACCGTACCCGGCGCAGTTTTGCAGCAGGTGCATGACTGGCCCGATGAATGGGGCAGAAAACGATTGGGATTCGAGAAGCGCACCGGTTCTCTTTACGCGCAGTTCGCCGTGGGCATTCTGATAGCCGATGGCGTCAAGGCCATTCACCCCGAGGATACGCGTTACCGTCGCTCGGGCCAGGGGAATTTCTTCCAGCGCACCGCCCGCGTGATTGCCCTCACCATGGCGGCGCGCAAGCCCGATGGCGGCTATACTCCGGCTTGGTCGGTCCCGGCGAACGAATATGGAAGCTGGGCGCTCGCGACGTTATGGAGCCCGCGCGAATTCCGCAATGCCAAATCCATCTTCGAATGGGGCAGCGCAGGCATGGCCACCGCTCCGTTGGCCAACTTCGTTAAAGAGTTCTGGCCGGACGTGCGCGACGTCTTCCGAAAGACGAAGACCGGCGGACCCGCCCTTCCCTGATCCGCCAACCCGTCCGCCCCGGGCCTGCGCTATCGTGGAATTTGACCCGAACTTATAAAGCCGTCATCTTCGATCTCGGCAGGGTGCTGGTGTATTTCGATTTCAAGCGGGGCTACCAGGCCCTCGAAGGACTCTGCCCCTATCCCGCCGCCGAAATTCCCGAGCGGATCGGGACCTCGAACCTGGTCGAGCGCTTCGAGACCGGCCTGATAGAACCGCGCGATTTCGTCGCGCAGCTCTCGCGCATCCTCGAACTGAACGTGGATTACGAGGGCTTCTGCGCCATCTGGAACTCCATCTTCACCGACACGCTGATTCCCGACGCCATGCTCGAAGGCCTGGCGGCGCGCTACCGCCTGCTGCTGCTCTCCAACACCAACGTCATCCACTTCGAGGGAATCCGCCGCAACTACCCGCTGCTGCTGCGCCATTTTCACGGGCTGATTCTCTCCTACGAAGTGAAGGCCATGAAGCCCTGCCCGGAGATCTTCGAGAAGGCCGTCGCGCTGGCCGGCTGCCGCCCCGAGGAGTGCTTCTACACGGACGATATCGCCGCCTACGTGGAAGGCGCCCGCGCTGTGGGCATCGACGCCGTCGAGTTCCAATCCGCTGCGCAAATTCAGGCTGAACTCGAGGCCCGCGGCATTCGCTGGCGCGATGCGTAATCCAGTTCCATAGAATGCCGCTGACTCGCGAGGCGCCCACTCGGGTCGGAGCCGCGACCTTAAAGGGAGCGATGCCCGCCGCCCCGGCGGAGTTTTCTGCCTGAAACCGGCGTCACCGTATACTTTCATACCGCGCCGATCCCGCCGTAGGTCTATGCTTGAACAAATTTGACACCGTAGTGCGCTGGTCGAGGGGCTCTATGCGAGTATCGATTGCGTTTTCGAGAGCCAGGCGATGTGCTCTGATTCTGGCATTGGTCTCAACTGGGTCCGCTCTTTTCCTGTGGGCTCAAAACAACTCCCGCTTCACGACTCACGAGAAGGCCTACTATGCCGATCCCGCCGTGGTCGCATACGTCCTGCCGGGCTTTACCATTACGGTGGTCTCAGCCAAGATCGCGTCGGATGGCACTATCAGCGTCGATTACAAACTGACGGACCCTAATGGAGCGCCCCTCGATCTATCCGGCGTGGTCACGCCCGGTCCTATATCGTTGAGTTTCCTGGCCGCCTACATCCCGAAAGGCCAGCAGCAATACACGTCCTACATCGTGCGCACCGCGACCGCGGTCTCGGGCGGCGCCACCGCCACGCAGGCGACCGGGGATTCCGGTGGCAGCACGCGGACCGTCGCGGTGGGGGAATACATCTACACCTACGGCACGAAGGCGCCCTCGGGCTTCGACCCCACCGACACAAACCGCATCGGGATCTACGGCTCGCGAAACCTCACGGAATGGGACCTGGGGACGAATTACGCCGATACCACCTACGATTTCGTGCCGGCGGGTGGAACGCCCACGCCGCGCGACATCGTCCGCAACCCGGATTGCGATCAGTGCCACGGCCTGCCGAACGGCATGACCAGCCCCACAGGCTCGGCCGGCCTGGCGGCTCACGGCGGTTCGCGGCGCAGCGTGCAGCTTTGCATCATCTGCCATCAGCCGCAGACTTCCGATCCCAATACCGGCAATTCTTTGGACATGAAGGTCTTCATCCATGACATCCACGCCGGCAGTTCGCTGCCCAGCGTGCAGGCCGGCACCGCCTACAAGATTATCGGCTTCCAGAATTCGGTCAACGATTTTTCGACCGTCGTATACCCCGCCAACATTCAGCGCTGCGAGACCTGCCACAATCCGAAGAACGGCGCCGCGCAGACCAACGCCTGGCTGACCACGCCGACCGCGGCGGCCTGCGGCTCGTGTCACGACGACGTGAACTTCATGAGCGGCCTCAACCATCCCGGCGGACCGCAGAGCGACGACAGTCAATGCGCCCGCTGCCACATAGCCCAGGGAACGCCCTTCGATGCCTCGATCATGGGAGCGCACGTGGTCGCCTCCGATACGAAACTCACCTACCCGCTCAACCCCGATACGCTGGTTTCCAGCGTGGTTGTGACGATGACTGGGATTACCAGCACTCTCGCCGGGCAGAAGCCGCAAGTCGCCTTCACGGTGAAGGATGAGAACGGGAATCCGCTTTCCATGTCCAGCCTGGAGGACCTCAGCTTCACCATGGCCGGACCCAACTCGGACTATGGCAATACCAGTTTCGGCAGCGACGTCACGACCTCCGGTTACGTCACCGAGGACGGCACCGTGGCCACCTGCGACTCAAGCAGCAATTGCGTCTACACGTTCTTGCACGCCGTCCCGGCGAATGCCACGGGAAGCTATTCCATCGCCGTGGAATCCGAGCGGCTGGAGACGGTCTTGCCCGGAACAGTCATCGAAATGCAGGTTGAGACCGGCACTCCCAACCAGGTGATGTACTTCTCCGTGGATGGCTCGGTCGTCGAGCCTCGCCGCACCGTGGTGGCGACCGCCAACTGCAACGACTGTCACGTATATCTCCAAGGGCACGGGGCGCGGCGCAACGACACGCAGTATTGCGTGATGTGCCATAACCCCAGCGACACCGATGCTTCCACGCGGTCCTCGAGCAGTGTGGCATCCGATACGACTCTGCCGCCGCAAGGCATCAACATGCCGTTGATGGTTCACAAGATCCACACGGGCGAAAATCTGAAGACCCAGTTCGGGCAGGATTACATTGTCGTGGGATTTGGCGGAAGCCACCACGACTTTGGGGCGGCGTTCGCTTCCGTGCCGGCTTCGATCTCCAATACCGGCGTTCGCTATCCGGCCATGGGACCGACCGGCGCGGTGCAGGATACGGCCGAATGCTACATGTGCCACACCAGTGGCTCGGAGGCTGTGCTGCCGATCGGTAAGAACGCGGTTGCCGATCCCCAGGGGCTGGAGAATCCCGCCCCGGCGGTGACCTCGGCCTGCACGGCGTGCCATCTCAACCAATCGACCTACGCGCACGCGGCTTCCAACACGGACGCCAAGTTCGGGGAGAGCTGCGATGTCTGCCACGGCACCGGCGCCGCCTTCAGCGCGACCCAGGTGCACGCGGGGCTATAGACCGTCGAAACATGCGGGCACAAAAAAACCGGGCGCCTTCGAGGACGCCCGGTTGAGGAGCCTTGCCGTCCACCCGGAGGAAGCGGGCGGCAAGAGTGGAGGAGATCAATTACGCGAGCAGTCCGCCGTGTCCCAAACAAGCCACTTCCCAGCCCGTGACGTGATAGCGCGCCAGCAGCGGCGGCAGCACCAGGTCCACCACATTGGGCTTGGCCGAGCGGAAACAGCCCGGCGCGGAAATTACCGGCACATCGTCCTTGTAGGCGAGCAGCAACAGGTTGCCCGGCTCCACAGGCGCCAAGAACCGCTCCACCATGGAGCCGACCTTTATCATGGCTTGGCCGATCACATCCTCGGGGCCGGCCGGCGCGGTAGTGGAGGCCACCAGGATCACGCAGGGCTTCGAGCGCAGAAGGTGCTGCAAACAGCGCGCCACGGAGTTCTCGTCCTCGGTGCAGGAGAGCACGAAGTTGACGTTGACGCCGA
>CAYRWE010000207.1:0-9002 GCA_964427655.1 uncultured Solibacteraceae bacterium | reverse complement strand
GGCCGCCGTGGCCGGCATCGATCACCACGCGCGAGAGCTTCAGCCCCAGCGTGCGAACCAGCGAACTCTCGCCCGCGGTGGTGTGGCGCGCGGCCTTGCCGACCTCATCGGGCCCGGTGGCGGCTGGCGCGGGCTGTCGCGGCGGGGGACTCGGCCCCACCACCAGCGCGGGAGTATCCGTCTTGGCCAGTTGCGCCTTCGAAGGTTCGGCCACCACGTTCTCCGGCAGTTCGGCCCGCACCGGTGGATTGGACGAAGTTTTCGCCGGGAGGGGCGATTCGATCTTCGGCGGAGCCTGGCGGATCAGGGGCGCCGCGGGCGGTTGAGCCGGCGCGCTAGTGACCGTGGGCGGCGCTTCGGCCGGTACGGGCACGGGCGCGGGCACCGGATTGGCCGCGCGCAGCTCCACAATCAGGCGGGTGGGGTTGGTCAGCTTGGAAGCAGTGGGTTCCGCGTCGCCGTTCAGGTCCAAAACCACACGCGTGATGCCGGGCTGGGGTTCGGCTACGCGGATGCGCTTCACCAGCTTGTCGTCCAGGCTGCGCGAGTAGATGCGCCGGGACTCGATCATGGGGCGCGACCGCAGGATATCGTAGTAGACGCGTTCGGGATTGTGGAGGCGGTCGGAGCGGATCTCGAAATCGCCGGTCACCTCGATCGCCACGCGCGTCACGTCGCCCACGCTCCAGCAGCGGACGGCCGTGACCGTGCGGACCGGCCCCGGGCTATCCTGGGCCGCCAGGATCGAGATCGAAACCACCAGCGCCGCTAACAGTTTCATAGCGCCTCTATCGGGAGACGTACCGCACACTCCCATCTGGTTCCACGATTTCCTGGATATGCTTGGGACCGCCGGGGTCGGCCGGCTTGGCCGGTTCAAACGCGGCCGGCGCGGATGCCGCGGGCGCCTCGGAAAGGCGCCGGGCCACGCGCTGCAAGTAGTTCCGCGTTTCGGGGTAAGGCGGCACGCCGCCATAGCGCGCCACCGCGCCCTCGCCCGCATTGTAGGCCGCCAGGGCCAGCGGGTAATCGCCGCCGTACAGATCCAGCAGATAGCGCAGGTATTTTACGCCGCCCTGAATATTCTCGAGCGGGTCGAAAGCGTCGAACACGCCGAAACGGCGCGCGGTGGCTGGAATGAGCTGCATCAAACCCTGGGCGCCTTTGGGCGAAACGGCCGCCGGATCGTAATTGCTCTCCGCCTGGATGACGGATTGCACCAGGCGGGCCGGGACAGCATGTTCGGCCGCGATGCGTTCGACGGCCGCGGCGAGGTTCGGCGCGGCGGCGCGCAGAGCCGCGGAGTTTACCGTTACAGGAAGCTCGCCGACGGCTTTCGGAATCACGACCACGCTTCTCACCAGCCTGCCCGTGTGCGGGTCCGAACGAACCACCGAGGTGATGCGTGTCGTGCCTACGCCCGCGGGTTCCGGGGTAGCGGCGCATAAGACCGCCGCCATGCCCAACGCCCCTCCCAGTATAAAACAATATTGCAACAAAATGTTTGCCTCGCGCCGGTAACCGTTGGCCCGCGCGCGCTGAAAGGCGTCCCGGGATCCCTCGACCGCGTTCCGAAACCTCAATGCTATCATTTCTGTGTGAGCCGGGCCGGTTACGTGCTGGTGGGGGGGCGCAGTTCCCGCATGGGCCGGGACAAGGCTTTCCTGCCGTTCCGCGGGGATGCTTTGGGCGCCTGGGTGGCGCGCGCGGTCGCGCGGGCGGCCGGGCACGCGGTGCTGGTGGGCGACCCCAAGCTGTACAGCGCGTTGGGCTTTCCCGTGATCCCCGATCTCTACGCGGGCGAGGGGCCGCTGGGCGGCATCCTCACCGCGCTGGCCGATACCACGGCGGAATGGAATCTGGTGACCGCCTGCGACATGCCCGGAATCGCGCCCGGATTTCTGGGGCGCCTGTTCGAAACCGCACGGAATGGCGGAGCCGATGCCGTGGTGCCCATCGGTCCCTCGGGCCGCCTGGAGCCGCTCTGCGCCGTTTACCACCGGCGCTCGCTGTGGGCACTGGAGGCCGCGTTCGCGCGCGGCGTCCGCAAGATAGCCGAGGGCCTGGAAGACCTGCGGACCGTTCTGCTCCCCGCCACGGAAGTCTCGCCTTTTCAGAACGTTAATACTCCCTCCGAATGGCTGGCGTATGCCCCAGGCTGATCCTTTCCCGCACTATATCGAGTTCCGCCACGTCTATAAGACGTTCGACCATCCGGTTTTAGTCGATTGCAACTTCGCCGTGGACCCCGGCGAGACCGTGGCCATTATCGGCCGCAGCGGGGTGGGCAAGTCGGTTACGCTCTCGCACGTCATGGGTTTCCTGAAGCCCGACGACGGCCGTGTGATCGTGGCGCATGAGGACGTTACCGATTTCTCGGAAGCCGAATTGCGCCGCATACGCCGCAAGGTAACCATGGTTTTCCAATCCGGGGCCCTGTTCGATTCGCTGACCGTGGCGCAGAACGTGCTTTTCTCGCTCGAGCTGCGCGCGGATTACAACGAGAAGAACAAAGAAGACGTGGTCGCCGGGCTGCTGAAGATGGTGGATATCGCCGAGGCCGGCGACCTCTATCCTTCCGATCTTTCGACCGGCTACAAGCGCGCGGTGGCCATCGCCCGCGCCCTGGCCGCGCAACCGCAGTGCATCCTCTACGACGAGCCCACCACCATGGTGGACCCCATCATGTCCGACCACCTGGGCGACCTCATGCTGCGCCTCAAGCAGCAGTTGAAGCTGACCTCGATCGTGGTGACGCACGACCTGGATCTGATGTACAAAGTCGCGGACCGGGTGGTGTTTCTGTTCGAAGGCAAAGTGATCTACTTCGGACCGGTGGCCGACCTGGAAAAATCCGAAAACCCGAATATCCGCGAATTCCTGGAGCTGGACCGCGTGGAGAAGGTATAGCGAAATCGTGAAAGCGAAAAGGGCCGAGGCGCGTCGCACGCCACCGGATCTGGCCGAGGATCCTCAGGATTTGAGTGCGGGCGCAATTGTGGATGGCGAGCCGCTCGAGGATGAGCACGTCGCGGGCGGGGATTTCGCGGGGCACACCATGGAGCGCCTGGTGGCGCGGCGGTCGGCGATCGAGGGGGTTTCGTTCGCGGGGGCGCATCTCGGTTCGGTGAAGCTGCGCGATGTGCGCCTGGTGCGCTGCGACCTTTCGAACGCGGTGCTGCGGGGCCTCGAAGCGGGCCGCGTGGAATTCATGGATTGCCGGCTGATCGGGCTCAAGGCGCTCGAGTGCCGCATGGAAGATGTGCTGGTGGAGCGCTGCGACGCGCGCTACGCGCAGTTCAATGCCGGCGTGGCGAGGCTGTCGGACTTCATCGAGAGCGGCCTGCAGGAGACCGATTTCCGCGGCGTCAACCTGGAAAACACGCGCTGGATGCGATCCGATTTATCGCGCGCCGATCTGACGGGCGCGAAGCTGGCGGGCGCGGACCTGCGCGGAGCGGAGATCGCGGGCGTGATCGTAAACGCGGCGGATCTGGCGGGCGCCATCGTGAGCCCGAGCCAGGCGATGGACCTGGCTCGGTTGCTCGGATTGACGATCCGCTGAGCTACCCCCGCGCCGGCTCGAACCAGGGCGTTCCGGGAACCTGCGCCTTGCGGGCTCCCTCGTCGTTCAACTCGACGCCCAGGCCGGCGCGTTCGGGCATGGTGATGTAGCCCTTGTCGATGATCTCGCCTTCCTTCACCCAATTGCGCCAGAGCGGCAGCGAATCGATCCAGTGCCACTCCTGCACCAGGAAATTGGGGATGGCGGCGCAGACGTGCGCGGTGGCCATCATGCCGACAGGCGAGCACACCGAGTGGGGCGCCACCGGGATGTAATAGGTGTGCGCCATGTCCGAGATCTTGCGCGCTTCAAGCAGGCCGCCGCACTTCTGGAAGTCCGGCATGATGATATCCACGGCGTGCTTCTCGAAGATCTCGCGGAAACCGAAACGCAGGAAAATGTTTTCGCCGCAGCAGATGGGCGTGTTCGTGGAGGCCCGCACATCGCGCATGGCGTCGATGTTCTCGGGCGGCACGGGTTCTTCGAGCCACATCAGCTTAAAGGGTTCCAGGGCCTTGGCGACGCGCTTGGCCGTGCCGGCGTCGTAGCGGCCATGCATGTCCACGGCCAGGTCGATGTTCTTCGGATAGGATTCGCGCGTGAAGGCCACCTGAGAGACCATGCGGTCGATCTCGCCGTTGGAGGCCGTCCAGTTCACCTTGTCGAAGCGCGCCGGATCGCGGGCATCGTCGATATCGATCTTCGTGGCGGTGAAGCCCAGATCCTGGATCTCCTTGATGCGCGCCTTGGAGCGCTCGTCGCCAGGGATCATCTCCGCCGACCCCGAATCGCAGTAAATTCGGACCTTATCACGCACCTTGCCGCCTAGCAGTTGGTAGACCGGCAGGCCAAGCGCCTTGCCGGCGATATCCCAGAGCGCGATCTCGACCCCGGTGAGCGCGGTGACGTACTGGCCGCCCTGCGCGCCGGCGAAAATGCCGGCCGTGCGGATGCGCTCGAAGGCCGCCTCGATGTTCAGCGGGTCCTGGCCCACCAGCAAGCGCGCGAAGGAGTGGATGAGCGGCACGCTCCCTTCGGCGGCGTCGGTGCATTCGCCCTGCCCGATAATGCCCTGGTCGGTGTAGACGCGGATATGCACCTGGTATCCGTGCACGCGGACTTCGGCCGTGCGGATCTCGGTTATTTTGAGCTTGGGGCGGCGATAGGGGGGCGCGGCCGTCTGGGCCGCGGCGGCGATCGAGGGCAGCCCCAGCATACCGGCCAGAGGCATAGCCGAACATTTAAGCAGAGACCTGCGGGAGAAGTGCGTCATCGTCGAGACTCCTTTCGGGGTATGGTAACACCGCGTGAGATGGCGGGATTGTGGGCTACGGGCGGGCGCCCGTGTCCTCGACAAAACGCGTTCAAATGGGGGCCGATCTCGCTTGAGGGTGTGCCCTGATTGCGGTTTATATGGCAGAGGGCCGTTGCGGACCAGCGTGCGAGTAGGGACGTCACACCAGCTGGTTCCAGGAGGCTAGCGCGTTTATCGTTACCGATCGCTCCTGGCTGCTCCAAGGCAGGGTCACGAACTGGCGGGATGTTGGATAATCAACATCCCGCTTTCTTGCGAGGCTTGTTTGGCTAGTCGGACAGCTCTTCCAACTCCAGGAGAGTGTAGTTGTCCACCGGGGCACGTCCTACCTTCGCGACGGTGCGCTTGTGAAGGAGTGCCCGCCAGTGCTTCCCGCCGGTGTATTTCTCAAGGTGCTCAAGGTACCTGTGGCTGAATTGTTCGCCGACCTTGCCTTCAATGATAGTTCCCGTTTCCCGCGACTCCAGCTCGAAGCGACGCTTCATCGGCAGGACGCCGAGGAGCCGCACCCTGATCTCGACGCGATCTTCGAGGACATTCGACGCCTCCGCTCGATTCCACGCGCGCTCGACGGCGATGCGGTCGAACTGCTCGTCTCGCTCTCCCTCGACTAGCCTGAACGTCGCTTTATCCTTGTGGAGGGTTTCGAAGAACTGCCTGATCGTTTGAAACACGCGGGGGTTGAGCACGTCGATCATCTGAGAGAACGTCGCTTCATTCTCTCCGGCGAACGCGCTGATGAACCCCGCTACCCTGTCGGCTGCCTGACTCAGTGGCGACTGGAACATGGGCTCGATCTGTCCCTCCAGCTCTTCGAGCAGAAAGCCGAATGACCCGTGCACGACGCTCGTGATGTGGAGTTGCGACGCGTCCTTATCCTTGATCGGCCCCATCGTTTGGATCTCAACACCATCCAAGCTCCCCCATACGTTCGTGATCAGGTTCTGAAATGTCCCGAGGACCTTGGTCCCGAACTCTGCCTCAACGCCCATGCCTCCGATCACCGGATCGCCGCCAAAGTACAGAGCAACGTGCGCGCGCCGCTCTCCAGCTTCACCCAGCGCCTCGAGTCGCTGCTGCAACGCCGCACGCCGCGACTCCAATCCCAACCTTCCGAGGTAATCGTTTGGCGATAGGGTATTGAGCAACTGCGCCATGCCCGCGATCTGCGCCGCGAGGTAGTCGCTTTCGAGTTTCAGCATCATGGCCCCACCACATTGGACGCATCAGCGTCGTCTTGGGACACCGCGAGGGGTACCTGCAGCAGCCCCTTCCAGATGCCGGTTCGTCGGTGTGTGAGAACAACCCAAACCAGTACCGGGCCTGACTCACTAGGCTTTCGGGCGTCATGCTCAGGTCCACAAAATAAGGATCGCACTTGAAGACGGGTTTGACCAACTGCCAATCGAGGAGGGCGATGTGTGCCTGTACGAACGCGACCCATCCGGCATCGTCCGCGATCCCTGCCGGCCGGCAGTAGAACGTGACGATGTCCACGTCACGAGGGTGGCGGGTTTCAAGCCTCTCGATATCCTCCACAAAGCTTCCCGAGAGCCACTGAAATCCGGTTGTGAACCCAAGGTTTGCGAGTTCATGCCGGTACCGGAGCAATCCCCGTAAGATCTCTTTGCGCTCGTCGGAACCGCAGAGCTTTCCTGCGATTCTCGCCAGCGTGGTCTGAAACGGGGACATGAGTGCGCCGTTGGTCGGTGTCGGCCCCAAGTATGGCGGCAAGACGCTAGAGATTGTGAAATCCGGGATATCAAACGGAGGGACAAGGGGGACTCCTCCAACGGCTCCCATAGCGATCTACCAATTCGCCTTTCTTCGTGAAAACGTGTACATTTTAGCATCACGGCGCACCAGATGGAGTTCCCAAGGTCCAGATCCGGGCCAGAAACCAGGGTACTCGGGAGCCTGGGATCTTCCTTCGCGGTAATACACCAAGCGGGTTTCCATAGAAGCGTTCTCACAGGCACTGGGCGAGTGGGCGGGAGGACCTCCCACAGAGCCAGCTCCGCATCTGAGCGGCTACGAACTCCTGTGCACCTAAATAGGTCGATGACGTGGCTAGGTGTTTTGGTCAAGCAGATCCACTCCTGTTACGATCGGATGGTATGCGCGATGAGTCCGCGGACCAGGAGCAGTTGCGCTTAAAACTGATGAGCCTGGCAGCCGAATTCCGGGAAGCGATGGAAACGATCGCAAGGGTTCCATGCGGCGTACCCGATGTTGTGAGGCACAACTTTAAAGCGTTTCCCAAAGACATGTGTGAGCGCACCAGTAACCTGCTCGGTCGTTACCTCAGAGAGAATGGCATCGAGAGCGCAGAGTACGTTTGCCGTGGCCGCCGTAAGAAGAGTGGGCCGGGCAATGAGAGACATGCATGGTTGGAGGTGTGTGGTCTTGTCATCGACATTACGGCTGACCAATTCCCCGATCAGCGGGAACCTGTAATTGTAACTGCAGACCATTCATGGCACTCCACGTTTTGTCACCCGGAGGAGCGTCGAGACGCGGGTGACCTATCGGGCTATTTGAAAACGGTTCGGGACGAGCAGTACTGCCGTGTCTATCCTGAGGTCGTTAAGAGAATTCCCCGCCGCTCGGGCTTATGAAATCAAAAGCCCCGGAGGCACCTCCTTGGTTGCGCCCCGCGAAACCAAGTACCCTTATGTAGCTACTGCGCCAGCCTCAACCCGTTCGGCCCGGGGATGGTGCGTACCCAGGAGTTCATTTCGGTTTCGTTTTGCAGCAGATCGCGCAGGGTCGCCTGCCGGAGTACCTGGTCCACCGCCACCTGCACGGCGCGCCACAGCGATCGCACGGAGCAATCCACCGAACGCGTGCAGATCGCAACCTGCCCGGTATGGCTGTCGCAGAAATCGTTCTCGAACAGCCGCCCGCCCAGGGCATCGATGACGTCGCCGATCACGATGGCTTCGGCGGGCCGGGCCAGCGTGTAGCCGCCCTCCTTGCCGCGCGCGGCCTTCGCGAAGCCGCCCTTGCGCAGCACGCGCAGAATCTTGGCGGCATAGGCGATGGAGACGCCCTCCGCCTGGCCGATCTCGGGTATGGTCAGCCCCTGCCCCGCGAACCCGGCATAAGCCAGGCGCACCAGGCAGCGCAGGCCGTACTCTTCGTTGGCGGTCAGCTTCATCGGCGCAGCCTCGTTAAGGGGACCATATCGGGGGCGGGATCTTCCATTCCGAGCGTCAGCCGGGCGGCCTCCGACATGCGCTCCTTGGACCACGGCGGATCGAACGTCAGCTCCACCGCGACCTCGGTCACTCCGGGCACCGCCCGCACGGCCCGCTCGATTTCCGCGGGCAGCGATCCGGCCACCGGGCAGTTGGGCGCGGTCAGCGTCATGCGGATCGCGGTGCGCCCCTGGGCATCGGAATCCACGTCGTAAATCAGGCCCATTTCGTAAACGTCGACGGGAATTTCGGGGTCGTAGACCTTCTTCAGCGCGGCCACGATGTCGTCGTGCAGGCTCATTCGGTTTCCGTGCTGACGGGCTCGGCGGAGCCGTTGAGGGCCGATTTCAAGGTGTGCCAGGCGAGCGTGGCGCACTTGACGCGCGCGGGGTAATCGCGCACGCCGCAGAAGACCACCAGCTTGCCCAGGTCCTGGCTCACCGGCGTATCGGTGGTCAGCAGCTCGTGGAAGCGGTCGAGCAGTTTCATGGCTTCCTCGCGGCTCTTGCCCTTCAGGCTCTCGGTCATCAGCGAGGCCGAAGCCGTCGAGATGGCGCAGCCCGAGCCCACGAAACTGGCGTCGATCACGGTGTCGTTCTCGATCTTGATATACAGCTTGAGCTTGTCGCCGCAGAGAGGGTTGTAGCCCTCGGCCTTGCGGTTCGCGTCATCCATGGAATGGCAGTTCCGCGGATGCTTGCTGTGGTCCAGGATAATTTCCTGGTATAGATCTTCGACCATCAGGAGAAAATCTCCTTTACTTTGGCGAGGCCGGCGGCCAGCGCGTCGATCTCCTCGCGGGTGTTGTAGAAGGCCAGCGACGCGCGCGTGGTGGCGGGCACGTGGAACCAATCCATCACCGGCTGAGCGCAATGATGGCCGGTGCGCACGGCGATGCCTTCGCGGTCCAGCACCGTGCCGA
>CAYRWE010000206.1:0-9038 GCA_964427655.1 uncultured Solibacteraceae bacterium | reverse complement strand
CCGCGCAGCACGCCCCAGATGGAGCGGCCTTGCGCGCGGCGGGCCAGGGTTTGCACCGGCGCGATGGACTTACCGTCGTCCGAGGGCGCGGCGTGGCGCGCCAGCATGATGCCATCCGGCGAGAGGTTGGAGGTGATCTGCCAGGTGTGCTTGCCTTCTCCCGCCATTACCTTGGCCGGCTCTTCCGGGAACCAACCGATAGCCGACGCCTCGCGCACCTTGGCGCCCAGCTCGCGCGCGAAATACGCGTCGCCTTCGGGGCGCGCGGTGCCCGTGAAAGGCCGGAAGACATCGCCGGGGCCCCCGGCCAGAGGGGCGTGGCGCTTGCCCAGTAACTGGTCGTTGAGACGCTTGCGGATGACGGCCCAGTCTCCCAGGTTATCGGTGACCCCCCAGATCAAGCGCGCCGCGCCGGAGCTGAGAGCGGAGACCTGCAGGGCCGCCGCGACCAGAAAGTCTTCGGCGGCTTCCCGCAATTCGCCGGGCAGCACCACCAGAAATTGGCCGCCACCGCTCGAACCGAGCAGGATGCGGGCCAGCCCCAACTCCGCCAGCAGCGCGCGAGGGAGCACTTCGCACAGCAGGGAGATCCATTGCGAGCGCCCAGCGAGCAGGTCTTCACCCGCGGAGCGCACCGGACGCCCTTCGGCGGGACCCGCCAAAAGGAACTCCTCTGTGCCCAGGATTTTGCCTTGCAGCAGGATCTGTTCGGGCATCGAAACCGGAAAGCCTTGAGAAACCCTCACTCTAGCACAGATTCTTGAGAACAAAGGCCCGCCCGCGCGACCCTCCTTTCGATGACTGCTCTCACCCGGCTCACGACTATTCTGATCGTGGCGTCGCTCGCCGCCGCGGGGCCGGCGGCCGCGCAGACCGGCTCCGCCACCAGGCCGCCGCAACCCCATCAGCGCCCCAGTTCGCCCGCACGCCCCACCGGCCAGTCTCCGCGGAGCGATGCGCAACTCGAGGCGGCTATCCGCGCACGACTGGCGCAATCGAAGATCGCGGTCGACAAGTTTCTGGTGCGGGTGCAGGGCGGCGTGGCCACCATCGAAGGACGCACCGCGGTGATCCAGCACAAAGGCGTTGCCACGCGGCTGGCCAAGAGCGCCGGCGCGGCCGGAGTGAACAATCACGTGCAGATCGACGAAGCGGCTCGCCAGGCGGCCGCGGCCAACCTCACCAAGGGACGGCGGCGCGCGCAGATCAAGCGCGGAGAGGCCCGCTCCGAACCGGCCAGGGGCACGCCCCGCCAGAGCCGCTGAATGCCGCGTGATAAACTGAAAAACTCATTATGAAAGCATTTCTTGTCTTGCTATTCGCCTGCCTGGAGGCTGCCTGGAGCCAGAGCGGGGCGCCGCCCCGTCCGCAGGCCACTCTCCCGGACCTGCCCGGCGACGCGGTTGTGGCGGTCTTCGAAGATGGCGCTAAGATGACTATGGATCAGTTCCGCGAGCTCATCAATTCCGTGCCACCGGAGCAGCGCCAGGTGATTATCGCCAACCGGGAAGCCTTTCTGCACCAGTACGCCGTGATGCGCAAGCTGAGCAAAATGGCCGAGCAGGAGGGCGTCGATAAGACCAGCCCGACAAAGGATCGGCTGGAGTATCAGCGCATGTCTCTGTTGGCGCAGACCAAGCTGATGATGTCGATGAGTCTCATGAAGGTCGATCCCGAAGAGATCGCCAAGTATTACGACGGCCACAAGGAGAAGTACAAGTCGGTCCGGGTGAAAGCGCTGTACGTGTCGTTCAGCTCCGCGACGCCCGCGGCGATCGCCAAGAAGCCCCTGACCGAAGAGCAGGCCAAGGCCAAAATCACCGCTCTGCTGGAGGAGATCCGCAAGGGCGCCGATTTCGTGAAGCTGGTAAAAGAAAACTCCGACGACGAAGCCTCGCGTGCCAAGGATGGAGAGTTTCTGACGATTCGCGTGAGCGACAATATCCCCGACGCCATGCGCACGGCCATCTTCCAATTGAAGCAAGGCGAGGTCAGCGAACCGGTGCGGCAGCCCAACGGGTTTTACTTGTTCCGTGCCGAGGAGATCACCTACCGCCCGCTGCAGCAGGTCCGTGACGAGATCTTCACCGCCTTGCAACAGCAGCACGGCAGCGAGTGGATGGCGCAGATCGACCGCGCCACGAAGGTGGATTATCCCACTCCCGGATTCACGGCCGCGAAGCCCCCGGCAGCCCCTCCGTCGCTGGCCGCTCCCGCGAAACCGTAATCTCTCCCGCGGCAAGCGAATTGCTGCTTCCCCGGGTATGAAGATAACCCCTGGCGTCTCAGTGAGGCATTCGTGAAGCGCGCCAGACCGCGTTCCCGGCGGCCGGCCAGTTTCCTGTTCGCCACCGGAATCGAGAACAGCTATCCCGTGGTGACGGGCCGGGACGGCCGAGATCTGCGCGTCGACGAAATGGCCAAGTGCCGGCACTACGACTTTTGGAAGGAGGATTTCCAACTGGTCGTGGAGACCGGCCTGGAGTACCTGCGCTACGGCCCGCCGTACTATCGCACGCACCTGGCGGCGGGTAAGTACGATTGGGATTTCGCGGACCGGACTTACGCGGAACTGCGCCGCCTGGCCATCAATCCGATCACCGATTTGTGCCATTTCGGGGTGCCGGACTGGGTGGGCAGCTTCCAGAATCCCGACTGGCCGCGGCTGTTCGCCGCCTACGCGGGGGCCTTTGCGCGGCGTTTCCCGTGGGTGCGCTTTTACACTCCGGTCAACGAGATTTTCGTGTGCGCCACTTTTTCCGGACAGAACGGCTGGTGGAACGAGCGCCTGAAATCGGACCGCGGCTTCGTCACCGCTCTCAAGCACCTGGCGCAGGCCAACCTGATGGCCGAGCAGGCCATTCTGGAGGTGCAGCCGCACGCGCTGTTCATTCAGAGCGAATCCTCGGAGTATTTTCACCCGGCCGATCCCGCCGCGCACGGCACCGCCGCGGTCCTCAATCACAAGCGCTTCCTTTCGCTCGATCTCTCCTACGGCCACGACGTACGCGGGGTGATGTACGAATACCTGATGGACAACGGCATGTCGCGCCAGGAATATCATTGGTTTCTGGAAGAGGCCGCGCACTTGCGGCCCTATTGTGTGATGGGCAACGACTACTACGTCACTAACGAGCACCTGGTGACGAGCGGCGGAGAGATCAAGCCTGCCGGCGAAATCTTCGGTTACTACGTGATCACGCGCCAATATTACGAGCGCTATCATCTGCCGGTCATGCACACGGAAACCAATCTGGGCGACGCGGCGCGCGCGCCGGGCTGGCTGTGGAAAGAGTGGGCCAACATGATCCGCCTAAAGGACGATGGCGTGCCCATCACCGGCTTCACCTGGTACAGCCTCACCGACCAGGTGGACTGGGACAGCATCCTGCGCGAAGATAACGGCCACGTGAACCCGCTGGGGCTATACGATCTGGACCGCAAGATCCGGCCGGTGGGCAAAGCGTACCGGCAGTTAGTGGAGCAATGGCGCGACATTCTGCCGACCGAGAGCATTGGCCTGCGCGTCACCGGCCTGGAGCCGGAGCCGGCGCCGGAGCGGGAGCTGCTGACCTGGGGCGGCGACGATTGAGGGCCGGCTCGCCGCGCCTGTGCAAACAGTAGCGATCCGCACGCACTCTTCGCAATTCTGAGGTACGGCGGCCGAATTTCAGTATTTAATGGACGCAAGGGGTTTGCGCCACTGCTGCCCCAATGAAGAGGGGGTCCCGTTCCCATGTCCCGCACGTGCGGATTTCTGGTTCTGACTCTGTTGTTTTGCGCCGGCATTCAGGCGGCAACTCCGACCAGCACAAACATAACCGTAGAGGCTATCGCCGGGCCCTTCAACGGCACCCCAACCTCTATTTCCATTGCCGGGTCGGCAAGATTCAGCCCGGGCATTCCTGACGTCACCGGAGCCTTCAGCGCGAGCTTTCCGATCGCCAGCACCACCGCAACCACGGTTTCGGGGAACTTCACCATCCAAATGTCCGGAGGTAACCTGACCGGTACTATAACGTTGCCGACGGCCTTCCTGTTGGGCACGACCGCATCGGGCAACGGTTCCGCCACCATAACCGGTGGCACTGGCACCAGTTATAGCGGATCGACCGGGTCGTTCGCGTCGCTCTCCGGCACCTCGCTCGGCTCGGCCTCAACCGGTTTGGTCTTCAGCTTCACCGGTTCCGGATCGATCACCACCGGAGGCAGCGGCGGAGGGGGCGCCACCACATCCGGGCCTACGCCAACCGTGACGGCGGTACTGGACGCCGGAAGCTATACTCCGGGCGTTGCCGACGGCGGCATCTTCGTGGTGAAGGGTTCGAACCTCAGCGCCAGCGGGTACAACTCTTCGGGCTTTCCCCTCCTGACCACATATAGCAGCGTTAGCATCACTCTAACTCCCACGTCGGGCGGGACCGGCACAAGCGCCTACATGCTCTACACCTACAATCAGAGCGGCGTGAACCAGCTTGCCGCGGTGCTGCCTTCCACTCTGGCCGCCGGGAGCTATAACCTGACGGTGACCAACAGCGGCTCCACGAGCACGCCCTTTGCGGTTCAGGTGGTGCAAAGCAAACCGGGATTGTTCACACAGGACGCCTCGGGCGCCGGCCTCGCGATCGTGCAGAATTATATTTCGCCGACGGAACTGGACATCGACCGGTTCACAACCGGCACTGTGTCGGGCGTCACCATTTCGCCGGCCAAGCCGGGACAGCCCCTGATCGCCTGGGGCACCGGATTAGGGCCGGTGCCTGGCGGCGATAACGTGGGATCGGCGGGCTACGACTTCTTAAAGAACGGCGGCAACGTGCAGGCGATCGTGGGCGGCATGGCCATTACTCCGAACTACGCGGGCCGCGGCCCGACGCTCGCCGGAGTGGATCAAATCGTCTTCACGCTGCCCTCCAATGTTCCCACAGGCTGCACGGTGTCGTTTCAAATCTCGGTGAACGGCGTGCTGAGCAATCCCACCTTCATCGCCATCGCGCCGGATCCCAATTCCGATGCCTGTGTGCTCGCCGGTTTCACCACGGCCCAATTGCAGCAGCTCGATCAGGGTGGAACCTATACCGTCGGCACCTTTTCCCTGCTCTCCGAAACGAGCCCGCAGCTCGCGGCCCCGTACAACGCGGCCAGCGGGGCGTTCACGCAGTACACCGGCTTCGAGCTGGCCTCGGCCACGTCGTCATCGACCTACGCAACGTCTACTTCGGGATCCTGCACCGTCTATACGGTCACGAGCGGCCCCGGTACGGTAGTGGTCAACCCTGCGGTAACCGTTCACCTGGATGCCGGTGTCATCACGCTGACCGGACCGGCCGGTTCCAGCCTGACGAACACTCCGTTGACGGAGACGAGCGACGTCTACGAGCTGACGATCGGCACGGGTTCGGGTGTACCGGGGGCGGTAAACGGATCGATTGTGGCCGGAACTTACACATTGAACGGAGCCGGCGGGAAGGACATTGGTAAGTTCTCCGCCTCGGTAAACGTTGGCAATCCGCTGGTGGTTACCGGGGGCTTGCCATCCACGGTCGTTCGAAGCCAAGGACTGACACTCAACTGGACGGGCGGAAATGCCTCGGACCTTTTGGAAGTCATCGGAAGCTCCGGCGCGACTGCCTCCGGCGTGACGACTTCCGTGTCGTTCATCTGTACGACCACCGCCGGCGCTCAGACCTTTACCGTGCCGCCCTCGATCCTGACGCAGTTACCGGCGGGGAGTTCGATCGGTACTCTCCTGGAAATAACCACTGGAGCAATCGGTTCGTTCTCAGCTCCGCTGACCGCGGGAGGATCGATCGGTCTCGGCATCTTCACAGGAGTTACGGGAGCCGCGAACACACCCGCTTATCAGTAGATGCGCTGAGCGGGCGGAGGCGCCTTCGCACGGGAACCGGCACGCGGTGACGCGGCATGAGGCGCTTCGGGACGAGGGACCCTGTGCCGCCCCGTGGGACGCAGGCGCGAAGACTCCGCCGCCACCGCCGCAGCCTCTATTCGTAACCCAGACGCCAGCCCAGCTTCTCCGCGTCAAACCACGAGATATCCACTCCGAACCACCGCGTTCGGGACGCTGGCTTATAGGCGCCCGGCCGGCGCGCCGATAGCACGAAGGCGCACGGTCCCTCTCCGAATCGCGCCAGGCGATCGTTGAGCCATGATCGCCCGTTCAGCGGCGCGGCCAGAATCACCGGTATGTTGCCCAGCAGAGCTAGTTGCGCGCCAAACGCGGCATCCACCTGCTTGATCGGCGGGGGGACGCCGTAGGCCTGGTGGAATCGCTGGATCGCCCGGTCCATGTCGCGGACTGCAATCACCACCTTGGCGACGCCGCCGAAATCGCGCGTGGTGGGCTTGCCCGTGAGCGAAGCGCGGTTCTGTCGCGGTGTGAAATCGTGTTCGAGGGAAGGGAAAAAGGTGCCGGTGGGATCCTCGCCGATTTTGGCAGCCTCCCATTCCAGGCGGGTGCCATCCGGCCGCACGCGCCCGTTGCGCACGGCGTCGTCCACCTTCACGCCGGCTTCACGCAGCCGCTTGATCTCACCATCGAAATCCTTCACCCGCACCACCCAGGCACACGGTCCGGGCTGGCTCTCTATTTGCTTGGCCCAGACGTACGCGGCCACCGCCTTGGCGTCGGCATTCGGCTGCATGGCGAGCAGTTCCAGATACGAGCCATCCGGGAAGCTGGTCAGGGACATCTCCGTGGCATGGTTGGTATGCGGGCCGCCATATTCGCTGGCGAGGCCCACCGCGGCCAGCGCTGCCTGCATGGCTTTCAGGTCCCGGCCCGCTACGATGACGTGATCGATATCGAATGGGGCGGCTGAGAGCGGCAACATAGGAATGAGAACTGGAATGAGAAACGCGAGGACGTTGCGCACACCACGATTCTAACTGAGAATTGAAGGGCGGCCGCGACGCCATCCGCATCGCCGCGGCCGCTCATGCGAAGTTCCGGCGAGCTACGGAGTTGTCGGGGGACTCAGCGTGCCCGCCTGGCGCGCCACCATCTGCCAGCCCGCCGGCCCCTTGATCCACACGTGCAGGACGCTCAGATGAGACGTAGTGGATTTGCCGTCATTGGCGTTCCGCATATCCACGTTCGCCTTGATCAGCGCGGTCGTGCCGTAAACGCGCACGGTGGTCTCGCTGAAATCGATCGCCTCAATCACCGTCTTGCCCATGGCGGACTGAATCACCTCCGCCTTCGACTGGGTGCGGCCGTTGGAGTGGCTATAGGTGAGATCGGGGTGAAGGTACTTCTCCAATCCGGCGGCATCCTTCTTCATCATCGCCTGCCGCCAGGCATCCGAGGCGGCCAGCACCTCCTTGGATGCGTTGGCGTCGGACTGCGCCGAGGCCAGCGTAAATCCGGAGAGCAGAACCAGAAGTAGTTTCGTCATGTTTAGCGCCCTTTCAGAAATATCACGCAAACCGGGAATGGCACATCCAGCGAGTCGGCGGCCTTAGCCAGCTTGCCGGTCTTGGTGTCGATGTGAAACAGCGTGATGCCGCCGGCATCCTGGTGGGCCGCCACCAGCCAATTTCCGCTGGGATCGATGGTGAAGCTACGCGGCACCTTGCCGCCGCTCGGGGTGGTGTCCACCGGGGCCAGTTTGCCGGCCGCGTCGATCGAGTACACCGCGATGCTATCGTGCCCGCGGTTGCTGGCATACAGGAATTTGCCGTTCGGGTGTACCTCGACCTCGGCGGCCGTGCTGACGCCCGTGAAATCCTTGGGAAGCATCGCGATCGTCTGAATCTCGGTCAGGCTCCCGGTGGAAGCGTTATAGGAAAATGCGGTCACATTAGAGGCCATCTCTTCCACGGCGTAGACGAACTTGCCATTGGGAGAGAATGCGATGTGGCGCGGCCCCGATCCCGGCTTCACTTTCACAAACGCCGGATCGGCGGCCGTGAAAGTCGCTTTGGCCGGATCCAGACGATACGTGAAGATCTCATCCAGCCCCAGGTCGGCAGACAGGAAGAAGCGGTTGTCCGGCGAGAGCACCACGGAGTGGGCGTGCGGCCCGCTCTGGCGCTGCGGGTTGGCGCTCGATCCGCTATGCTGCTCGAAGGTCGAAGGCGCGCCCAGGCTGCCGTCTTCCTTCACCGGGTAAGAGACCACGCTGCCGCTGTTGTAGTTGGCCGCCAGAAGGCATTTGCCGGTATGATCCACCACCAAGTGGCAGGGACCCGTGCCGCGCGAGGAGACCACGTTGAGCGGCTTCAACTGCCAGCTCGAGCGATCGATGGCGAACGCGCTAACGCTGCCCGCCTTCTCGCCCTGGTACTGGTTGATCTCGTTCACGGCATAGAGAAATTTTCCATTGGGCGACGTCGCCAGGAAGGACGGGTTAGGCGTCTCGCCCACCAGCCCGATCGAGGTTGCCTTTCCGCTCGCGGAATCGAAGCGGTAGGCATAGATGCCTTTGCTGGCTCCGCGCGTATAAGTGCCGACGTAAAGGATGGCCTGTTGCGCCATCGCCAGCGGCAGCATCCATGCAAGGAGCAGCCCGCCGATCGGAATCTTTCGAAGACTTCTCATGGTGAACCTCATTGTTTAATGACTGTCCCATCGGGCAGGCGGATTTCGCCCCAACCGCCGTTCAGGTTGTCGCGTCCCGAAGTGAAAGGCGCCTTGGCCGCGGCCTTTTCGTCGATCTCGATGCCCCAGCCGGGCTTCTCGTTCACGTACAAATAGCCCTCTTTCATTTCCGGGCAGCCGCTGAAGATCTCGCGGGTGCGTTCGTTAAAAGCCGAGTATTCCTGGATTCCGAAGTTGTAACTCACCACGTCCAGCGTCACGTTGGCCATGTGGCCGATGGGCGAAACGTCGCCCGGCCCGTGCCAGGCGGTCTTGACTCCGAAATTCTCGGCCAGAATGGCGATCTTGCGCGCGGGCGTGAATCCACCCGTCTGCGTCACGTGTACGCGAATGTAATCGATGAGGCGCTCGGAGATGAGCGGCTGCCATTCGTGCGGGCTGTTGAACAGCTCGCCCATGGCGATGGGCGTGGCGC
>CAYRWE010000205.1:0-9040 GCA_964427655.1 uncultured Solibacteraceae bacterium | reverse complement strand
GGGAGGATTCTACGATCATCGATTCGCGGGCCGCCATGGGGTGAATTGTAACAGTGCTGCTACGCCACCCGGCGATCGGATCGTTATCAACTCCCTCTGGACCTAGATCGAAGCAGGCCCCAGACTTGTCGCCGGCAAGAGGGCGGCTGTCGTGACGATACCGTTAGGAAAGCTCGAGTATGTTGATCCCAAGTCCATCTGGGCGATGGAAGCCGTGGACTTCACTCCCTGGCTTGGAGAGAACCTCGCGCTACTCGGAGAGACATTGGGCCTCGACCTAGAACTCGTGAAGACCGAAGCGTCGGTGGGATCTTTCGCGTGTGACATTGAGGCCCGTGATACCGGAAGCGGTAGGCGCGTCATCATAGAGAACCAGCTGGCCCAAACAGATCACGGGCACCTCGGCCAGCTGATAACTTACGCAGCGGGCCTGGATGCTGCAGTTATCGTGTGGATCGCGCCGAAAGTCCGGGAAGAGCACCGGGAAGCGATCGACTTCCTGAACCGGCACACGCGCGAGACCCTCGACTTCTTCATGATAGCCCTCGAAGTGATCCGCATCTCGGGCTCTCTCCCGGCGGTCGTGTTCAAGCTGGCTGCGTCACCGAATGCCTGGGCGAAGACTACCGCCGCATCTGCCGGCAAGTCGGCATCCGACAACACCATTGCGTATCAAGAGTTTTATCAAGGCTTGATAGACGATCTTCGAGAAAAGTACAAATTTACAAACGCCAAAGTAGCTCAGCCGCAGAACTGGTATTCATTCTCTAGTGGCACGAATGGTATCACTTACGGGGCGACTTTCCCATCTGGTAATAGGCTGCGTGTCGAACTATATATCGACGTTGGTGACGCAGTGAAGAATAAGGCAATT
This sequence comes from uncultured Solibacteraceae bacterium, assembly GCA_964427655.1. Lineage (GTDB taxonomy): Bacteria > Acidobacteriota > Terriglobia > Bryobacterales > Bryobacteraceae > CAVQNQ01. The sequence continues at coordinate 8,166 of CAYRWE010000205.1, read as the reverse complement.
TTCGATGCGCTGAAGTCTGACGAGATCGCCTTGCAAGCGGAAGTTGTCGAGTCGTTAGTATGGGAGAGACTCGACAACAGGCGTGCTTCCCGTATCTCAGTTGTCCGTGACAATACCTCAATTGCTTATGCGACGGCTCACGACGAAGAGATCCGCGAGTGGCTGATCCAACGGCTGCTGAAATTCAAGGCGGTGTTTGGGCCCCGTCTGAAGTCCGCCATAGGCATGGCGGGTTCCCCAGACGCCAGTCCGGCAGCACCGTAGGCACCTCACGCCAAGATCAGTCACGCCGCACCGGGGCGCGGTGTCAGGCCGAAGTGCATCGCCAGCGTGCCGAGGGTTGCCACCAGCACGCCCTGCGCCATTGGCCCGTGGATTGGCTTGCCGCACCAGGCACGCCGTGTCGCCCAAGTCCGCAGCGAGAACTCCTCCCCGAGCACGAACCACGCACAGGAGCCGGCTGGGCTGGTGTGGCCACCCAGCGCATCCAGCGCGGCGGCAACGCGGTGTCGCGCATCGGTCTGCCGTACCGAGGCGGCGTCCGTGCCGGTGGCCGAGACCCGCAGCAGTCGCGACGTTGGCATGCCATCCAGCGCGGCGGTGCGGAACAGGCTGCGGAAGATGACGCCGGCATCGTGCATGGTCGGCGTGATGGTGCCGTTCGCGTACATCAGACCGAGCGTGTCCACCGCACGCCGGTGGCTGACGACCGCGCCGGTGTCCGGGTCGGTGTCCATGCTCGGGTCGAAGCCGCCGTGCTGCATGCGCCAGGCGGTCGGCTTGGACAGATCGTCCAGCTGAACCGGGCTTTGCTTCGCCTTCCGCTTAGCGGCCATGGTTGTGTCCTCCTCCTCGCGGCCCCCAGCGCCGCGTTGCCTCGTTGGTGACCGCCTGGCGCAGCCAGGGGTCGGTGATGTCGGTGATGCGGAGGGCAGCGATGCCCTGGTCATGCCAGGCACGCCGGCGGAAGGCGTCGAGCGTGGCCGCGTCGGTTGCCGTGCGGGCAACGTCCAGGCACGAGCGGGGCGGCCGCGGGGCGCCCGGCAGGTTCATGCCGCGCGTCCCTGCGCCTCGGTGGCCCAGAGCAGCAGTGCCAGCGCGTCGGCCTCATTGTCGTCGGCCGGCGCAAAGCCACGGGCCTTGATCGCTGCAATGACGGCCTCTTTTCCCGCGTTGCCCTTGCCGGTCGCAAACCGCTTGATGGTGCCAACCGGCACGCCCTCGTAGGGGATCGCACGCTCCTCACACCAGGCCGTCAGGTGGCCGAGGAACGCGCCATAAATGTGCGCCGCGTCGGTGCCCGCATGGGATCTGACCTCTTCGAACGCGATGCGGCCGAGCCCGTCTGCCAGATCGGCGATCTCAGCCAGCCAGCGGCGGAAGCGTAAGTAGCGCATGCCGCCGCCCTCGAACCGGCTCGGCTTGAAGGTCAGCGTGCCGGAAGTGATCCGGCCGTCGCCGGTGCGCAGCGCCCAGCCGGTGGTCGTACCAAGGTCGAGCGCCAGCACGGAACGGTCGGCGAGAACGAGTGGCGGTGTTGTGGGAGCGCGGCTTGCATCGGGCGCCGGCGCGATCAGAGTCGCGGATGCCATGGGTGGTCTCCTGATCGGGGTCTGTCCTGGTGCCGGCGGCGACGGCGCGGTTCTTGGCGGAGCTCGCCGTCGTCGTCCGGCTCGGTCGGGGTGCTGACCGCTGCGGCGGCCCGGTTGCGGGTGGGCGCATCAGGGCACCCCATCCAGCCAGGCGGGGGGTGGGAGTCTTTGGGAGACTGCGTTGGGAGACTCCCCCGAAGACCCCCATGCCGAAATCGAGGCATTCCCTGGGGTTGGGGAGTCCGGGGAGTCTGGGGAGTCTTTTTCCGACCCTTCTTTCATGCGCGTGTGCGCGCGTACACACATGGGGGTAGGGAAAAGACTCCCCAGACTCCCCAGACTCCCCACCGCGTTGATTTCACTCTGAGTTTCGGAGGGGAGTCTTTCCGACAAAGACTCCCCCGCAACGAAAAGACTCCCCGCGCCTGGCTTGGCTGGAGCTGGAGAGGGCGGCCTGGCGTCCACGCCTTCGTGGATCGGCTCCAGTCGCCATCGCTGTGCGCTGTGCTGGATGCCCCCGGAGCGCACTCGCACCATGCGATCGCTGATCCGGAATGCCCGGTCGCGGAGTTTCCGCAGGGCCATGCCGAAGGCCACCTTGAAGCCGTGGTCGGCCTTGGAGGCGATTGGCAGGGCCGGCTCGGCTGCCTGCGCAAAGCCAACCAGATCGGCGACGCTCACCTCGGCGCTGCCGAACCGATCCCACCAAGTCTCAATGAACCCACTCCAGGCCGGCCCTTCCTTGTCCGAGGCACGCATGGTCTCGTCCAGGTTGGCCAGAAAGCCACCGACGCCGGCGATGGCCAGGATGCCGCCGATGGTGTGCGCCCAGGACTCGAAGCTGCCGAGGCTGCGCTCGCCCTGTGGCCGACCGGCGACGATCCAGGCCCGGCATAGTGTGAGGCAGGCGGCGACGAGCGCGCCGCGATTGGCCTGCACCCAGCCCATCAGGTCGGGGTGGCGGAACCCCTCGCGGCGCCAGGGCTGGTCGGTTTGCGCGTCGAGCCGGATGCGGACCAAGCGTCGGGCAATCTCGTTGGAGAAGGACGGGTTGTTGCCAGTCGCGATCCAGGCGCAGCGCACCGGCAGGCGCGTCATTTCCGAGACGCCGAGGATGCGGTCCTCCCAGAATGGAGCGGTGAGTGCGGCAGCCAGTGCCGAGCTGTCGAGTTCGCGGCGCAGGTTGTCGATCAGCAGCAACGTGGGAAGTTGGCGCAGCTTGGCGGTCAACCGCTTGCGCCACTCGTCCTCGTCGCGTCCCTCCGCCATCACGGCCGCGCTGCTGCCGGTGAGGATCATCGCGACGGCGTCGACCATCAGCGTGGCGCCGGTGCCGGGCGTCGGCTTCTCGATCATGTGCAGCGGCGTCGGGCCTCCGATCATCGGCCGCACGAAGCCGAGCAGCAGCAGCGCGAGCACGTGGGCGCGCTCGGCTTCCCCGACGAACGGGAAGTCGCCGAGGAGGTCGTCGACCAGGAGCATGCGGGCGGCTGCGATCTCCTGTGGTGACGGGCAGTCCGGAACAGGCGGCAGCCGAAAGCCAGGCGCCGGGCAGTAGAGCAGCCTCGCGTCGGGGTGGTAGCCGGACTGAGTGAGCAACACGCCGCCGCGGCCAAACACCGGTGCCGTGACGATGCCGCCGAGCACGGGCAGCGCCGGGTCGGGCGTCGCCACCAGCGACTTCACGACTCCGCTGGGGGGCGGCGCCGGGACCAGTGTCTCGTTCGGGCCGGCGCGTCTCCAGTCAGCGAGACGGGCCAGCATGTGGCGCAGGCGCTCGTCGCGGACCGTGACCGTCATTGGCCTACCATCGTCGTCAGGCACGACCCAGGTCGGTTCGGCGCCGAGCCGGTACAGCCAGGGCGAAGCGTTGGAGGCGTGAACGACTCTCCAAGCGCGACGCGTGGCGCGGTCGAGATCACCCTCGTCGGCACGCAGCAACGGACGCTGTGCCGCGGGTTCCACGAAGCCCAATGGCTGATGGCGCCCGGTCTCGGATTCCGGCTGCGGCAACGGTGCCGGCGACAGCAGGGCGAGGCCTTGCCCGATCAGCGCCGCCACCGCCTCGGGCCCCGCAAGCAGCAGCACGTCGTTGATGTCCTGGCCTGGCTCGGCCGGCAACGTGATGGCGACGGCGCGCCCTTGGCCGCGCATGACCGTGGCCGCTGTCTCGGCGGCGCGCAGCCCGGCACCGGAAGCGTCGTGATCGGCCAGGATCAGCACGCGGCGCGCCTCGGGCGGGAGCCGCACCTGCTCGAGGCCTGACGTCGACAGTGCCGCCCAGACCGGCAGGTCAGGGCAGGCCATCATGGCGGCGAGCCCGGTCTCGATGCCCTCGCTGAGCGCCAGCAAGCCATCGCCGCGGATCGGGGCGAGCCGTACGGCGCCGCCGGCGATCCGGCCCAGCATCTTGCGCGCGCTGCCGATCGGTGCCTTGGCCACACGGTCGGGTTGATCTGGATCCGGAGCCAGGTAGATCCGCTGCAAGCCGATGATCTGGCCGGCCAGATCGCGGACCTTGCCGAGCAGCCCGTCGTAGCCGCGGCGGGTCTCCCGGTCGGTCAGGTCGGGGTGGTAGGCGAGGTCTGCCTGCGGGGGCGCGATGAGACCGCGGCCGCGGAGATACATCTCGGCAGGCGTGCCGGCGATTGCCCGCGCACGTTCCAGTACGAACGTGACCTCGGCCGACGTATCGCGCTCGGGCGTTGGCGGTGGCGGTGCCTGACGCTGTGGTGGCACAGCTGGCGACCACCCGACGAGTTCGGCTGCCTCAGCAAGCAACTCGCGGCCGGTGCGGTGGGCGCCTTGCTCAAGTGTGCTGAGCGGCCCGCCCCCCTGACCACCATCGAAGTCGTGCCAGTCGCCGGCGTGTTCGCCGCGCAGGGCAATGACACAGGAGCCCTGCTTGCGGGGTGGATCGCCCTGGATATTGGCGAGCCGCCAGGCGTCGCCATCGCGCTTGCCGTGGCGGAAGTAGTCCGGCACCCAGCGCTCGGCGGTTGCCCGAAGGCGGCCGACGATCTCTTCGATGTCATAGCGGATCGCGGCCGGCTCGGTCGCATTGAAGTCAATCAAGGATCACCAGCCCCCGCTCGGCGCGCGTGATGGCGGTGTAGAGCCAGCGGGCACGGTCATCGGCAGTGCGGCCGAGTCCGTCGTCGTAGACGATCACGTTCGGCCATGCGCTTCCCTGCGCCTTGTGGCAGGTGATCGCGTAGCCCCAGACGGTTTCGATCAGACCGCGCATATCGCGCCAATCGCGCCGCAGCCGGTCGGCGTCGAAGGCAATGTGGTCGTCGAAATGGCCCTTGTAGAAGCGCTGGCGCCCGCCGACGGTAGCACCGTCCTCGGTGGTGACGTTGGCTGTAAAGGCCAGATGATCCTCGCTCCGCACGTCGTCCAGCGTGACGAACATACCGTTGATGAGCCCGAGGTCGTGGCGGTTCTTGAGGCAGATGATCTTCTCGCCACGCCCCTCTGGATAGGCGCCTGGGAAGCCGGCCGTCTGCTTCATGGCTCCGTTCAGCTGCAGACGGGTGGCGTTGCGGCCGCAGATCACCTGGCCGCCGTTCAGCATCTGCTTCGGTGTGACCGCATGACGCGGCATCTTCCAGACCAGCGGATCGTGCTCGCCGTAAGGGATGGGTTGGTGTTGCCGGGCCATGGTGGCGAGGCGGACGATTGCACTCTCGCCGGCCTGACGATGGATCTCGGTCAGCATCACGTCCGGCGCCACGTCGGTGAATGCACCGGTGCCCTTGATCGGCGGCAGCTGGCCGGGATCGCCGAGCACCAGGATGGGCTTGCCGAAGGCCAGAAGATCGGCCGCCATCTCCGGCCCGACCATGGACACCTCGTCGAGCACGATGAGCTCGGCGTCGCGCACCATCGATTGATCGTTGAGGACGAATTGGGGCTGGTGGATGTCGGCGAGACGCAACTCAAGGCGCCGGATCTGCGTCGCCGCGAAGGCCCGCTCGGCGTGTCCCATCCGACCGAGGCCGCGGCGCAGATCAAACAGCTCCTTCTCGACGCGGTCGATCTCCTCCGGCGTCGCCTCCGAGACGCGATAGATCAGGCCGTGGATGGTGCACGCCGGCGTACCCTTGCGGGTCATCACCAGGGCGGCCTTGCCGGTGAACGCGGCAAACACCACACCCGGGCTGCAACTGTTGTCCCGGTGCATATGGCTGAGGCCAAGCGCCTCGATCACGTGGGCAACGATGGTGGACTTTCCGGTTCCCGCGTACCCGAACAGCCGAAAGACCTGTTGCAGGATGGTCCTGGTCTGGAACCACTGCACGATCTCGGTGATTGCAGCCGCCTGCTGCGGCGACGGGGTGAAGCTCACGCCGGCGCTTCCCAGCATCGCGTCGCGTAGGGGCAGAAGCGGCAGAGGTGGAAATCGGCGTGGGCAGCTACGCGAGGCGGCAGTTCGCCCGCCTCGGCGGCGCGGAGGATGTCCACTGCCCGATCCGAGAGGCGTTGCGCCTCGGCCGCATCGAATGGCACTGCCTCGTGAAAGAGGGCGAGCGTGTCGCGGTTCAGCGCGGTCAGCAGCGCCACGTCGAGGTCGAAGTAGGCCATATAGAGCTGCACCTGGGCGAAGTAGATCGGCTTGGAGACGCGCAGGCCGCGCTTCACCAAATCGCTCCAGGACTTGGTGTTCAGGGCCTTGTGCTCGAAGAGAGCAGGCCAACGGATGCCGACGTCCGGGCCGGCGACGATCACGCCATCGGCGTGGCCGCGGAGCCGGCCACCGGCGACGCTGAAGCCGAACTGCTCACCGTCGGCGCCGCGGTCCCGGAGGTCGAAGCCGGCCTGACGCAGCCAACGGATGGACAGCGCCTCGAACTGGTGGCCCGCATCGAACACGCGAAGAATGCGCGCGTCGAAGTCGCGGTCGCGGTCCTTGGGCGCGTGGGTGATCTCGTAGATCAGCTTCCGGGCACACGGCTCGCCGACGCGGCTGCCGCCCAGATAGTCGCGCGGTCGCTGCCGCGCATGTCGGTCGAGCAGCGCCGCGTCGACGTGACCATTGACGCGCGCCGTGGTGTCGGGGCTGGCGGTCTCGCACCCGTAAACGAATCCTGACTGGTGGTTCAGGTCCAGAAGCACCGAATGCCTCTCAAAATGGAATTGGGCTGTCCATCGGATCGCGCTGCGCTGCCTGCCGGCGCATCGAGTCCTGGAAACCGTCGATGCAGGACTCGATGATGCGGTCGATCTCCGCCGCGCTGCGGTCGTGGAACGGGGCCATGAGTCCGAGTTCGGTCAGAACTTCGGCGAAGTAACGCCGCGCATCCTTGACGGCTTGAGTTTCCATGGTGGTCTTGTCGATCACGCCGTTGCACCTCCGTGCCATGGCCGAACCGACCGCGAGACAACTGCCCGAGCAGAAGGCGTAGGTCGGGAAGCAGCCGAAACGGAGTTCGTGGGTGTAGCCGGGGCCGCGCGCCTCGCGCCCGCACAGCGCGCAGGTGTGGCGGCTAACGAGTTCCGCCGCTGTCGCCGTCGGCAGCGCGACGGTCGATCGCTCGGCCAGCCGTCGAGCGGAACTTGCCCGCCATCTCCTGCGCGCCATGCCGGCGTCCCATCCCTCGCGCTCAGCCGTTCAACCAAGAAGGGCCGCCCGCGGGGATCTGGGTGGGGGGAGGGGCGGCGGGCGCCGTCTTGGCCGGCGGGGCCCACAGCGGCGCCTGGGCGGGAGCGGTGGCAGCAGGTGGCGCCCATGCCGGTGCGGCGCTCGCTGGTGGCGGTACTGGCCGTGCCGTGCGCGTGCTGGGCTGTGCCGGCACCGGTTCGCCGTCCATGATGCGTCGCCACTCCGCCTCGGTCGGCAGCACCACGCGATCCAGCCGGTTGCTGTCGCCGTAACGGGGATCATTGGCCGGCTCGATCCTGAGCTTCGCCGCGAAGGTGATGCCCTGCAGGTCGGACAGGCCACGCAGCACACGCTTGGCCTTGGCCGCATCGCTCATGTCCTGCGGGTCGAGGCCGAGCGCGCTGTCGATCATCGCCCGGAAGACACCCTTGGAGATCTTCCAACCGATCGAGACGCCCTGCTCATCGACCTTGCCGCCGGCAACGGTGAACATCTGCCAGAACTTCCGCTTGGCATGAGGGCCGGCGACGACGGTGAACTCGCAGTCCAGCATCCGCACGTCGCTGCCCGGTGTCCTGGCCGCCTTGAGCAGGCCGCGATCGGCCTCTCCCTCGCCGTCGAGCCCGCCCGGACGGAGCGTCATGGAGACCTTCACGAAGCTGCCGTCGGGGATCAGGTCGGAGCCGCGCGGCAGCTCCGCGTCGTTCATATCAAAGGTCATGCTGGGTCAGCCTTTCGCGGGGGTGTTGATCTTGCTGAGCAGCGCACCGAGGTCGGGCGGCTCGGTCTCGTTGAGGCGGCCGGAGCGATCCTTGGCCGGCAGGCCGAAGGCATTGGCGGCGCGGCACACCAAGCGTCGTTCGATGCCGTGCTCAGGATCGTGCCGCCAGCCCTCGGCATCGGCGGTAAACAGCGCCATCGAGACGACCTGGTCGACGATCCCCGGCAACTCGCGGCCGGCCTTGCCGC
>CAYRWE010000204.1:0-9099 GCA_964427655.1 uncultured Solibacteraceae bacterium | reverse complement strand
GGCTTCAATTCGAGGCGCGGGACCACGGCATCCAGCATGCCGTGCTTGAGCAGGAACTCGCTGCGCTGAAAGCCTTCCGGCAGCTTTTGGCGGATGGTCTGCTCAATCACGCGCGGCCCGGCGAAGCCGATCAGCGCACCCGGCTCGGCAATGTTCAGGTCGCCAAGCATGGCGTAACTGGCGGTCACGCCGCCGGTGGTGGGGTCGGTCAGGACGCTGATGAAGGGCAGGCGCGCCTCGTCCAGGCGCATCAGCCCGGCCGCGATCTTGGCCATCTGCATCAGGCTGATGGCGCCCTCCTGCATGCGCGCGCCGCCGGAGGCCGAGACGATCACCAGCGGTCTGCGCCGCGCGATGGCGCGCTCGATGGATCGCGCAATCTTCTCGCCGACCACGCTGCCCAGGCTGCCGCCGATGAAGCGCGGCTCGTGCGCGCAGATCTCGACCGGGCGGCCCTCAATGCAGCCGGCCGCCGCGATCAAGGCCTCGGGCAGATGCGTAGCCTTCTCCATGGACACCAGCCGTTCGCGGTAGGGTTTGTTGTCCACGAAGCCGAGCGGATCGGCGGAGCGCAGTTCGTGGTCGAAGGTCTCGTATTCGCCGCCGTCGAGCAGCAGCTTGAGGCGCGACACCGCATCCAGGCGCGAATGCGCGCCGCATTTGGCGCAGACATTCCAGTTGGCCTCCAGTTCCTTCTTCCAGACGATCTGGCGGCAGCTTTCGCATTTCTGCCACAGCCCCTCGGTGCGCACGCGGCGTTCGGCATCGCTGAGGTTGGGAAGCTTCTCGTCGGGCGATTTGTCGCGTTTGAACCAAGACATGCCAAATACACCTTATCGCGGGTAGGGATGGCCCCGCAAGGTGGCCAGCGCGCGGTAGATCTGCTCCGCCAGCACGGCCCGCGCCAACTCGTGCGGAAACGTCATGGTGGAAAGCGAAAGCAGAAGGTCGGCGCGCTCCGGCCAGCCGGGCGGCAGGCCATCGTGCGCCCCCACCACAAAAACCAGGTCCCGCCCCTGCATTTCCGATTTTTCCACCAGCGCCGTGAAAGCGGCTGAATCCATGGCCTTTCCGGCGGGGTCGAGGAGCACCTTGCGAGCCGAGGGGTGGCGCGCCCAGAGGTCCGTGCGTTCCGGACGGATTTCGCGCATCTCGGCCGTACAGTACCGCCCGCTGCGTTTCAGGAACTCCTCGGCTATGCCGTTGGCCAGCGCATCTTTGGGCTTGCCGATGTAGTACAGGAAAATTTTCACTCGGCTGGAATCTCGAGGATCTTGGCGCCGCGCCACAGCCGCTCCAGGGCGTAGTATTCCCGCGCCTTGACCGAAAAGACGTGCACCAGCAGGTCGCCGTAATCGGCCAGCACCCACTCGGCTTGCGTGTAGCCTTCCAGGCTGATGGGCAGTTCGTCGGCGCGCTGCTTCAGATCGAGGCCCACCTGGTCGGAGATGGCTTGTACCTGGCGCTGGTTGGCGCCCGTGCAGATGACGAAATAATCGGCGAACGAGGTAATTCCGGTCAGGTCGAGCACCACGATTTCGGTGGCCTTCTTGGATTCGGCCGCGCGCACGGCGATCAGCCAGTTGGGGGTTGCGGTTCGTGTATCGCTCGATTCGGCGAGGTTGACCTGTCTCAGGGCGTTCTCCTGTCCGTATCGTACTACAGATATTCCGGAAACCGGACAAACTCCAGAAGCCCCACCGGCTCCGTGCACCACCGCCCGGCTACAGGCATTACAATAGCCCTTATTCGAAGGAGGAGTTTTCGTGCAGACTCTGCCGGCAACACCCATCGACCCCGCTGTGGGCGTCCTCATCTTCATGCTCGGCGGTTTGGCCGGAGCCATCTTCTACCTGCCCTTCAAGAAGGTCCGCAAATGGGCCTGGGAGAGCTACTGGATGGTGTACGCCGTCTTCGGGCTGGTGCTGGTTCCGGTGATCCTGGCCCTGTGCACATCTCCCAATACGCCGGCGGTGCTGGCGGCCGCGCCGCGCGGCGAAATCGTCTATTGCGCGTTGTGCGGCTTCGTTTGGGGGTTCGGCGGACTGACTTTCGGGCTGATGATCCGCTATCTGGGCGTAGGGCTGGGGCTGGCAATGGGGCTGGGCATTACCTCGGCCGCCGGCACCCTGATCCCGCCCATGCTCAAGGGCAGGGAAGCCATCACCGCCATGTTCACCACCCCGGCGGGCCTCGTTTCGGTGGCGGCAGCGCTGGTATCGGTAATCGGCATCGTGTTCGTGGGGCTGGCCGGGATGTCCAAATCCAACGAGCTCCCCGAAGAGGAAAAGCGCAAGGCCGTGGCCGAGTTCAATTTCCGCAAGGGTCTGCTGCTGGCCATCTTCTGCGGGCTGACCAGCTCGGGGATGAGCTTCGGCCTGCAGGGCGGTCCCGAGATCCAGAAGCTGGCCCTGGTGACCGAACCGCGCACGTCGGTGATCTGGGCCGGCATGCCGGTGCTGGTGGTGGTGCTGCTGGGCGGATTCGTCGTTAACGGGGGATGGTGCCTCATCCTGAATATCCGCAACAAGACGGGCGGCGATTACATTGAGCGCGCGGCTCCTCTCGTCCCCAACCTGTTTTTCGCGGGCCTGGCGGGCGCCGTCTGGTGTTGCCAGTTTATCTGCTTCAAGACCGCCGAGCCGCGTATGGGGTCCATCTCTTATGTCGGCTGGGCGGTGGAGATGGCCACTTCGATCCTATTCAGCCAGTTGCTCGGCATGCTGCTGGGCGAGTGGAAGGGCACCAGCGCGAAGACCATGAAGTTGCTCGCCGTGGGCCTGATCCTGCTGCTGGGATCCTCAGGCGTAGCGGTATATGCCGGCCACATCGCCAGCCACTAGGGGCCGGCGATCAGAGTAACTGTTCGAGCAGAGCGATCAGGTAGTCCACATCCAGGATGCCGGAGCGATAGGTGCGCGCGTCAAAGAAGCGCCACATCGAGTGGGCTTCCTCGACCGTATAGAAGACCAACTGCTCCTCGATGATGTCCTGTTCCAGCCATTCCTGCTTGAAGGCCCGTATGGAGCCGATCAGGGTATAGGGAATGCGGAATTCCTCGGTGGAAACCAGCTCCGGCGAGCCTTCGAAGCGGATCAGCAGGATGCGGCCCCGAATGTTGATCTGGAAAAGATTGGGGGAATCCTCCTGAAAGGCCTCGGGTAGAAAAACCGAAGGGTCCAGAGAAACAAGGGCTTCCGGCAGCAGGGCGTTGAGCGACGCAGCCAGGCCGGCGCATACGGCGTGCAGTTCGGCGGCTGCCGAGCGGCGCATATCGGCGATGCGGCGCGCGTGTCGCAGGGCGTTCTCGTCCTTTTCGGCCAAAGACCGGATATGTTCGGCGAGCCGTTTCAAGCGCCAGTCGCGCGCGCCCGGCAGGCTGTGTGCGTGGTTCAGCGGATTCTCCCGTTCCTCTAACAGAATACTGCGAGGCGGACTGCGGAGCCTCGGCGGTTCGAAGCTCAAAGCCGCTTATTCCGTTCGAGCATGTCTTCGGGCTCGATCAGATCCAGCAGGTCGAGGTGGATCTGGCGCAGGATTTCATCCGCGGTTTCGAGCGAGAGATAGCGCTTGCCCTTCAGGACGTTGTGTATGTGCGGCTGGGACACGCCGGTAGTTCGCGCCAGGGAGCGCTCCGTGATCTCGCCGCTGCGCACGCGCTCGCGGAGGAAGTCGACCAATCGGCCTTGCAGCTCGCCAAAGTTCATAAAGAGAACTTCTCCCTATTTCCGCAGGAAATAGATGAGTACTATAACCGTCATTATTACCGGTATTTCAGTCTTAAATACCTTTTGAATTCTACGATAAGCGCCTCGCTGTAAATGCGTGTCAAAACGTACACTTAGCGGTATTTTGGTACCAGTACTATTAGAATTCAGTAAGAATTCAAAGGTGCGCAGCTTGACGATTTCGGCCTGGGAAGTACAGTGAAAAAGCTGTGGAAATCGTGTGAAGCTCATGCGAACCACACCGAGGGAGGACATCTGAATGCATTGGAACCGTTCCAACACGATCGGGCTGGCAAAAGCAACCTGCGCGTACTGCCGAGGTAACGGCGTAAGGGTTGTGCGAAAAGGCCGGGAAAGACCCTGTAATTGCGTATTTCGAGGCATCTTTCGAGCTTGTTTCAACCGTTTTCGCGAGTGCGTGGAGTTGGCGCCGCACATCGGGTCCGTCTCGCTCGAGTTCTGCCCGGGCCGGGACAGCCGCAAAACCTACTCGCGGAAGCGCGAGGAGTACATGGCGGACTTCTGCCTGGTCAGCCGGAGGACTCTCGACCCCTGGGAACACCAGGTCTTCCGGTATCATTTCCTGCTCGGGGCGGACTGGAAACTGTGCTGCCGGCAATTGCAAATCGACCGCGGTAATTTCTTTCATACGGTATATCGCATCGAGCAGAAACTAGGACACATATTCGCCGAACTGGAGCCTTATCCGCTATATCCCCTGAACGAATATTTCGCTGGCGTAATCCGTAAGGAACTGCGCCCCTCGGTGATTTCCGGAGAAACCGTGGAGGAGGACGCCCGTCAGACCGTCGCCGCGTAACCGGAGCCCGCTGCCGTGGGGGGTCCATGCGGCAATTTGCCATTACAATGGTGAATCCGGCACGCGCCATGGATCCCCTCACTCACACGGCGACTGGCCTGTTTCTGGGCCGGATCGGCCTGAACCGCTGGACTCCCGGGGCGACGGCGATTTTGCTGCTGGCGGCGAATGCGCCGGATTTCGACATCGTGTCCGCCTCGGGGGGTTCGCTCGATTACTTGCATTTGCACCGCCATTTGACTCATTCGCTCCTGGCCCTGCCGCTGATGGCGATCCTGCCGGTCGTGCTGGTGCGCTGGGTGGGGCGGAAGCCGGTGCGCTGGCTGGGCGGCTGGCTGGCGGCCATGGTGGCGGTAGCCACCCATCTTCTGCTGGATTTCACGAACATGTACGGCATCCGCTTGCTGCTGCCCTTCAGCGGAGAGTGGCTGCGGTTGGACCTGACCAGCGTCATCGACCTGTGGATCTGGGCGGTGCTGCTGCTGAGCGTGACGGGACCGTTCATAGGCCGGCTGGTCGGCTCGGAGATCGCCTCGACGGCCGTGCGCCCGGCCCACTACGGCCGCGGATTCGCCTGGTTCGCGCTGCTGTTCCTGCTGCTGTACAATTGCGGGCGCGGCGTGCTGCACGCCCGGGCGGTGGCGGTGCTGGATTCGAGGCTCTACGAGCAAACCGCTCCGCTGCGCGTGGCGGCCCTACCGCACGCCGTCAATCCGCTGGAGTGGAGGGGGATCGTGGAGACGCGCGACTTCTACGCAGTGCAGGATGTCAATTTAGCCGGGGAATTCGATCCCACCCGCGCGGCCATCTTTCGCAAGCCCGAACCCGATGCGGCCATGGAATCGGCGGCCCGCACGGAGGCCTTCCGGCGGTTTTTGGAATTTGCGCAATATCCTCTTTGGATGGTCTCGCCGGCCGCCGACCCGGAGAATTCCCGCACGGTGGAACTGCTGGATATGCGCTTCGGGACGCCGCGCGAGCCCGGTTTCGTAGCCGCCGCTCTGGTGGACGAGCGCAACCGTGTGCTGAAATCGAGCTTCACTTTCGGGCTGGCGCGGCCCAGGTGATGCGGCCTACATCGCCTTCGGCTTGAACAGCGCCAGCGCCGCGCCCGTGGGGTCCATAATCACGCTGAACCAGCCGACGCTCGGGATTTCCTGCACGTCCACGAGCACCTTGCCGCCAAGTTCCTTGACCTTTTCGGTGGAGGCGTGGATGTCGTCCACCGCCACGTATGCCAGCCACATGGAAGGCGCGCCGGGCATGGGGTGTTTCATCATTCCGCCGCCGGTGCCTTGCCCCACCTTGATTAAGGTATAAGCGCCGTCGGGCATGGGCATGTCTTCCAGGGTCCAATCGAAGAGCTTTCCGTAGAAGGCCTTGGCCCGGTCCAGATCGGTCGTGTTCAGTTCCACGTGCACAAATGGATTTGGCATGCCCATATGATACCGGCCGCTGAACGCGGGCCGATGACGATACCCGAGACACTTGTACAGGTAAGCACCGCGCGGGCGGCTATGCGCCCGGGTGGAAGGCGGCTACTAGCGCGACGGCATCCGCGAACCGTTGTGTCCGCATATTTCGGAGCGCCTTATTCAAGTGAACCTTGGCATACTGCAGCTTAGTATCGGCAGCCGCCAGGTCTACTTCACGCGAGACAAGGCAGCGATGAAAATCCCCGAAATCCGGCGCCTGGATATCCAAATCGATCGGCATGCCCGATCGGGCGGCCAACAGCATGAAGCAGGTGACGTAAAACATGTGAACGGCCTGGCGCATCAAATAGAAACGCGCGCGCCTGTATTCGCCGGCCGGCTCTCCGAAGTATGCGCTCAGATAGGCCTCTTCGTGGGCTTCATCTCTGACGAAGAAGTTCGCCACGACGGCCAGATCGACGTACCGGTCATTGAGGAAAGCCGCTTCCCAGTCGACAAACCAGATGCGGTCTCCATCGAAGAGGATATTCTGCGGTTTCAGGTCGTTATGGCTCGCGACCAGGTCGGTGCCGTTCCGCGGATACACCTTGGCCACGGCGGCATAGCCGCGGAATAGCTCTTCGGTTTCGCTTTCGGGCACGATTCTTGCCGCTTGGAAGCGGCGAATGAATCCATCGATGGTGTCCAGGTAGTCCATCGCCTTTGAGAAATGCGGGAGGGAATGGATCCTGCGAATCGCGGGAGCGATCAGCGGCAGCGGATCCTCGGGGAGTGGTCTTGTTTCGACGAAATCCGAGATCAGAAACCTGTCTTCCCCGTTCGCGTACCAGATCCGGGGAGCGATTCCAGCTTCGGCGGCGATCTTCATGCAAGCGAACTGGCGCGTGGGATCGCCTAAGGCATCCGTGCGCATGATGAGGCGCAGGAGGTAAGGGTTGCCGCGCACGACAATCCGAAACACCAGCGCCGTCGTAAGTCCTCCGGTCAAAAGGCGGATATCTTCGAATTCATGCACGCCGAACGCTTCGTGTAGCGCGTGCGCCACGGCGGGTTGTTTGGACGAAGGAATCACAATGTCACCGATCAGCCGGTCCGATCTCCGGGTTCAACCCCGCGGCCCGATAGGCTTCGAGCAGCGCACCGGCGGCCGGTCCGTGCCGGGGAGGGGCGCAGCGGGTTCCGGCCTCAGCCTCCACCAGGCTGCGAAAGCGCTCGCGCAGGAGCGCGCTGTGGAAGACGCCGCCGCTGTAAGCTGCATCCACTATTTCGCCGGGCTTCCAGAGCTGCGCGCGGACGGCGCCGGCTAGAGCGGCCAGTTGCGCGGCTGCGTCATCGAGAATTGCGCGCGCAAGCGGGTCGGATTCAAGGGCAGCGCGGTCCACCAGGCGTGCCAGAGTGGCGACGCGCGCGCGCGGCCATGCGTCCGTATAGAAGCTGTGCATCGCCTGGTTGGCCGTGGAGGCGCCGGTGGCCTCGATCAGCAGGTTCCGAAGCGCGGTCTGTGGTCCCCAGCCTTCTTCCATGCGCAGCGCCGCACGAAGGGCCTGGCGGGCGATATCGAAGCCGCCGCCTTCGTCGCCGAAGATGTGTCCCCAGCCGCCGGCGCGCGCGGTGTGGCCCGCAGCGTTGCGGCCGAACGCCATCGAGCCGGTGCCGGCGACGACGATGACTCCTTCGCCGGTCTCGGTGGCGCCGGCCAGCGCGGTGACGGAATCCGTGGTGACGATCAGCTTGCCGGCGCGCAGCATGGCGGCTACGATCTCGCGCTTATCGTCCGGCCCGCCGCTCATCCCCAGGCAGGCGGCTGCGAAACGAACCGCCGTCACGTCGAGGCCCGCCTGGGCGCAAGCGGTCTCCAGACAGGCGGACAGGGCGCGCTCCAGCTTGGCGCGGCCTTCATCGGTGGCGGCGTGATTACAGGGGCCACCCGTGCCGGTGCCCAAGATGCGGCCGGTCTCGTCGCCGATCAGCGCGGTGGTGGAAGATTGGCCTCCGTCGATGCCCAGAAACAGCTTCACGAGAGTCGATTGTAGCAGCGGCAAGGTGGCGCCACCCGCCTTCCTGCTACAGTTTGGAGGAAGATGCGCTACATCGATCTGGGGATCATCCTGGTCTACCTGGCGGGCATCACGTGGTTCGGCGCGCACTTCCACAGCGGGCAGAAGAGCCTGCGCGATTATTTCCTGGGCGGCCGGAAAGCTCCGTGGTGGGCCATCAGCCTCTCGATCGTGGCGGCCGAGACCAGCACCCTGACGATTGTGGGTACGCCCGCCCTGGCCTTCAACGGGAATCTGGGCTTCCTGCAGATCGTGCTGGGCTATCTGCTGGCGCGCATCGTGATCTCCATTTTGTTTGTGCCGCAATACTTCCGCGGCGAGATGTTCACGGCCTACGAGCTGATGCGGCGGCGCTTCGGAGAGCGCATACGCAAGCTCACGGCTTCCATCTTTCTGGTGACGCGCGCGCTGGCCGAAGGCGTGCGGGTGTTCGCCATTTCGATCGTAGTTTCGATCGTGTTGGGAACCGGCGAGATCGCTTCCATCGCGCTGATCACGGCCATTTCGCTCTACTACACCTTCAAGGGCGGGATGACCGCGGTGATTTGGACCGAGGTGGCGCAGATGGCGCTATACATCGTGGGCGCGGTGGTCAGCTTCGCCGTCATGCTGGAGAGGATTCCCGGCGGCTGGGCGCACGTGGTGGCGGTGGCCGGCCCGCTCCACAAATTCGCCATCTTCGATTTCCGATTCGCGCCCACACTGGCATTCTTCGCGCGTCCTTATAGTTTCTGGGCAGGGGTGGCCGGCGGCTGCTTCCTGACCACCGCCAGCCATGGCACCGATCAGCTCATGGTGCAGTGGCTGCTGAGCGCGCGCAATGAGCGCCAGAGCCGCGCGGCGCTGCTGGCTAGCTGGGTGGTGATCGCATTTCAGTTCACGCTCTTTCTCCTTATCGGCATAACCCTCTTCGTTTATTACAGGGACACGCGCCTGCCGATGCCCGCGCAAGCCGACCGAATCTATCCCGCGTTTCTCTGGCAGAATCTGCCGGTGGGCGTGGCGGGACTCTCGGTGGCCGCGATTCTGGCGGCGGCCATGGGGAATCTGGGCGCGGC
>CAYRWE010000203.1:0-9228 GCA_964427655.1 uncultured Solibacteraceae bacterium | reverse complement strand
CATCTGCTGCATGTTGCCGGGTAGTCCCTTCACGTCGCTACTCCTTCAGGTTTCTCACCATGCGGACTTCGCTGCCGCCGAACACCTCGCGGAAATGCTGCACTTCCGGATTGGCCAGCGCGCGCTCCGCGTCCGCGCCCCTGGTCTTAGCCGGCGCCGGGTTTCCCGCGGCGGGCGTGGCACCGGATTCTTCGCCGGCCGTAAACTTCAGGCGCAGCGGCCGGCCGAACACCTCGCGCACCGCCTCGTCCATGGCGCGGTCGCGAAAATACAAGCCGTAGGATTTCGAGGCCGTCACATCCAGCTCGGCTCCGTTCACCGCAATGCGCGCATTCTCCACCGCGTCCGCCAGGTGCTCATGGCCTTGGGTGCGCAGGTGCGCGCACAGCTTGTCGCGCGCGTCGCCGCTGGGCAGTCCGCCGCCCGCCTCGCCGGTGGGCAGCTTGCCGCGCCCCTCGGCAGGCAGCTCGCGACGCGCGTCGCCGCCAGGCAACTTGTCGCGCCCGCCGCCGGACATCGGTTCGCGCGCCTCGCCGGACGGTCCGCCACTCGATTCGCCCGCGGGTGGCCCGGAGGGCTTGGGCGGCACCGCATCGGGCGGGGCCGCGGCCTTGCGCGAGCGATCCGTCTCGAACGGCGATGGTCCGGCTCTACGCGCCGGCGCGGGAGCGGATGGCGGCCGGGAATCCGGAGCGGGCCCACCGCGCGGCGACGAGGGTCCCGGGCCGAGACCCGCCAGAGCCTCCTCGATGGGCAGCAGCCGCCCGGCCTGTACCAGGCGCAGTAGCCCGATCTCCAGGTGAAAGCGTGGCTGCAGCGAAAATTGCAGGTCCTTGAACAGGTCCAGCGTGAGCTGCAGGTAGCGCGTCAGGTCCTCTTCGGAAAATCGCGCGGCCGTCTCCGCCAGCTTGAGCCGCTGCTCGGCCGAAGCCGCCACCAGGCGCGTCTCCGCGCCCCCGATGCGCGCCACCAGCAGGTTGCGGAAATAGCGCGCCAGCTCGCGTGCGAAATGCTGCAGGTTGTGGCCGTTGCGCTCGAGTTCGTCTACCACTTCGAGCATACGGCGCGAATCCCCCGCCGCCAGCGCCTCGGTCACCTGCTCCAGCGATTCCAGCGAAAAGGTGCCCAGCAGGGCCCGCACGTCCGCCGCATTTAGCTTCGCGCCGCAGCAGGCGATGGCCTGGTCCAGCGCCGAAAGCGAATCGCGCACGCTGCCTTCGCCGGCCTGCGCCAGCACCGCCAGCGTCTCGGGATCCGCCTCGATGCCCTCCTGCCCGCAGATCCACGCCATGCGCGCGGTCAGCTCCTCGAAACCCACCGAGCGAAAGCTGAAATGCTGGCAGCGCGAGGCGATGGTGGCCGGGATCTTGTGCGCCTCCGTGGTGCACAGCACGAAGACTACCCACGGCGGAGGTTCCTCGATGGTCTTGAGCAGCGCGTTGAAGGCCTCGCTGGTGATCTGGTGGGCCTCGTCGACGATGAAAACCTTGTACTGGTCGCGCGCCGGCTGGTAGCGCACATTTTCGCGCAGCTCGCGCATCTCGTTGATGCCGCGATTGGACGCCGCGTCGATCTCGATCACATCCACCGTGCCGCCCGAGGCCATCTCGCGGCAACTGGCGCATACCCCGCAGGGCGTGGCCGTGGGGCCCTCGACACAGTTCAGACAGCGCGCCAGGATGCGCGCGATGGTGGTCTTGCCGGTGCCCCGCTGCCCCGAGAAGATGTAGCCGTGGGCGATGCGCTTCTGCGCGATGGCGTTCTCCAGCGTGGACTTGACGTGCTCCTGGTTGACCACGTCCTGGAACGTCTGGGGGCGGTATTTGCGTGCGATGACCTGGTACATGGGGTGGGCAAATGCCAGGCCCCGGGTAATCCGCGGCACACGAACCGCACCGCTACCGTTGCTTCCTTCCGGACCTGGCGGGGTTTGCGGCCGCCCATTGCACGGAGCCCGAGACCTGACAAGTATTTATGGTAGCATGCGCCCGCCCGGTGGACCCTTCCGCGCTGCGCGCCGCGCGCCTTCAGGTCCTGCCGCCGCCGGAAAACACGGCTTTGACCTTCGCCGCCAACTCCGCGGCCGTGTAAGGTTTCCCCACAAAGCCGGCCGGCCCCTGGCCCTTAAAACGCTGGATCACCTCTACCTGGTTGTAGCCGCTCGACATCAACACCGGCAGATCGGGACGCATCGCCCGCAGCTTTTCGAAGGTCTCCTCCCCACCCATCAGGGGCATTGTCAAATCCAACAAAACCAAGGCAATCCGATCCGCGGCCTGGCGGAAGACGTCCAGCGCTTCAACTCCGTTCTGCGCCAGTAAGACATCGTATCCGAACCGCTCCAGGGTAGTCTTGGCTACCGTGCGCATCACATTCTCGTCGTCCACCACCAGAATGGTCCCGTGGCCGCGCAGATCCTCCGCCACGGCGGGCATCTCGGCCCTGGGCGACACTTTTCCGGCCGAGACCGGCAGCAGCACGGTAAAGATGGCCCCCCGGCTGGGTTTGCTATAGGCGTGAATGGCGCCTCTATGCGCGCGCACAATCCCGTGCACCGCCGCCAGGCCCAGCCCGCGGCCCGCGAACTTGGTGGTGAAGAACGGCTCGAAGATGCGGGCCATGGTCGCCTCGTCCATGCCCGGGCCCGTGTCGCGCACTTCCAGGCAGGCGTATGTTCCGGGAGGAACTTCCAGCCCTGCCTGCGAGATCATGGTTTCGTCCACGCCGCGCAAGTGCGTCTTGATCTCGATGCTCCCGGAGCGGTCGCCAATGGCCTCCGAAGCGTTGAGCACCAGGTTCATGACAATCTGCTCGATCTGGCCGGCATCCCCTTCAACCGCCGTGATCCCATCGTCGAGATCCAGGTGGATCTGGATACTGGATGGCACGGCGGCGCGCAGCAGGTCCAGCATCTCCCGCACCGAACGCGACACGCTCACCTTTTGGACGAAGAAGCGCCCCTTGCCCGCGTAGGCCAGCAATTGCCGCGTCAGATCGGCCGCCCGGTTGGCCGATTCCATCAACCCGTCGATGAGCGGCCGGTTGAGGTCCCAGCTCGGCATGTTCTCGAGTATCAGGCTGGCATTGCCGAGCACGCCCGTCAGCAGGTTGTTGAAGTCGTGCGCGATTCCGCCGGCCAGCACGCCGATGCTTTCCATCTTCTGCGCCTGGCGCAACTGCTCTTCCTTAAGCCGCAGATCCTCTTCGGCCCGCTTGCGGTCCGTGACATCGAGCTGGATGCCATCCCAAACCGTGGACCCATCGGCCCGCCGGGACGGCATGGAGCGAAACAGCGACCAGCGCAGTTCCCCGGTGACCTGGTGCGTGTGGCGCACCTCGAGTTCAAACAGCGTCAGGCGCTCCCACGACTCGGCCGTCGCCGCTCTCATGCGCTCGAGATCCTCGGGAACCATGGTCCGGTCCACCGCGCCGACAGCGCGCATGGCCTCGGCCGCGGGCACTCCGGTCAGCCGTTCGATGCCCGCGCTGACGAATTCGAGCCAGCCCTTGCCCTCGGTGTCGCGGCAGTAGCGGTAGAGGGCGCCGTCGGGCAGGTTGTCTCCCAGGGTGCGAAGCCGCGACTCGCTTTCGCGGAGCGCGCTCTCGGCCCGCATCAACTCGGTGATGTCGGACAACACGATCACGCAGCCCAGGATTTCCGAATCCGGCCCCACCAGCGGCGCCGCGTTGATGATGACATGAGCGGCGCGGCCGCCCGGTATGCGCGCGATAGCCTGCACGCCGGCGATACTGCCCTCCCGCCGCACCATCGCCAGGATCTCCGGGAAATCCAGATCGCGTGAATCGGAATCGGTGCGCAGCGGAAAGACGCTGCTGAAATCCCGCAGCAGGACGGTTGCGCCCGCCAGCTTTTCCGCCGCCCGGCTGGCCTGAATGGTCCTCCCGTTCGGATCGAGCACCAGAATCGCCACCGCGGCCTGCTCCAGAATCGAGCGCGCCAACTTCTCCGCGGCCACGATCTGCTCGTTGCGCTTCTGCTCCGTCAGATCGGTAACCACCAGCGCGATGCATTCCGTGTTGTCGAATCGCAGCCAGCCGGCCGAGAGGTATACGGGGACGGCCGAGCCGTCGCTTCTCATCAAATGCAGTTCGAGGCGCGCGCCGTCGTGCAGGGAGAGCACCGCCTCGAAGGCCCCGGCATCCTCCGGCCCTACGAAGTTCTGGATACGGGAGCCGATCACGCGCTCCAGCGGCACACCCAGCATCGCGGCGAACTGATCGTTGGCGAACAGGACCAGGCCTTCCGGAGTGAGCGTGGCGGCTCCCTCGGACATCTGCTGCACCATGACGCGGTAGCCCTCGTCGGCGCTCCTGAGGGTGTAGACCGCATCGCCCTCCGGACCCGTAGCCACCAGCGCATCCACTTCGCCGCTTCGAATGGCCCGGAGGGTCTCCTCGGCCTCCTCGACGCGGACCTCCAGCTCGTGGATACGCTTCAGCAGTTGTTCGCGGTTATCGCGTGCCATCGTTCTCCCCCGGCTTGGGCGCGCCGCGGGGAACGAGGTCCAGTCCCACGAGCACGCGTTCTTCGTTCGAGAGATCCCCGATCAATCTGCGGACGGGGAGCGGCAAGCTCCTAACCAAAGTGGGGGTCACCACAATTTGCTCCGGTTTGGCCTGCTCGGGATGCTGGTAAATATCGATTACTTCGAGGTCGTACCGCCCTTTCAATTTCTCCTCGCAGATGGCCCGGATGTTCTTTATGGCGCGGGACGACCGGGGGGTCGTCCCGGTGACGAACAACCGCAGAAGATAGCGATCCGCCGGAGGCTGCTGGGCGAGCGCGGCTTCAAAGGCCTGGGTGGCCTGCGACGGCTTTTTCGCGCTGCCGGGCCGCTTCTTCGCGCTCTTTTGCAACTTCTTGGTCTTCTTTTGCGGCATGAGTCGCTCTCATCCACGCGGCCGCAGGTCGAGCCCAACCAGCACGCGCTCCGTATCGGCCAAGGTCCCTATGATCTTTCGGACGGGTTCCGGGAGCCTTCTCACCAGTGTCGGAATCGCCAGGATCTGGTCTCCCGCGGCCAGTTGAGGATTCTTGAGCAGATCGATAACCTCGATCCGATAGTTGCCCGCCAGATGTTCTTCGCAGATCCGCTTCAGGTTGGCGAAGGCCTGCAAGGATTCGGACGTTTGTCCGGCAACGTACAGCCGCAGCTCCCAACCCACGGGCTCTTCCGGGGTCTTTCGCCGTCTCTCGGGCGCACCCTCAGGCATGATTACGCTCGGCCTCCCGCCTTATTCCCGCTCTTCCGGCCGCTCTCCCGGGTACCGGCGTTCAGCGAGCGGCTCTTGGCCATCGCACTCCGGTCCCGGTCCAGGTCACTCAACCTGAGTTCCTCCTGCGCCAGCACCTGCTTGGATTCCTGGACTTCGGTCTCCAGCTCGAGTTGCAGAGCTGCGATTTGGGCCTCGATGGCTTTGCGCTTGCGGTCGCGGATGAGTTCCTGCTTTTCGATCCCCTGCCGAAGCAGCCCCGCCTCCGCCGCCTCTTTGGCCTCCTGCGCCACGCGCGCCGAGCCGGTCAGCATCCCCGCCGGTCCCAGATAGAGATCGCGCAGTTCCACGCCATGACTGGTCAGGAGGAACTCGCGAATCTGGTTGGAATGCGCCAGCCCCCTGGCCTTGAGGATATACATGCCGCGGTTGCGCTCGCCGCCGGTCTCGATATCCCGCAGAAAGAGCCACGCATCCACCAGCGAGGATATATCCACTTGGCTCTGTTCCAGGGGGTCCGCCCCGTGGGTTAGCGTGTTCATCAGCGCGGTGATCTGCTTGGCCTTCAGGAGATCGACCATGCGCAGCAGCATGCCCCTGGTTTCGGACTGCGTGCTGGAGTTCAGCAGTGCCGTAACGGGATCTACCACCACGATGCTCGGATCGAACTCGTTGACCGCCGAGTGCATCTTGACCAGGTGCATCTCGATGCCCAGCGAGGTCGCGCGGGTGGCATGGAACCGGAGCAGGCCCTTATCGAGCCAGCGCTTCAAATCGATCCCCACCGACCGCATGTTGCGAACCACCTGGCCGGCGGATTCTTCGAACGAGAAGTAGATGCACCGTTCGCCTCGGGAACAGGCGGCATTCACGAAATGCGCCGCCAGGGTGGTTTTGCCGGTTCCGGCCGTGCCGGAGACCAGAATGCTGCTGCCGCGGAAGTAGCCGTCGCCTCCGAACATGGTGTCCAGCGCGGGAATTCCCGTCGAAACGCGCTCCTCGGACGCGGTGTGCTTCAGCTCGAGCGAGGTGACCGGCAGAACGGAGATCCCGTGGTCTTCGATGAGAAACGGAAACTCGTTGGTGCCGTGCGTCGATCCGCGGTATTTCACGATGCGCATGCGCCGCGTGAAGATGGTGTCGGTCACGCGGTGATCGAGCAGGATGACGCAATCGGAAATGTATTCTTCGAGACCATAGCGGGTCAGGTCCCCCTCTCCCCGCTCGGCGGTGATGACCGCGGTCAGGTTCCGGTCCTTCAACCACCGGAACATGCGCCGCAGCTCGCTGCGCAGAATCGATTCGTTGGCCAAGCCCGCGAATAGCGATTCCAGGCTGTCGAGCACCACGCGTTTGGCGCCCACGGAATCGATGGCCAGGGCCAGCCGGACGAACAGGGCTTCCAGGTCGTATTCGCCGGCTTCCTCGATCAGGCTGCGTTCGATGAAGACGTAGTCGATGGCCAGCTTTTTACTGGCGATGAGGCCATCGACATCGAACCCCAGCGAGGCCACGTTGCGCGCCAATTCCTCGGCAGTCTCCTCGAACGAGATGCACACGCCGGGCTCATCGAACTCGGTCGCTCCGCGTACCAGGAACTCCATGCCCAGCAGGGTCTTCCCGCAACCGGGGCCCCCGCAGACCAGCGTGGGCCTTCCCTTCGGCAGGCCGCCGAAGGTGATCTCATCCAGGCCCTGGATGCCGGTAGGGCACTTGGGGAGCGTTTCGGGAGAGAATGCGGACCTGCGGCTCTTTTTCATAGCACGCCCGTGCGGACTTACAGAGTTTATCATCCCGCGCAAGTGGGTGTACGGTGCCGTACGGCATCGCCTCAAGTCCTTGCAGATTTAGGCCGGGCCGGCGTTCGAGCGGCCGCATTTGCCCACGCCGTATTGCATGCGGTTTTCAGTTCTTGATTCCGATGGGCGGACAGATCACCAGGCCGCGTGGGGTATGCTTTAGCTTGCCGATATCCCTAAGAGCTGCGCGCCCCTAAGCCGCCGGCTCGGCGCCCACCATCGCGGTGAGCCGGTCGACGATTTCTTCGAGAGCTTGCGATTGGGCCGTCAACTGCTGCGAGGCCGAAGCGCTCTCCTCGGCCGTCGCGGCCGCCTGCTGGGTCACGTGCCCGATCTCGGAGATCGCCTTGGCGACTTGCTCGATACCGCGCACCTGCTCCAGGCTGCCCCCGTTGACCTGTTCCACCAGCGCTTTGCATTTGGCGGCGTCTCCGGCAATCGCGGCGATCGCCGTGGCAACTTCGTCGAGCCGCTCTTTGCCGTCCCGCGACGTCCCGATCGATTCCTCGACCAGCGCCGCGGTATCGCGAGCCGCTTGCGTGCACCTCTGCGCCAGCGTCCGAACCTCGTCCGCCACCACCGAGAATCCCATGCCGGCCTCGCCCGCGCGCGCCGCTTCCACGGCCGCGTTCAGCGCCAGTATATTGGTCTGAAAAGCGATCCCGTCGATCGTTTTGATGAATTTGGCGATCTTGCCGGTGGCCGCGTTTATCCCCGCCATCGCGCCGATCATGCGCTCCAATCTCTCGTTGGCCGCGCCGAAGTGCACTTCCGCGTCATTCACCACTGCGATAGCCGCATTGGTCTGCTCGGCATTGCGGCGGGCCATGGAATTGATCTCCTCGCCCGATGACGACGTCTCCTCCAGAGATGCCGCCTGCTCGTTCGCACCCTGCGCCAGCGACTGGCTCGAAGAGGCGATCTGCGAGGCGGCCGCGGCCACCTGGCGCGAGCCGCCCGTCAGGTCCTGTACGATTCGCACGAGCATTCTGTCGATGCCGCGCACCACGACGACCGCCCCGATGCCGATCGCGAAAAGTAGGGCCGTCAAGAGCATCGCGATCACGGAGCTGCGCGCCTCGATGGCTTTCGACCGGGATTCCGCCGCCTTTAGCAATTCGAGCTCCTGCGACCGGAATTCTTTTCCCGTGTCGTCGATCTGGTTCACTAAGGCCCCCACTTGGGACGCCATCACCGCCACCCGATCGAACTTCCCTTCCGCGGAAAACCGCATGTAGTCCCGCGCCAACGGTTCATAAGCGGCCGTCTCGGTCTCCATGCGCGTCAGCAGTTCCCTTCCCCGATCGGACTCGATGAGGGGGCGCGCTTCGGTGAAGATCTCCGCCATGCGCTTTTGAGCCGCTTCCCATTCGCGCACCGCCTGCTCGACCTTCTCCGGGCTCTTCAACTTCGAATACACGAATGTGCCGCGCATCGTGCCAACCATCTCCCATGCGCGCGCCCGCATGGAATTGACTAGATCCAGGCGGATGGCGGTCTTGTTTATGGCTTCATCCAATTCCTTGCCGAGTTGCCGGAGGTATAGAGCGCTCACGCAACCCGCCACCAGGCCGACCAGCAGGAGCGAACCCACCGCCGCATAGAGCTTCGTGGATACCTTGATCTCGCTACTCCCTTTCCTTCCAGTTAATTTCATCTCCTCGCGGCTGTCGTCTTCCGGCGCTGTTCGCTGCACTCTGTTTTCTTTCCCCCGTTGTACCCTTATCGGCAGGTTCGGGCTTTTACCGTAGGGCGGTGGGTTTTTCGCGCGGCTCGAAACAGGAAGCCAGCAGCGCCACGGCGAAGGTGACGGTGCTGCCGATCAGCACATACCAGGTCCACGCCACGGGTGTCGAGAAGTGCACGAACAGGACGGTTCCGAGGCCCGCCACCACCCCGGCCATGGCCGCGCCCTCACGCGGTTTTTTGGTCAGCACGCCCAGCAGGAACACGCCCAGCAGCGCGCCCCAGGGGATCGAGGCGATCGTCAGTCCGGCTTCCAGCACCGAGTGGGAATGGCGCGCCACGATGGCGATGGCCAGCAACACGGCCGCCCAGATGCTCGTCACCAGGCGCGCCTTTCCGAGCGACTTGACGTGCAGAAAGTCGACCACCGTGGTCGAGGAAAGTGAATTCAAGGCCGCGCCCAGATTCCCCATGGCCGCCGCCAGAATCGCGGCCACCGAGAGTCCCG
>CAYRWE010000202.1:0-9265 GCA_964427655.1 uncultured Solibacteraceae bacterium | reverse complement strand
TGGGCTACGAGGCCTGCTTCCTGGCGGGCCTGAAGAAGCTCGATCCCTACTCCGAACCCCACCGGCCGTTCAAGATCCTGTACGCCAGTGTGTACGCCGACGTGAAGCCCTCGTTCGTGGTAGATATCGGCGCGCAGTTCGAGCGCCGCATGTCCGCGCTCTTGAGTTACAGCTCGCAATACGGGGCCACCGGTGAGGGCGCGGGGCTGTTTCCGCGGGAGACCGAGATCCGCGAGCGCCTGGGCGCCATCGCGCGGTTCTATGGCAACCTGATCGGAGCCCGCTACGGGGAGCCGTTCGTGGTAAAAGAAGCCATGGAGATCGGCGACATCGTGGGTATGCCGGTGAGGTCGATCTAGCGCGCGTGGCACAATGGAACCGCTGATATGAAGGCAGGCAATCCGGCCGTTACCTCGGCAACCCGCAAACAGATCGAGCAATTGCAGTCGCTCGGCTGGTATCACTCGATCGAGCTGCCCAATGGCGAAACCATCCGCGGCCTACAGACCCTGGACCAGTTGCATACGCGCGTGCGCCAGTTTCCCATCCCCGCGGACCTCACCGGCATGCGCGTGCTCGATATAGGCGCCTGGGACGGCTGGTTCACCTTCGAGATGGAGCGCCGCGGCGCTTCGGTGGTGGCCGTAGACGCCGTGCGCAGCGCGACATTTCTGCGCGCCCGCGAGCTGCTTGACTCGCGCGCGGAGTACGTGGTGGCCGATGTATGCGACCTGCGGCCGGCGGATCTCGGCCAGTTCGATATCGTCCTGTTCCTGGGCGTGCTCTACCATTTGAAACATCCCATGCTGGCGCTGGACCGGGTCTGCGCGCTGGCCAAGGACCTGGTCTGCGTGGAATCCTTCGTGACTGACGACGGCCGCGATCCGAACCTCAAGCCCGTGCTGGAGTTCTACGAAACCACCGAGCTGTGCGGGCAGTTCGATAACTGGGTGGGTCCCAATACCGCCTGCCTTACGGCCATGTGCCGCGCGGCGGGCTTCGTGCGGGTCGAGCTTGTGAGCGTGCTGGACGACCGCGCGCACGTGGTCTGCCGGCGCCGCTGGGATACGCCGGAGGGCAGCGGCCCCGCGCCGTATATCGTTTCCGTGGAGAACGGGGTCTCGCTCGATCGCAACTTTTCCGCCTCGCGCGACGATTACGTTTCGGTGTGGTTCAAGGCAGCCGGGGCAGCGCTCGGGCCGGATGACGTCTTCGCGGAGATCGGCCCCTACGCGGCGCGGCCCGTCCAGGTCTTCTCGAGCGGCGGCGACGGGTGGCACGCCATTTTCAAGCTGCCCAGCGGGATCGCGGCGGGCTGGAGCGACCTGCGCCTGCGGGTGCCCGGAAGCGCCTTCAGCAACTCCGTGCGGCTCGGTGTGGATGTGAGCGAGGAAGCTCGTCGCGAGCTATCGCTGGCCACGCCCGGTGGCGCGGAGATCGCGATCGAGATCGTGGCTGACGGCAAGAGCTGGGAGCGCAACCAGGTGCGCACGCGCCAGGATGCCTGCATCTCGCTATGGGTGCGCGGCATTCCCGAGAGCTGCCGCGCGGATCGAGTGCTGGTGCGTCTGGGCGGCCATGACCTGCCGTGCGTGTTTCTCTCCGAGACCGATCCGGCCGGGCTGCGGCAGGTAAACGCGCTCTTGCCGCCGGGCCTCGCGCCGGGGCAGACGGACGTGAACCTGGTGGTGGGCGAAGCAGTCTCTCCTCCCAGGGTCGTGGAAGTAATCGTGTAAGGCGGACGGCTATGCTTCAAGCCTGCTCGATGCTGGTTGTCAATCTGCTCGTCTGTTCCGCGCTCGCCACAGCGGAGGACTATGCCGTAGGCGATAAGCCGTTTCGGCGGTACGTCGCAGCGGGCAGAGAGGGTCAACGCATCACCTTCTATCTCTCAACTCAGCAGGCACCCAGCCATCCGGTCCCGCTGATCGTCTGGATTCAAGGCACGGGCTGCTCCTCTCAATTTGTCAGTGTCGATGGGCGGATGAGCCGTGGACTGCAAGGCGTTCTCTATTCGGTAGCCCGCGGCCGCGCACGCATCCTGGCGGTCGAAAAGCCAGGAGTCGAGTTTCTGGACGATCATCCCGATGACGGCGACGCGAGCGCGTGCCGTCCGGAATTTCGAGCCGCGTTCACGCTCGACCGATGGGCCGCCACTATAGCGGACGCAATCCACGCGGCGCAGGCATTGCCGGGCGTCGGCGCTTCGAAGACGCTCGCGATCGGCATTTCGGAGGGCGGCATCGTAGCGATGCGCGTCTCGAACGTATCGCCGGCAGTGACGCACGCCGCGTCTTTATCGGGAGGCGGGCCAGTCTATCTGTTCCATCTGGCCGAATATATGCGTAGTCGCCGATTAGATCCGGAAGAGGAAGTCTACGCGTGTTGGAACGAAATCCGGAAAGATCCGGAGAGTGCTACGAAGTTCTGTTGGGGGCAGACGTACCGCCAGTGGTCCAGCTTCATGAAGACCTCCGTCATCGCGGAGGCCCTCAAATCCCACGCACTTCTATATTTCGTCCACGGGACCGCCGACACGCAGCAGCCCATCGCGGGGTTCGATGTCCTGCGTGCCGAACTGGCCGCAAAACAGCGCGACGCCGTGTTTGAGCGAATCGAAGGTGCCGACCATGCCTTGGACCTTCCGAATCAGCAGTTGCCCCAGGGTCTGGAAGCGGTCTTCGGCCGGGTAGTGGATTGGTTTCTGGGGAACGTCAATTGAGAACGGCCGGCGCCGTCTACTCCGTGGACACGGGCGATCCCTGGTACGGTTTGTAGCCGTGGCGGCGCATGATCTCCCGGGCCGATTCCACCATCTCCGGCAGCACGTAGAAGAACGCGCCCGTGCGGGTGGTCTGGAAGATCACGCCGCCGCGGTATTCGTCGGCTTCGACGCCGTAATCCATGCCGGCCTGGGTGAAAACGTCCTCTAGGCGCAGGGCATCGCGCAAGCGCTTGGCGATGTAGATCAGGACCGGCTCGTGGCCCTCGAAGTAAGAGGCTTCCTGTTTCATGTGCCGCTCCCTCCAGTGTAAGTGAAGCCTCGCCCGGTTTAGACTGGATGTGGATCATGCCGCGCGCCGCTCTACCGGTTCTTCTCGTCCTGGCGCTGGCCTCGTCGCAGGCCGCGACGCCGGCGGATCAGGCCGTTGTCGCGGCGCTTGGCCGCGCCGCGCCGCAGGGCCACGCGGCGGTCATACGGCGGCTGGCGGCCGATGACGAACTGGATGTGGTGCTGGCGATCGCCTCCACCGAGACCTTCGCGATTTCCGGCCGCTACTGGTGGAATACGAAGGACCGGCTGGGCCTCTTCTTGCAATCGCGCGCCGATCGCGGCCGTGTCTACCGGCTGGCCATCGAGCCGGGGCCCAATGACGATTGCTCCATGGCCATCGAGCGCATGACGCGCGAGGAACTGGTGCTCTCCTGTACCGGCGAGAAATGGTCCACCTACGATAATCGGAAGTTTGTCTATGATGTGCACGCCAAGGCTTTGGTGAAGCAGTTTTCCTATGCGCCTTTCCACGCGGTGGGAGTCGATCGCGCGGGGCGCGGGCCGCGTTTTCTGATGAGCAATGGAAGTCGCGATCTGTTGGTGGCGGTCTCGGCCGAGGGCGAATGGCAGGTGTGGGCCGCACCCGCGGGCGCGCTTCCGGGATCGGCCGAGACATTCGGGCCGGGCGGGCGGTTCCGGCTGTCGCGGGAGAAGAACCGCTTCGGCTCGGAGTTCCCCGCGATCGTGGAAGTGAGCGGCGGCGGCGAACGCCGCTACGAGCTGCCGCAATCCGGTTTCGAGACCTGGCGCGCGGCGCGCCCCGATTACGTGGGAAGCCGGCCGCAGCTCGATCCGGACGAGAAGAATGAGCAGATCGGTCCGCACCAGGTGCTGAACGACCGCCTGTGGTTTGGCAAAACCTTCTACGACGGCGAAGGCTTGACCGGCGTGGGCGGCTTCGGATATTTCGATTTCGGCAGTCGCGCGTTCCGGCTCTTCTCGCCGCCGGAGGTTCAGCGTTGGTCGGTGTCCGCCATTCTGATCGAGCCGGAAGCCGCATGGCTGGGCCTCGAGCGCCGCGGAGAATATGGCGATACGCCCGGAGGCCTGCTGCGCTGGGAGTGGCAAACGGAACGGGTTCGCACCTTCGCCGCAACATCCATCGTCACCTCGATCGTACGCCACGGCGACGCACTCTACATGGGCGCGAACGATGGCCTGCTGGTGCTCGGCGGCGACAAACTCTCAAGTTTTTTTATTGACCGCACCTCCGGCGGGAGCTATCGCGTCGTGCCACGCGAGTGACCGGTTGACGCGCTGTCCGGGCTTGCGCGTCGCGATGCACGGCTGATAGGGTAGAGGCGTCACTCGATCATGGTCGCGCCCACTCTCACTCGCGAAGAAGAGCTTCACTGGATCGCGTTGAAGCTCGTGCCGGGCCTGGGCACACGAACCGCCGGCAAGCTGCTGGAACGCTTTCACACACCGCAGGCCATCTTCCGCGCTTCGCGAACCGAGCTGGAAGGGGCCGGCGTGAACGGAGCGGTGGCGCAGTCCATCGCCAGCGGCTGCACGTTCGAGGACGCGGTCACGCAGCAGGAAAAGATGACGCAGGCCGGGGCGGTATTGGTCACCATCGGCGACCCGCGCTATCCCGCGGCGCTGCGCGAAATTTTCGATCCGCCTACCGTGTTGTTCGTACGCGGGCGCATCGAGCTGTTGCAAACGCTCATGCTGGCGGTGGTGGGAACGCGACGCGCCACGCCTTACGGGCTGGCGGCCGCCGAGCGGCTCTCGGCGGATCTGTCGCATGCCGGGCTGACTATTGTTAGCGGCATGGCGCGCGGCATCGATACGGCGGCGCATAAGGGCGCGCTGGCCGCGGGCGGC
This sequence comes from uncultured Solibacteraceae bacterium, assembly GCA_964427655.1. GTDB lineage: Bacteria > Acidobacteriota > Terriglobia > Bryobacterales > Bryobacteraceae > CAVQNQ01. The sequence goes on along the minus strand of CAYRWE010000202.1, from coordinate 4,380 downwards.
GGAACAGTGGCCGTGCTGGGCTGCGGTGTGGACGTGGTATATCCTATAGAGAACAAGAAGCTGGCCGCCGAGTTGGCGGTGAAGGGGACCATCGTTTCGGAGTTTCCCATGGGAAGCGTGGCCTTCCCGCAGAATTTCCCCATCCGCAACCGTATCATCAGCGGGATGAGCCTCGGTGTGATGGTGGTGGAAGGCGCCCAGTACAGCGGCTCGGCGATTACCGCCAAGCTGGCCATGGACCAGGGGCGCGAGGTTTTCGCCGTTCCCGGCAACATCACGTCGAAACTGAGTTGGGGACCTAACCTGCTGATTAAGCAGGGGGCCCGGCTGGTGCAGGATTGGAACGACGTGGTCGCCGAGCTTCCACCCGAATCCCGCCGGCATCTAATCGAACAGGGGCGGCAACGCATCCTCGAAGAAGGCGGCGCGGCAGGCCAGCCGGTGCAGGCATCGCTCGCCGGCGGCAAAGATTCGGAGTTGGGCCCGACGGCCCGGCGGGCGCTCGAAATTCTGCACGTGGATGCCTCCGTACATTTGGACGATATGCTTGAGAAGATGGAGGATATGTCGCCTTCCGAGTTGATTGCGGCGCTGTTTGAGCTGGAAATGCTGGGGCTGGTGAAACAGCTTCCCGGCAAGAATTTTGTCAAAGTGTGGTAACGTCAACTGGGTAATTCGCAATCCTTGGCACTAAGGCGGCGGAGGGCGCCGTAATCAAAAAGTTTATATGGCAAAGGCTCTTGTAATCGTGGAGTCGCCTGCGAAGGCGAAGACCATCAACAAATATTTGGGCAAGCAGTACGTGGTCAAAGCTTCGCTCGGTCATATTAAAGATCTCCCCAAGCGGGATCTGGCAGTCGATGTGGAACACGGCTTCGAGCCGCACTACGAGGTCATCGAAGGGAAAAGGAAGCTCGTCAGCGAGCTGAAGCAAGCCGCCAAGGGCGTGGAGAGCATCTATCTGGCGGCCGATCCGGATCGCGAGGGAGAGGCCATCTGCTTCCATCTCCAGGAGGAGTTGCGCGACGGGCGCAAGAACGCGCCGCAGATCTTCCGGGTGATGTTCAACGAGATCACCAAGAGCGCCGTGGAGAAGGCGTTTCTGACGCCCGGCCAGGTCAACACCAACCTTGTGGACGCGCAGCAGGCGCGCCGCGTGCTGGATCGCCTGGTGGGCTACAAGATCTCGCCGCTGCTGTGGGACAAAGTGCGGCGCGGGCTCTCGGCGGGCCGCGTGCAGACCGTGGCGCTGCGGCTCATCGTGGAGCGCGAGCGCGAAATCCGCGCTTTCGTGCCCCGCGAATACTGGACCATCGACGCGGAATTGCAGGCCAAGAAGGCGGCGCTATTTGCGCGCCTGGCGAAGATCGGCGACAATCCCGCGGAGATCGTCTCGCAGGCCGCTTCCGATGAAACGCTGGCGCAGCTTGAAGGCGCGGCCTACGTGGTCCGCTCGGTCACCCGGCGCGAGAAGAAGCGCAACCCGGTGGCGCCGTTCATCACCTCGACGCTGCAGCAGGAGTCCTCGCGCAAATTGCGTTTCAGCGTGAAGCGCACCATGATGCTGGCGCAGCGTCTGTACGAGGGCATCGAGATCGGCAAAGAGGGCGCGGTCGGCCTGATCACCTACATGCGCACCGATTCCACGCGCGTTTCCGACGACGCCGTGAAAGACGTGCGGCACTATATCGGCGAGCGCTACGGGGCCGAGTTCCTGCCGCCGGCGCCGAACATTTACAAATCCAAGAAGGAAGCGCAGGACGCCCACGAAGCCATCCGCCCCACCTCCATGGCATATGCGCCCGAGGAGGTCGAACGGTACCTGGCCGAGGATGAGATGAAGCTGTACCGGCTGATCTGGAACCGCTTCGTGGCTTGCCAGATGATGCCGGCGCTCTACGATCAGACCACCATCGACGTGGCCGCCACCGGCAAGAACGGCCTCGACTACGTGTTCCGCGCTACCGGCTCGGTCCTCAAGTTCGAGGGTTTTTTGAAGGTCTACCAGGAGAGCAAAGACCAGGCGGACGAGGAAGACGAGGAGCTGAAGCACCGCCTGCCCGCCGTGGCGGAGGGCGAAACCCTGCGTCTGCGCGGCCTCAAGCCCGAGCAGCACTTCACCGAACCGCCTCCGCGCTTCAACGAGGCTACTCTGGTCAAGCGGCTGGAAGCCGATGGCGTGGGACGGCCGTCCACGTACGCCTCCATTCTCTCTACCATCCAGGAGCGCGAGTATGTGAAGAAGGAGGGCGGCCGCTTCCTCCCCACCGAGCTGGGCATGGTGGTGACCGACCTGCTGATCGAGAGCTTCGACGACATTTTCGAGGTGCGCTACACGGCGCGCATGGAAGAGGAACTCGACGAGATCGAAGAGGGCAAGCTCGAATGGCGCACCTCCATCTCCGAGTTTTACGAACGCTTCGAGAAGGATCTGAAGCACGCCGAAGAGCACATGACCGACATCAAGCGGATGGAGAAGCCCACCGACTTGATCTGCGAGAAGTGCGGCAAACCTCTGGTCATCAAGTGGGGCAAGCACGGCAGCTTCATCGCCTGCACCGGCTATCCGGAATGTACCTACACGCGCGAGCTCACGGTGGATCTCCCGGATGTCGACAAGGCCGATCTGGGCGAGCAAGGCGACGAGGAGTACTGCGAGAACTGCGGCCGTCCCATGGTGCTCAAGAAGGGGCGCTTCGGAACCTTCTTCGCCTGCACCGGTTATCCCGACTGTAAGACCACCAAGCCCGTGGGCGGTACTCAGAAAAAGCCCGATCAGCAGCTCGAGGAAAAATGCCCACAGTGCGGGAATCACCTCGTGCTGAAGAGCGGGCGCTTCGGCGAATTCACCGCGTGCAGCAATTACCCGGCCTGCAAGTACGTCAAACAGAAGACCATAGGGGTGAAGTGCCCGGAGTGTTCGGAGGGCGAGATCATCGAGCGCCGCTCCCGCAAGGGCAAGACCTTCTACGGCTGCAACCGCTATCCCGAATGCAAGTTCGTGGCCTGGGGCAAGCCCGTGGCGGAGAAATGCCCCGATTGCGGCAGCCCCTATATGGTCGAGAAGTGGCTCAAGGCCGGCCCCGTGTGGCAGTGCCCCAATCCCGAGTGCAAACACAAGCAGCCGGCCCCGCAGCCCGCCGAGGCCCTGGCGAAGTAACTCCCCGCGTGGTCGCGCCGGCGGGAATGTACCGCCCGGCGCAGGGGAGCGGCCGAAAATGTTCCGCTACCCACAAAATGGGACCTATGGACCTTATAATCCGTTTACAATGAAAGTCGTGGAGGCTGCGGAGGCGGAGGTAACATGAAGCCGTTCAAATGGGGTAAGTCGAATACGGTTTTCATTCCGGAATTGGACGCGGAGCATAAAACCATCTTCCGGATGGCCGAGGAGCTGCAGCGCGCCATGGAGGCGGACGCCAGTACGGCCGACCTGCATCCTGGGCTGATGGCGCTGGCCGAGCATGCCGAGGCTCATTTCGAGCACGAGGAGCGCCTCATGCGCGAATCCGTCTGCCCGTCCTTCGAATGGCACAAGGGACAGCACAATACCGCGCGCAAGCGCCTGCGTCTCTTTCTTCCGGAGATCCAGCAGGGCAATCGTGAAGCCCTGGAGCTGCTGATGGAGTTCCTGGCCGGATGGCTGAGGGATCACACGGCCCTCACCGATCGCATCATGAGCGCCCACGTGCGCAACTATCAGCGCATCGTAGCGCGCCTGGCCTCGTAGCCCGCAGTCTCCGCCGCTAACTACAAGCGGGTGGTCACGTAGAAGGTGCGGCCTTCGCCCAGCTCGCCGGCCATGCCCAGGTCGCCCGCGTCATAGCAGGCCGTCTCACCGAATCCCGCGCGTTCGAGGGCCCCATCGATCTCCCGAGGGGTGTAGCAGCGCTCCAGGATCGCCACATCCGAGCGGTGCCATACGCCTTCGAGAAGCCGGAACATGGTCAGCGTGCAGCGCGCCAGGCGGCTGCGGAAATCGTAGCCCGAGCCGGTGATGGTCAGGAGGTGGTCGTCGCGGACCAGCGCGAACGATTCTCCCCAGTGGGTCTGATAGGCTTCTTCGAGCAGCACGTCGAAGGCGAACGTGGCGCCCGGTCGTAAGGCCGCGGCGGTGTTGCGGAAGGCGGCTTCGAGATCCTCGCGCGCCAGAATATGATTGAGGCTGTCGAAGGTGGAGACGGCCGCGTCGAATCCGCACGGCAGCGTGAAACGGGCGGCGTCCGCGACCGTGAACTCCGCTTCCGGAACGCTCTCCCGCGCAAAGGCGATCATAGGGGCCGAAACGTCGACGCCCGTTACACGGTAGCCGCGCCCGGTCAGCAGGCCGGCCAGGTAGCCGGTTCCGCAGCACACATCCAGAATGCGCGCGCCCTCCGG
>CAYRWE010000201.1:0-9279 GCA_964427655.1 uncultured Solibacteraceae bacterium | reverse complement strand
AGGACGACACCTTCTACGCCGTGATCTGGCTGGACCGCGATGGCGAGCTGATCACGGTGGATTCGCGGCCAAGCGACGCGCTGGCCCTGGCGCTGCGCCTGGATTGCCCGATCTACGTGGAGGAAACCGTCCTGAAGTCTTCCAAGCTGGCCTCCACGGTTTCCGACAAGGTCAACAACGAAGAACTGCGCCGCTGGCTCGAGGGACTCAACGACGAGGATCTCGGCCGCTATAAAATGTAGCGGCGCGTCTTATTCTTACCCTTACCCTTGCCGGCCCGGCTTGGGCGGTCCATAGGTTGTGGACGGCGCATCCTCGGCTTGGCCGTCGCTCGAAAGGACAATTTCATCCGTATCGGCAGTGCTTGGTTCGGGGGCGTGTCTCGGCCTCTTTTTCGAACCTCGCTCGTCGCCGCCGGAGTAGGGATCGCAGTTGTGAACCAGGTCCACGCGGAAGTCATCCATAAGCGACCTCTCTTGGGGACCGCCGGGCTTACAGGCGGCCCGCTAGGGGAATTTCGACACAACGCGAGGTCGATGTCAACCGGGCGGCGGCAGCGGCCGGTCCCATGGTGGCCGCGGCCGATCCTGGTATGATGGATTTTACATGTCCCAGCGGGAATCCATGATTGCCCCGCCGGCTGGTATCTCGCCGCATGTTCTTTCCAGGCTTGGCGCGCTCGAAACAGCCCTGGGATCGGCGATCCGCGGCAAACCCGAGGTCATCCGGCTGTCCCTGGTGTGTCTGTTGGCGCGCGGGCACCTGCTGATCGAGGACGTTCCGGGGGTCGGCAAGACCACTCTGGCGCAGGCCCTCGCGCTGGCTGTCTCCTGCCGCTTTCACCGCCTGCAATTCACCAGCGACATGCTGCCCAGCGACGTTCTGGGCGTCACCATTTATAACGTTCAATCCGAGCTTTTCGAGTTCAAACCCGGCCCCATCTTCAGCAACTTTCTGCTGGCCGACGAGATCAACCGAACCACCCCCAAGACGCAATCGGCGCTGCTGGAAGCCATGAACGAGAGCCAGGTCACCATCGATGGAACCTGCCATGCGCTGCCCCGGCCGTTCATGGTGATCGCCACGCAGAACCCGGTGGAGCATCACGGCACGTATCCGCTTCCGGAGTCGCAGCTCGATCGCTTCCTGATGCGGCTGCGCATCGGCTATCCGGACCTGGCCAGCGAGCGGCTGATCGTGCGCAATTCCGAGCATGAGTTGCCCCAGCCCGGCCCCGCCAGCCTGGCCGCCGAAGATGTGCTCCAGCTTCAGGACGAAGTGAAGCGCGTGGCGGTGGACGAGGCGCTGGTGGATTACATGCTCGCCATCGTGGAAAAGACGCGCACGCACGAATCGCTGGCCCTGGGCGTGAGCCCCCGCGGCTCGCAGGCGCTCTTTCGCGCGGTCCAGGCCCTGGCCCTGCTGGAAGGGCGCGATTACGCCATCCCCGACGACGTGAAACGCCTGGCTGTGCCGCTCTTCGCGCATCGCGTGGTCATCAATACCCGCACCACGCTGGCGCCGCGCCGCGCCGATGTGGGCGAGCGCATCATCGAAGACATCCTGAGCCAGGTGGAAGTTCCCCTGTAGACGCTCCGCATATGAAGACTGCCATTATCGGCCTGCCCATGACGGGCAAGACCTCGCTTTTCACCATTCTCACCGGCACCCGCCAGGAGACCCGCATCGGATCGACGGCCGCGCGCACCGGCGTGGCTAAAGTGCCGGACGCCCGCCTGGGCGAACTGGCGCGCCTCTTCGAGCCGGGCAAAGTGACGCACGCCACCGTGGAATACGTGGACATGCCCTCGATCTCGCGCGAGAACCTGCGCGACCCCAGCTACGTCGCGAGCCTGCGCGTGGTGGACGCTTTCGCGCACGTGCTGCGCCTGTTCGCGGACGCCAGCATCCCGCACGAGAAGGGCTCAGTGGACCCGCTGCGCGACCTGGAAGACGTCGAGACCGAGCTGATTCTGAGCGATTTCGCGGTGATCGAAAAGCGCCTCGAGCGCCTGGACAAGGACCGCAAGAAGATCAAGAACCCGGAGCTCGACCGCGAGTTCGAATTGCTGACGGCCTGCAAGACCGCGCTCGAAGAGAACCGCCCGCTGCGGCAGATCGAGTTCGGCCCCGAGGATGAGAAGCGCATCCGCGGTTTCCAGTTCCTTTCGCAGAAGCCGGTGCTCTACGTTCTGAATCTCGGCGAAGAGGAAGCCGGCCAACTGCACGAGCGCGAGAAGGCGTTCCTCGAAGGCCCGCTGGCCGGGCGGCGCCACACGTTGGCCGCCGCCGTGTGCGGCAAGATCGAAGCCGAGCTAGCGGAGCTGCCCGCCGCGGAGCAAGCCGATTACCTGGCCAGCTACGGCCTGAAGGAATCGGGCTTGCAGCGGCTCATCTCGGCCACCTACGCCCTGCTGGGCCTGATGAGTTTCCTGACGGCCGGCGAGGACGAAGTGCGCGCCTGGACCATCCCCATGAATTCCCCCGCGGTGAAAGCCGCCGGCGCCATCCACTCGGATTTCGAGAAGAAGTTCATCCGCGCCGAGGTGGTGAACTGGAAGGCGCTAACGGATCTGGGCGGCTATGCCGGCGTGCGCGAGAAGGGCCTGCTGCGCCTGGAAGGCAAGGAATACATCGTCAAGGATGGCGACGTGCTGGTGATACGGCACGGGTGAGAGCCGGCCAGGGGAACGCCCCGCTGCCGATAGGATTATACGTGCGTTAATCCGAACCGGACGCTCACGTTGTCTTCCCCGGGAACTCGTTCGCAATCTGCGCAATCTTCTGAGCGATACCCTCGGCTGGGAGAATATAATCTATATACCCGGTTTTTATGGCGCTCGCAGGCATATCCGACCACTCGGCTGTGTCGGGTGCTTGTGCTATAGTAATGCCGCCGGCTTCCTTGATTTCTCTCAGTGCTCCCGCCCCATCCGCATCCAGGCCGGAGACAATGACAGCGACTAGTTTTCCGCCCCAGTTTTGCGCCAGAGAACGCAGGAAAACCGTAATCACGTCGGGCCATCCATAGGGTTTTGATATTGGCCTCAGACGGAACATTCCACCCCGAAGGTGTAGGTCGCAATTCGCCGGGACGATGAAGACATGATTGGGCTGAATGGGCAAGCCTTCCGTGATTAGCTCCACCGGCAGTTTTGTGGAGTGGGGAAGGATGTTGTGGAGCGCGGCGGGCATTTTTCTTATGTGATTAACGACGACTATTGCAGCCCCCGTCTCGGGCGGCAGGTGTCTTAGTAACTGGACATAGACGGCGGAGCCGCCGGCCGAGCCGCCTACACAAACGATAGGAAAGTCTCTTGCGAAAGAGTTCATTTGCTCGCTTCCCACCCCTTTCCGATTCACAGGTTCACCGTACACTGAGCGCCTGAAAAAAGGACCGGCTCCGACCTTCACCGTTTACCCTTCTTGCGGGGAAGGTGCGCTGCAAAGGTGGTTCCTTCCTGTTTATTCGATGTCACGGTGATCTTGCCGCCGTGGGCGGTCACGATTCCTTGGGCAATGAAAAGTCCGAGGAGGAGCCTGGCATTCTCGCTTTGGATCGGATTCTCATCCTCACGGGGTAGGTCTGCCCCCTCACCGCGCGGCACCGGGTCGAAAACGGTGGCGATAGCGTCGGGGGAAATAGCGCCCTCGACATGAACGGAAAGGACTACTTCGTGACCCGCGCCTTTCGCCGCAACGTCAATCGCAGAGCTCTTCAATCCGCGCTGGGCGGCGTTGCTGATCAGGTTTGACAAAACCTGGCCGACGCGGGCGCGGTCCCAATCCCCTTCAAGGTCGCCAGACGTTTCGATCGAGATTCTCCGGTCGGGGTGCGCCGTCCTAGCTTCCTCTGCGGCCTCCTGGACAGTGGTTTCTATATCCATCGGCGCGGGCTCAATCGGCAGGTCCTCGAGAAGACGGATGCGGACGGCATCAATCAGGTCGGAAACGAGCCGCGTGACGAGCGAGGTGCTGGTTTCGATCTGGGACACCAGGCCGGCCTGCTCGTCGTCAAGCTTGCGTCTCGCTAACAACGCCTGGGTAGAGGTGTGTACTGCGGCGAGCGGATCGCGGAAATCGTTAACAAGCGTCCCGACGAACACGCTTCCGGAACGAGTGAGTTTTTCGGTGAAACGGCCAAGGGATTCAGTCATGACTTGGTCGATGGCTTCGTCAAACCTCAGCAAGTCCGGAAGGATGTCCGAGGCGTCGGCTCTAGCCCACTCAGATCTCCACAGCTTGATCACACTTGCACGCAGGGCGCGAAACTCGGAGATCATCTCGATCGTATCGAAGCCTCCCGTAAACCGAAGGGCAGCGTGGGTTTCGGCGGCGCTGTCAAGCGCTCCTCCCGCCTTCGGTCCCTGTCCCTTGGCTTTCTCGCTCCGCTCCCGTTCGGTTTCGGGGGTCTCAAGATCGTCTGCAATGAACCGAAGCAGGCCTTTAATGTGATCGCGCAGCGCGGACCGGTCCATATGCGCGGCGGAGTGCACATATGCGTGTGCGAATGCTTCCCATTCTTCGACGATGACGTCCTCGTTTGACCGGATAAATGCCGCTAATTCCATGATGAAATTCTCCTGAGGTGAGCACCACCCGACAAAGGACTTTGTACGCTATCTAGCATACTCTTCCGGTGTGGACGAATTGGCGGGGCCAGGTGCCGGCAAATGGGGAGTTATTGCGCAAGCTATCGACTTCGGCATCATGTCGGTGGCGTCGGCGATATCCCGCAAGGAGCCGTCTTGGTCCTCAAAAGGCAAGCACCGCCTCGGTGGACCTAATGGCCGAGTTCGCGGGCCACCCGATTGAAGGCCGCCGGAATCACGCGGCTGTTGCTTTTCGGTTCGGTCGCGCGCGGGGGACGCGTCTTCCGAATCGGATGTGCAGACGCGATCGGCATTTGCACGCCAACAGATGGTTCTGCTGGAGCCGCTTACAGCGCCCACGCCGCTATCAGGCCTGCCAGCGCGAGCAAAGCGCACAGGGCCGGGAACCAGTCTCCCCAGCGCGTGTAGAGGGTTTGCTCGCTCTCGTAGTTGAAGCCCGTGTAGGAAGTGGCCGCGACATACGGCGGAACGGTTCCGCGCAGGCGGCCGGCGGAATCGATGGTGGCGGTGATGCCGTCGTTGGTCGAGCGGAGAATCCAGCGGCGGTTCTCGGCGGCCCGCATGCGCACAATCTCCAGATGCTGCTCGCGCGCCGCGCTCCGGCCGAACCAGCCATCGTTCGAGATATTGAAAAGCACCTCGGCGCCGCCCACCGCAAACTTGCGCACGAAGTTGGGAAATACCGATTCGTAGCAGATGAAGGCGCCGATCTTGTGGTTGTTAGCGACGGACGACACCACCACGCGGCGGCCGGCGGCGAAATCGCCCGCCTCGGTGGAGATCTTCTCGGTGAGCGCGCCGAAGGGCCAGGGGACGAACTCGCCGAAGGGAACCAGGTTCACCTTGTCGTAGCGGCTCACCGGGGCGCCCTCGGGCGAAATCAACTCGGCCGAATTGAGCGGCGCGCCTTCGGGCGTATGCGCCACCACGCCGATCAGCAGGTAGGCGTTCGACAGGCGCGCCAGGCCGTTGGCATAATCGCGAAAGTCCGGGTCCTTGTCATAGTAGAACGGCGCCGGCACCTCCGGCCACACCACGATGCCCGGCGGATTGTGCGTCTGGGCCAGCAGGCTGCGCAGGGTGAGAGCGGCCTGCTCGCGCTCGGTGCGCTCCATCGTCTGGGCGGTCCACTCTTCGGTCTCCGAGACGTTGGGCTGCGCCAGCAGGGCGGTATCGTGGCCGCGCCGCGCACCCGGCAGCGGCGGCAGAAAAGCCACCAGCACCAGCACCGCCAGCCAGGCCAGCTCCGCGCGCGGCCGCTGCAACGCCGCCAGAGCCAGGGCCGCCGAGAGCATCGCGAACATGAAGGAAAGCCCGTAGACGCCGGTGAAGGGCGCCAGGCGCATGGGAACCGCCATATCGATCCCGGCGTTGCCCAGCGCCAGCCAGGCGAAGCCCAGCGGCCCGTGCGTCACTTCGATCGCCACCCACAGCGCCGCGACCGCCGGGATGGCCCACCAGCGCCGCATCAGAATCCCCGCCAGAAGCGCGAAGACACCCATGTGCAGCGCCTTGACCACCGCGAAGAGCGTAAACAGCGCCCAGGCCAGCGCCCCGCTCATCCCGCCATGCACGGCCAGCACAAACTGGATCCAATAACAGACGCCGAACCAGTAGACCACGCCGGAGGCCCAGCCCATCACAAAACGGCGCCAGGGCCGCGGCTCGCGCGTCACCGCGACCAGCAGAGGCGCGAGCGCCACGGCCGCCAGCCACGCCAGGTGGGCGCCGGGAAAGGCCAGAATCAGCAGCACGGCCGTCAGGAGCGCCAGCAGCCAGTTCAGCACGATATCCGCCGCGCCGCCTCTTCGCTCACCGCGTCGGCCATGTAGGAGCTGCGCACCAGCGGGCCGCTGAAGACCATCTTGAATCCTAGTGCGAGGCCGTACTCGCGATACGCCTCGAACTGCCGCGGCTCGATGTAAGCAGCCACCGGCAGATTGCGGCGCGTGGGCTGAAGATACTGGCCGATGGTGACCACGTCGGTCGAGGCCGCGCGCAGGTCCCCGAGCAGCGCGCGCACCTCGTCTTCGGTCTCGCCCAGGCCCACCATGAGGCCAGACTTGGTCAGGCGCTCCCCGGCGTAACGGCGCGCGAATTCCAGCACGGCTAGCGATTGCGCGTAATCGGCCTGCGGGCGCACACGGCGGTAGAGCCGCGGCACGGTCTCGACGTTGTGGTTGAAGACGTGCGGCCCGGCCTCCAGCACGCGCGCGACGGAGGCGAGATCGCCCTGGAAATCGGGCGTCAGCACCTCAACGCGAGCCTCCGGCAAAGCCGCTCGCACCTGGCGTACGGTCTCGGCGAAATGACGCGAGCCGCCATCCTCCAGGTCGTCGCGGTTCACGCTGGTGATCACCACGTAGTGCAGGCGCATTTCGGCCGCCATGTGGGCCACGTTGGCGGGCTCGGCCGGATCGAGAGGCATCTCGTGGCGCGCGGGGCTGAACTTGGCCACGGAGCAGAAGCCGCAGCCGCGCGTGCAGCGGTCGCCAAGAATCATGAAAGTGGCGGCGCCGCGATCGAAGCACTCGTGGATGTTCGGGCAGCGCGCCGATTCGCAAACGGTGTGCAGGTTGAGACGCCGCAGATCGCCCTTCAGGCGGTTCAGCGATTCGAAATGCGTGCGGCTCTTGCGCGCCCACTCGGGCAGCCGGGCTCGCGGCGGTGCGCACGGCCGCGGAAGGCGGGCGATCTGTACAAGCGCATCGTCTAAGTTCCGTCCGGGCACGCTATTTCCGGATGGGATGGAAGCCGGCGCTTTCGAGCTGCGTTTTAGCTCGCCCCATGGACTGGGTATCTTTATAAGGGCCCACCAGCACGCGCACCAGATTGTTCGGACCGGGCGAGGTCGAGGCGGGAAAGCCCTTGTCCTTGAGAGCCTTGGCTACCACCTCGGCTTCCGTGGGGCTAAGCGCCACCACCTGCCAGAACGTGCCCGGAGCCGCCTCCGTGGAAACAGGGGGAGCGGCCGCCACAGTCCGGGCGGGCTGGGGAGCCTGGGCGGGCGCGACAGCGCGTGGCTGGGGAGCCGGAGCGGGAGCCGCCGCCGGGGATTCGCGCGCCGGCTGAGTGGTCGGCTGCGGAGCCGATTCCTGCGCGCCCGCTGAGGCACCCGCGGCGCCTTCCGCGCTCTGCGAATCCACGGAATTTACGGGCGGCGCTTCCGGTATGGGAACGGGCGACGCCGCGGGTGGCCGCGTCTCGGCCGGAGCCGCCGGGGCGGACGAGCCATCCGCCTGCACACGCGCCGAACGCGGCGAGTTCTGCCCGAAGATATACCCCATCGCGAACGCCACCGCAAAGAGGAGAACGACAATGAAAAAGCCGCTCAGCAGTTGCCGGTTGCCAACCACCAGTTCGAATTCGCCGGTTTCGTTATTGCGCATGCTTGTCGGGAGCGACGGCGCCCGGCCCGCCTGCGTTAGCGACGTGATCGAGCGCGCGCCCCAATGAAGCAATTATATCGATTGGCAGCGGAAAAACGATGGTGGTGTTCTTTTCGGTGCCGATCTCGACGAGCGTCTGCAGGTACCGCAACTGAAGCGCCGCCGGCTGCCGCTGGATCACCTCCGCCGCCATGGCCAGCTTCTCCGCCGCCGTATACTCGCCTTCCGCGTGAATGATCTTGGCGCGGCGCTCGCGCTCCGCCTCGGCCTGCCGTGCGATCACGCGGATCATCTGCTCGGCCAGGTCCACCTGCTTGACTTCCACCATGGTCACCTTCACGCCCCACGGCGACGTGTGCTGATCGAGGATCGATTGCAGCCGTACGTTGAGCGATTCGCGCTGGCTGAGGAGCGTATCGAGATCCACTTCACCCAGCACGCTGCGCAACGTGGTCTGGGCAAGCTGCGAGGTGGCATAGAGAAAGTTCGTTACTTCCACTATCGCCAGCCGCGGATCGAGCACGCGGAAATAAATGACCGCGTTCACCTTCACGGTGACGTTGTCGCGCGTCACCACGTCCTGCGCGGGAACCTCCAGCGTATCGGTGCGCAGCGAGACGCGCACGATGCGGTCGATCGGCGCAAATACCAGGATCACGCCGGGGCCCTTGGGGTGGTCCAGCAGGCGGCCCAGCCGGAAAATCACGCCGCGCTCGTACTCCCGCAGGATCTTGATCGAATTCAGCAGGTAAATAACGACGATGACCACTACCGCAATGACGATCACGCTCGAATCCATTTCAGCCTCCACTCCGGTCGGGGACCGGTTCCACCATCAGCTTCAACTTGTCCATGGATACCACGCGGACGCGCGCGCCGGCGCTCACCGCGAGCGGCGCCACCGCGTCCCAATATTCGCCGTGCACGAAGACCTTGCCCTGGGGAGCCAGCGCCGTGATCGCCGAGCCGATCTCGCCGATCATGCCCTCGCTCCCCGTCTCGATTTTGGCGCGCCGCGCGCGTAGCGCCAGCGTCAGCAGCAGAACCGTAATGGCGGTGAATGGGACGGCCAGGGCGATGGCCGTGCTCCAATGAATGCGCATCTCGGGGAAGGGGCTGTCGATCAGCATCACCGCCCCCAGCACCATGGAAACCGCGCCGCCCGCAGCCAGTACGCCGTGCGAAGCGAACTTAGCCTCCAGCGCGAAGAGCGTGAAGGCCAGCACCAGCAGCGCCGCGCCCAGCCAGTTGATGGGCAGCACGGAGAGCGCCGAAAG
>CAYRWE010000200.1:0-9288 GCA_964427655.1 uncultured Solibacteraceae bacterium | reverse complement strand
TCCCACCGCCAACTCTCTGAGTGCAGGCCCCGAGATACCCAGCTCGGGGCCTTTTGATTTTTCCAGCCAAAATCCCAGTTCTTGCCTGTCAGGTGGGGTATGCTCTAGCTTGCCCAGCCGAGCCGCAATGCGGCCGCGAGAATCCGCAAGATTTCCCGGCGCCATCCCAGGCGGTCAGAGTGCGGCGGCTATAACCGGCTGAGATGTGGGCGCTTCCACACCACCGGCCGGCTCGAGCGTTACGGCAATGGCCCCGATATCGGCAAGGGAAACCGGTGCGCGATAAACATGCACGGCCGTTCCGTCCGCTCCGGACGCAAACAACCCGGCCGGCGCAGGTTTGCCCGCCTTGGGAACGATCCACATCTCGTATGTCTTTCCGGCCGGCGGCGCGGGCAAGTTGGATGCGACCAGGAGCACACCCGAGGATGGATTCACAAAGACACGGCCCCGTGGCGGTGCGGGCTGGCCCTCGCCGAACCTGACTTCGCGCGTCTCGGGGCTTTCGAGAAGCGTCAGGGCCGCGCGCAATCCGGCACTTTCGGCGGCCTCGCGCCCTACCTGCTTTCTCAAGGCCGTCGTTTCGGCGGCTTGGCGCCAGTCCACATAGACCAAGGCGACAATAGCGGCTATCGCAACCGCGGCGGCGATCCGCCATGCCATGTTCCAATGCCAAGCGCTCCGAGGCGCGGCTCCCACCGAGGCCAGAAGCCGGTTTCGCAGACCGGCCGGTGGAGCGGGACCCTCCGCGGAAGCGCCTAGCGCGTACACCGTCGCGCGGGCTTCCCGGATTCCCAAGGAGCAGGTTCGGCAGCCGCTCTCCACATGGGCCAGCACCTCGAGCCTCTCCGGGTCCTCGAGCGTGCCCATTACGAACAACTCGTAATCCGGGCGCAGTTCGTCGCAGCTCATGCCGATCTGCCGCCTCTCAGTTCACCCCGTAAATGTTCCAGCGCCCGCCGCACCCATGTCTTCACGGTGCCCAGCGGCTGGCCCATGCGCTCCGCAATCTCGGTCTGCGACAAACCTTCGAAATAGGCCAATTCGATGGCGCTGCGCTGGTTGGCCTCCAACAGTTTCAGCGCTTTCTTCACGCGCTCGACGATGTCGGAGCGCACGATGTCGTTTTCCAGATCGGCGAACGCCGAGGGATGTTCCGTCTCTTCGAACTCGACGGTGGACCGTTCGCGCCGCCCATGACAACGCAGATGATCGATCGCGCGGTTGCGCGCAATGGCCAGCAGCCACGGGCCCACGGCGCCCCGCTCGCAATCGAAACCGGCGACCCGGTTCCAGGCCCGCAGGAAGGTCTCCTGCACCAGATCTTCCGCTATAGCAGCGTCCCGGACCACCCGCAGGACCAGCCCGTAGACCAGCTTCCCGTAGAGGTCGTACAACTCCGCCAGCGCGTGCGGGTCCCGCCCTTGAAGGCGAAGCAGAAGATCGCCCTCGGACTTCGCGAAGACTGCCCAGACAAGGGGGAGCATGACAGCGCAAGCGGTACCGGCCGCAATCAGAATTATACCCTTGTCGCGCGCTTGCGGCTCCCCCATCGATCCGCCGGGCGGGATTTGCACCCGGTGCCACCCCACTTACGAAGTCTGGAGGTGCACCGTTACGGTGGCCAGGGTGTTCGAGGCCGCAGTGGGATTTCCAGTGCTGGCATCTTGCAGGTAGAAGATTGTGCCGTCGGTGACCCAAACGCCCGTCGCCATGGAACCTATGTTTCCGTATTCGGTCAGCAGGCCGCCGCTGGGCGAGTTCACACGCACTTGAATCGCGGTCGCCGAGGGCGCGCTCCAGGAGATCGTCGTGGCGCCATCCTGGCCGGGCTGGACCGGAATCGGATTGGGGCTCGCCGTCAGCGACGCGGCATGGTACGCGGGGGGATTTCCGGTGGACGCCAATCCCACGATCGCCGCGCCCGCGAGCGCGGTGGCCAGCGAATAGGCCGGCCCCGTAGAGGGAGTCAGGAAGGGCGTCAAGGCCGCCACCGCGGAGTTCGGGCCGTTGTAGACGCTCAACAATCCGTCGGTCTGCTCGTAATAAAAATTGTTCGGCTGATTTTCGTTCAGGATGACTCCGCCTAGCACGCGATGCTCCGCCTCCACACCCATGATGGAAGCCGCAACCTGCGCAAAGTATTCGAGTTGCGCCGCGCTGTAGGGGCCGCCGAAGGGACCGTCGGGAACCGAACTGCTGGTTTGGACCGCCAGTGTGGAGAACTCGCGCACGGCCGTCAGATAAGCGCCGATGAACGCCGCTTCGAGCGCTTCCAGTATGCCCACGAAGCTGCTCAGAGTGGCAAAAGTGCCGGCCGGGAAATAGAAGGTCTGGTATGGATCGGTAGCCGCGCCGCTTCCCAGGTTGGCGACCGCCCGAAGCAGGTTGGCGTGCGAGATCTCCTGGGACAAAGCGGCCCGCAGGTAATCCACGTTCGGAACATTGCCGGCAGCGCTCGGCGCCACGGCCGTTCCACCCGGACCTGCCAGGGCCGGGTCCGTGATGACCGCTCCCACCAGGCCGTTGTAGTAGAAGGTCGTGGCCAGGTCCTCGGCGACCAGTGCGGCGGTAAAAATCTGGTTGGCCGTGTCTTGGATGGCGGCGGTTTGTGCTTTGAGGCGCGGCGCATCGGTGAACAAAATCCCACCCGCCGCCGCGCCCAGGCCGAGCCCGCCAAGGCTCTTAAAAAAGGCTCTCCGCGCAGGTTTAATCACGTTCCTCAAGATCTCGTCGTTATGTTGCATGGGTCCCCTCGATTCGGTATACGACACCCGGGAGCCACTGGATGTTCCGGAGGTGTCTGAAAGCTCACTGCGCCCCAGGGAGTTGGGTAACGAGGCTCTCTATCGCCGGACGCCCGCGGCTCAGAACAGCCGGTCCTGCTTGCGCAGCGTCCCGAAGGATCCGATATTGCCGATCACGAACGCCGCTCGCCACTGGCCTTCGTCGCGGATGCTGCTGATATTGAAGAGGTGGTACTCCACGGCGAATCCGCAGCAATCGGTGTTGTAGGTGACCTGCATGGTGGAATACAGAAGTTTGTGCTGGTCGTAGTCGTAGACCGACATCGCACCCGCGTTCCACCCCTTCTTGTTGGGGTCGCCATAAGCCACCCGGGCGCGGAACTGGTTGGCGGGGCCGAATAGCACGGGGCTGGTATGGACGTCGTCGTTGCCGGCCATAAACGAAAACTTTTTCCTGTTGTAATTGAGTTCAAAACTGCTGTCGGTCAGGTGTTTGAAGTAGGGATCGTAATCCACCTGCCAGCGGATCCTCAAGCCATTGATGGGGCTGATCCCGAGATTGGAAACGACCGGTGAATACCCGCGCGGCCCCACCATGAACGCGATGCCCGTCAAATCGGCGGTGTTGGTGAAGATGTTCGGTTGGCCGGGAACCACCGCCCCGCCGAAGGTGGGGTCGAAGTACCGCTTCTGCGCCACCTCCCAGGTGAAAACCTCCAGGATGGAATCGCCGCGCTTGGCATAGAGCCGGTTGGTGAGCGAGATTTCGACCTCGTCGGTATTCGCCAGCAGGTCCGTCTGGTCGAAGCGGATGATGCGGTTGAACTCGTCCCCCACGCCGGTGACATATCGGTAGGTCACGCGCGGCTCGATCACGTGTTTGAGCTTATCGCCGAATATCGTCTTCTTCGGGAAGATGCGCACCAGCGGCGGAAAGATGATGTTCAGCGAAAAATCGCGCGCGCTGCGCACAAGATTGGTGCCCACAACCTGATTCTGGTTCTGGTTCGAGATGGCGTTGAGGACGCTGGTCTGGCTTTCCGAGTAGAATGTCTCTTCGAAGCCCGCACTGGGCACTATGTCGAGCGGCCCCAGGTGGAAAGCCGTCGTGACGTGCGGCGACAAATCCAAGCGGCTCGTGAAGTCGCTGGTTTGAAAATCGCCGGTGAGGGTGTACGGATTCGGTGCCGATGAGTTGTATAGGATGAACGGCTCGGAGCGCTCCAGCAGGCCGGCCGAGGAATCGAACGAAAACCATAGCGGAAGATTCAGGAGCTGATGGTCGCGGGAGCCGAACTCGGCTTCCGGCAGCTTGCGGATGATCACGTCGTTCGACATCGTCCTGGTGGTCCCCGTGGTGGGGTCGAAGACCGGATGTTCGAGGTCTTCGTAATTCTGCAAGCGCGAAAAGACGGTGTCGAAAGTGAATGTGCCGAAGCTCTTATCGAGGAAGCCGGTGGTATGAATTTCCGAGCCGATGGCCTCGTTGAACGACTGCGTCCAGCCGGCCCGGAAATCGAACGAGCTGATGTAGTTGACGGTAACGCGCGCCGTCCAGCCGTCGCCCAGATCGGATTTGCCCACACCATAGAAGCTGAATCCGCCGTACTTCTGCGGGGGATTGCCGCTGTTGGGCACGCCGCGGTCCTGGACGCCGTAGAAAATAACGTCGTAATCCGTGCCGGGCAGGGGCTTGCCTCGCAGATCGACGTGGTGCGCGTAGCCTCTCGAGAGGTAGTCGGTCATCCGGTAGGTTATATCGTAGCTGCGGTTGATGGCCCAAAAGGCGCCCACCATCAGCATGAACCCGCCGATAGAACTATGACCCCCGCTGGGAGACAGAAACCCGCTCTTACGCGGTTCCTTCTCGAGCGAATGGTAAAAGAACGGCGTATAAAATATGGGGATGCCGCGTACCATGAACCAGCTTTTGTAGGAGAGCGAGCGGTTGTTCGGAATGATGTCGAAGCGCGCGCCGCGCAGTCGCCACCAGGGCTTGGGGATCTGGCAGTTGGTTACCCAACCTTTGTAGAGGATGTACTTCTCCCCGACACGTTGGGCCCATTGGCCCTCGAAATGAAATGGCTGGTTCACCGTGAGCACGCCGGGCTTCGCGATCACGCGGGGCATGGTTTCGCCGATGACATCGTAAAACTTGCCCTTCTCGTTATCGGTGTCGTATTCCAGGTGGTCGCACCAAAGCTGTTCGTTGGTGTCGAAACTGCGGAAATAAACGTGTCCCTTGGCCGTGATGACGCCGGTATCGCGGTTATAGTGGACCTCGTTGGCGCGAAACATCCGCCGCGAATCTTCGAACTCCACCGGATGGCCGGTCCACACGTACTCGTCGCCGGTCAGGTCCTGAGTTTCGAAATGGACGTCCCAGTGGTCCAGGGGAATCGAGGCGGGCGGCTCGCCGGGGGGCGGTTCTTTAGCGGGAGCAGCCCCGGTCTGGGCGAAAGCTGCGAACGATAAGGCCCATGCCCCCAACACAATAAGCCGCAAAAGATACAAACGACTGGAAGATTTCTCGTGACAATGTCCGGCTCTTATGTTAAGAAAGATTTGGGAGCTTTTCGGGAAAGACCTCAATCGCCATAATTACCATATTCCGTTGGTAAACGGAAACGAGCTCTCGAGGTTCTCATATCCGCCGATGACTTGCAGCTACTGTGGAACGCGAAACCGTGACGGCGAACATCGCTGTGTACGTTGCGGCCGCCGGCCCGAAGATACCTTGACCGGAGAGTTTCAGATGTCCCGCACGGACGGGGCCCTGGCGACCGTACCGCGCGCCGCGCCACGCGTGCAGCCGCGCACTCCGCCGCCCGCGCCGCGCCCGGATCCCGGTTGGGCGCACGCCGTACAGAGGCCGCTGCAATTCGCCGAGCACACGGGTCCCAAAGTGGTGGCCTTCGAATCCTACGCTCTTCCCTCGGCCGCCGCGCCGCCGCGGCCGCGTCCGGCGGGAACGGCCGTCAAAACGGGTACGCGCCCGTCGGTGCGCCGCGCACCGCGCGTTTCGCCCGGCCAGGGAAGCCTGGAATTCCTGCCGCCCGCGCCGGCCAAACCACGCACCCTGGGAACGTCGGTCGAAGCCGTAATCTGCTGCGAGGCTCCCGTGGCTACGCCTGCGCACAGGGCGGTGGCCGCCGTTCTGGATGGCAGCATGGTGCTGATCGGCTACGGCGCGATCCTGGCGACGTTTTTCCTGTTGGGCGCCAGCTTCGCGCCGGATAAGCTCACGCTCGGTATCCTGGGCGGAATGCTGGCCCTGGTGGCGATCACCTATAAGCTGTACTGGGCGGTGGCGGGAACCGAATCGGCCGGGATGCGCTGGATGCGTCTGCGTTTGATCACCTTCGACGGCCTGCCGCCGGAGCGCCGTCAGTTCGTGACGCGTTTCCTGACTTCCTGCATGAGCCTGTGCACAGTGCTGGGGCAGCTCTGGCTGCTGGTGGATGAAGAGACCTTGGCCTGGCAGGATCACATGTCGCGCACCTTCCCTACACCCTGGGAACTGGAATCGCGCGCTTTCCGCCGCGGCTAGGCGGCGCTTGATTCGCGACCGGCCCGATCGATCGCTTATCCCCGACCGTCTCCTCAATCGCCGTTTCGTTTCCGCGAACCGGTAGACTGAGATTATGTATCGCTGGATGGCGGGAATCGTGGTCCTGGCCGGCTGGCCGCTCTGGGGAGGCGCGGCGGCCGATCTGGCGCGCGACCTGCGGGAGATCGGCTTCGACCGGCAGGAGTGCTACCGCGTCCGCGACCTGACGCTGATCCGCGAGGATATCCGCATCTACCTCAACGACGGCCACCTGATTTTCTCCAAGCCCGTGGCCGGGCGGCGTATTGCGGCCGTCTACACTACCGACGTCGAGAACGGGGATGGCGAGGCCATCCTGCTTCCGCCGGACCGCGCCGAACGCCGCTCGCTGGCTAAATTTACCGGATCGCCGAACCTGGACGAACACTTCCGCACGGCGGTCTTCCTCTTTACGGGCGGCGAATACGATGCCCTCGTGAAGCAGCTTCCCGATAACCCCGCCAACCGCAAGGTTCCCGAGATCGGCGCGGTGCTGGACGAGGAGTGGAATCCGGCGCTGCGCAACCTCGTAGAAAGCTACCAGACCCGCCTGGTGCTGGATCTGCTGGACACCCCTGCCCGCCGGCACGGCCTGCTGATCGCCATGTTGGGCAATTCCAAGTTCGGCAATTTCGATCTGCTATACGACCCGGACTGGCCCGACCAGGTCACCGCCGGACAGGTGGTCAGCCGCAACAACGACCTGAGCTTCGACGTGTGGGCCAATTTCCAGGGCCGCTCCACGCGCGGCCGCAAGGATCCCGCGCCGGCGGCTTTCCGGCTCAGCGATTACCGCATCGAAGCCACCGTGAATCCCGATCTTTCGCTCGATGCGGTCACGCGGGTGAAGGTAACTCCCACGCTGGATGGAGCGCCGGTGGTGTGGTTCGATCTGGCCGCCGCCATGACCTTGAGCCAGGCTACCGTGGATGGCCGCCCGGCCGAGGTCTTGCAGCGCGAGGCCGTGCGGGTGGACCTGAGGCGCGACGGCAACGCTTTCATTCTGGTAGTACCGCCTGAGCCGCTGCGGGCCGGGCGCACTTACGAATTCGAACTCCATCATTCCGGCAAGATCATACGGAGCGCCGGCGACCGCGTGTATTACGTGGGTGCGCGCGGCAACTGGTATCCCTCGCACGGCCTGCAGTGGGCCAATTACGATCTGCGTTTCCGCGTCCCGGCCGATCTCGACGTGGTCACGCCGGGCGACGTGGTGGACGATCGCGTGGAGGGCGAGTGGCGCACCGTGCGCCGCAGGACCACGGCACCTATCCGGCTGGCCGGCTTCAACCTGGGCAACTACGCGCGCGCCACGGTGGCGCATGCCGGCTACGTGGTGGACGTGTGCGCCAATCGCAACCTGGAAACGGCCCTGAAACCCAAACCGCTGCCGATGCCGCAGCCCAGGATGCTCGGGCATACGCGCGGCTCGCGTGCCGATCTCCAGAGCTTGGCGCAGATGGCGCCTGCCGCGCCCAATCCGGTCGACAGGCTCCAGGAACTGGCGGCCGAAGTGGAGGGATCGCTCGAATTCATGGTCTCGAAGTTCGGCCCGCCGGCCCTGCCGCACGTGACGGTTTCGCCCATTCCGGGGGCTTTCGGGCAGGGCTTTCCGGGCATCATTTACCTTTCCACGCTGTCCTACCTCAAAAGCGTGCCCGGATCGGGCGGCGCCACCGCGGACAATCTCTTCTTCGACGACATCCTGCAAGCCCATGAGATGGCCCACCAGTGGTGGGGAAACCGCGTGACGGCCTCTTCATATCGCGATTCCTGGCTGATGGAGGCCCTGGCCAATTATTCCGCCCTGCTGTACCTGGAGAAGGCCAAGGGTGTGCGCTCCCTGGAACTGATGCTGGACAGCTACCGCCAGAACCTGCTGCGCAAGGCCCAGACGGCTCCCACCGTGGATGCCGTCGGCCCGCTGGCCCTGGGACCGCGCCTGGAGAGCTCGCAGGAGCCCGACGCATGGCGCGACATCACCTATGGCAAAGGTTCCTGGGTCTTGCAGATGCTGCGCCGCCGCATGGGCGACGAGCGCTTTTTCAGTATGCTGGCGGAACTATTGAAGCGCTTCGACCATAAGGAGCTGACCACCGAGGAGTTCCGCGAGACGGCTTCCGGCTTCATGCCTCCCAGGAGCGGCGACGCGCATCTGGAAAGCTTCTTCGACCAGTGGATATATGGAACCGGCATTCCCACCCTGAAGCTCACCTGGGCGCTCCGAGGCAAAGCGCCGGCCTTGCGGCTGGTGGGGACGGTGACGCAATCGGATGTCCAGGACCAGGACTTCAGCGCCTTCGTCCCGGTGGAGATCCAGCTAGCCCGCGGCCGCACCATAACCCAGTGGGTGCCCAGTGGGAACACGCCCACCACCTTCACCGTCGCGCTGGAGCAGCCGCCCCTCAAGGTCGCGCTGGACCCGCACTACGCCGTGCTGCGGCGGTAAACCAGGGAATCCCCGCGTCCCTACCGCTGCCCTGGAACCACGATCTGTTCGACCTCGATCTTTGCCGGATACGCGTCTAGATGACCAAATCCGCCACGCACCGTCTGCGGGACACCCTTGTCGTAGATTACTTGCTTCCGTTCCGTAAACACGGTGCCGCGCAGAACGACGTCGTCCAGTATAACGGGAGGTCTTGAAGATGGCAGATTTCTTGAAAGCCGTTCGATGAGACTTACGCAAGTCTTATCTGGGTAAGCGTCGCTTATGACAGAGCAGTCTCCGAACTCCACCCAGATCGCGGAGCCACCTGCGAACAGAGCCATACACGACAATAGAAAACCAAGTTTCATTCAGCTCACGCTTAATGCCTAAAACAGAACCAAAACCGAGGACAGAAAGAACGTTTTCCGGCCAACCCGGTGCAAGATAACATGAAAACGTTCCGTCTGGAATGTGTGAAGAAATTGGCAAACATTTCTGCTGAGAAATGTGCTACCGCCCAT
>CAYRWE010000199.1:0-9315 GCA_964427655.1 uncultured Solibacteraceae bacterium | reverse complement strand
GACCTACGACTACGTGGATTCGAACAAGAGCGTGGCCGGATTCCAGGTGGATTGGCGCACCATGACCGCCACGTTCCCGCCGGGCGCCGAGCAGAGCTTCCGCAACGAGGTCCAGAACTGGGTGCTGTATCCGGCCAGGCCGCAGACCGGGCACAAAGCCGCTTTTCGGCGCAAGTGGTTCGGCGAGCTGATGGATCGGTATCGCGGATCGCCCACTAAGATCGTTTTCCTGCGGCTACCGCGTGGACCCGCGCCGCGGCCGGACGGGCTGGTGGTGAAGAAGAGCAGCTCGATTCGCGAGCTGGCGGCGCGGACCGGCGCGATCCTGGTGGATGAGCACGCCTTCGATTCGCTCGAGCGGCCCGAGTTGTTCAGAGACGCCTTCCATCTGAACGACACGGGCTGCGCGCGCTTCTCCGCCATGATGGCGCGGGAGGTTGGAAAGGCGCTCGCGCAGCCGCCGGTTCGCGAGGCGAGCCGATGACGCTGGGCGCCGTCCGCCGCCCCGTACTGGCGTCGGTGGCGGCCCTGGCTTTGCTCTTCGGCGCGGATGCGCTGCTGTTTCGCACGCCGCTTTACCCTTCGTACCTGGAGCCGGATTCCTCGACCGGCCTCTTCGAGCTGATCCTGGCCAAGGAGCGGCGCGCGCAGGAGCGCCTGGGCGACAACGTGGTGGTGACGCTGGGCGATTCGCGCCTGGCCTACTATCCGCGCGTGGCCAACGAGCTGACCTCCGAAACCGGCTACGTCTTCCGCAACGCGGGCGTGGCGGGCAGCGATCCGCGCCTGTGGTACTACATGCTGCGCGATCTCGACCCCACGGCCCGCCGTTACCGCGCCATCGTGCTGGCGGTCAGCGATTACGACGACGAGGATGTGCCCTGGGATTTTACGGATGGCATACGCGACTTGCACTACGCGGTGGCCCGCCTGCGCCTCTCGGACGCATTCGATTTCGCCTCCTCGTTTCCCCGCCCGGCGCTCCAGTGGGAAGCCTTCCGCGGCGCGCTGCTGAAAGGCACCGTGTACCAGGCCGATATGGAGGCCTTTCTCGCGCATCCACTCAAGCGCATCGACTACGTGCACCTGTGCCGCCAGGGATACGAAGGCTGGACCTACGGTTTTCAGGAGAGTCCGCGCAGCCTGGAGGGCCTCCGGATCGATTGGTCGCGCTGGAGCTTCACAGCGCCGCCTTCGGTGGATGCCGGGCAGCGGCTATCGGTCGAGCTGTCGCTGATGTACCGGCCGGCGCCGCAGACGGGTGTGTTCGCGGCCTTCCGCCGCCAATGGTTCGGACGGATACTGGAGCGCTATCGCGGATCGCCGACGCGCATCGTGTTCGTGCGGCTGCCGCGCGGCCCTATCCCGCGGCCGCAGAACCTTGTGCGCAAGCGGAGCGCCTCGGTGCGCGAGCTGGCCGGGCGGCCGGGCGTGGTGCTGGCCGACGAGCACGCCTTCGACGTACTGGAGCGGCCCGAGCTGTTCAAAGACGCCCAGCATCTCAATCACGAAGGCTGCTCGCGATTGTCCGCTATGCTGGCCCGCGAAGTGAGCCGGCTGCTGGCGGGTGTAGTTGAGAAGCGGCCGGGAGGGTCTTTGTAAGATGAGCCCTTGCCCCGAACCCGTGAAGAGCGCGGCGCCAATCGGCAGGCCCCGCGGCCGGTTCGCTCCCGTGTTGGCTTGCCTGCTGGCCGTGGCGGGAGTCTTCGGCCTGGATGCGTTGCTGTTTCGCACCGGGTTGTACACGGCCTGGCTGCAACCGGATTCCTCGACCGGCCTCTTCGAGATGATCCTGCGGCGCGAGCAGCGGTCCCAGGAAAAGGCTGGAAACAACCTGGTGCTGACGCTGGGCAACTCGCGCTTCGGCTACTCGCGAAAAGTAATCGACCAACTGCCCGTCAAGCCGCTCTACACGTTTCGCGATGCCGGTGTGGCGGGCACCACCCCGCGCTCGTGGTATTACATGCTGCGCGAGATCGACCCCACGGTGCGGCGATATCGCGCGGTGGTCCTCGGAGTGGACGATTACGACGACGAAGACCGTTATTACAATCCGAGCAACGACGTGCGCGACCTGCATTACGTGATTGCCAGGCTGCGGCTCGGCGACGTTCCCGAATTCGCGCAATCGTTCACCGACGCGGATCTCCGCTGGGCTGTGTGGCGCGGCGGGCTGCTCAAAGGAATCATCTTCCAGAGCGATATCCTGGAGTTCCTGACCAACCCGCTCAAGCGGATCGCGTATGTAGAATTGTGCCGCCAGGGCTTCGCCGGGTGGAGCTACGATTTTCTGGATTCGACGCGCAGCATGACGGGCCTCCAGATCGATTGGTCGACGTACAAGATCACCTTCCCGCCCGGCACGGACGAAGATCAGCGCGACAGCGTGAGCTCGTGGCTGGCGCACGGGCCCGAACCGCAGACCGGACGCCTGGCCGCGTTCCGGCGAGCCTGGTTCGGGCGCATCATCGATCGCTACCAGGGATCGCCCACCAGAGTCATCTTCATGCGGCTGCCGCGCGGTCCCATACCGCGGCCGGACGGGCTGGTGAAGAAAAGAAGCGCTTCGATCCGCGAGATGGCCGCCCGGCCGAACGTCGTGCTGGCCCCCGAACACGTTTTCGACGCGCTGGAGCGCCCCGAGTTATTCAAGGATGGAATGCATCTGAATCGCGAAGGTATCAACCGATTTTCCGTGATGCTGGCGGCGGAAACCGCGCGCATTCTGGGTCCGCCGGAACACGACACGGGGCAAGCTAAAGCATGCCCCACCGGTGGGGCATGCTTTAGCTTGCCCAGACAAGATAAGAGGTAATCGACGCCATGCTTTTCAACACCACGCACTTCTTCATTTTCCTGGCGGTGGTGCTGGCTCTGTTTTATTCCAGCCCGCGCGTGCTGCGCCGCTATATCCTGCTGGCCGCGAGTTACTTCTTCTATGGCACCTGGAACTATAAGTTCATCATTCTGCTGCTAACGCTGACGGCCATCGATTACACGGCCGGCCTGTGGCTGGAGCGCATTCCCGCGGGGCCGCGCCGCAAGGCCGTGCTCATCATGAGCCTCACGGCGAACCTGGGATTCCTGGGCTTCTTCAAGTACTTCAATTTCCTGGCCGCCAACGTCGCGCTCGCGATGGGTAAGCCAGCGCACTCGCTCTTCTGGGATATCGTGCTGCCGCTGGGTATCAGTTTCCACACCTTCCAGAGCATGTCGTACGTGGTGGACGTCTACCGCGGCCAGCAGAAGGCCGTGCGCAACGTCATCGATTACGCCCTGTACATCTGCTTCTTTCCGCAGCTTGTGGCTGGGCCGATCGTGCGCGCGCGTAACTTCTTTCCGGACCTGTGGAACTGGCGCGCACCGTCCTCGGGCGACGTTTCGCGGGGCCTCTTTCTGGTGGCCCTGGGACTTACTAAGAAGATGGCCTTCGCCGACCAGTTCGCCAAGGTGGCCAATAACTACTTCGGCAACCTGGCGGGTAACCCGGGGGTGGTCACGGCGTGGTCCGGCGTGGTGGCGTTCGGCCTCCAGATCTACTTCGATTTTTCGGGCTATACGGACATGGCCATCGGGATGGCCTTGCTGCTGGGCTTCCATTTCCCGGTGAATTTCCGGCGGCCGTACCTGGCCTCGAGCATCACCGATTTCTGGCGCCGCTGGCACATCTCGCTTTCCACGTGGCTGCGCGATTATCTCTATATTCCGCTGGGCGGCAATCGCCACGGGCGCTGGAAGACTTATCGCAACCTGATGCTCACCATGCTGCTGGGCGGCCTGTGGCACGGGGCGAGCTGGAATTTCATGATCTGGGGCGGATATCATGGGGCGCTGCTGAGCGTGGAGCGGCTGTTGCGCGGCGACCGGCCGGTGAGCGAGCGCTGGACCTGGCTCTATCCGCTGCAGGCCGTGGTGACTTTCGGGCTGGTGATGATCGGCTGGGTCTTCTTCCGGGCCGCCGATCTGCCGCAGAGCCTGCAAGTGATTCGCCAGCTCTTCGGAGGTCCGCGCGGACACCTGCTGCTGGAGCCGTGGCACATCGGGCTGGCCGTGGTGGCGCTGCTGCTGGCCATCGCGGAAGAGAAGCTGGACTGGTTCGAGCGCCTGATGGATGCGCCGGTTATCGCCTACGCTTCGGCGATGGCGGTGATGTTGTTCGTGCTGGAGATCTTCGGCGTGATCGACGTGCGGATCCCCTTCATCTACTTCCAGTTCTAACAGCCGGCCCTCGGATCGCCCGGCCGTATTCGCGAGCGCCCTAAAACTGAACTCCGAAGTTGCCGCGCAGGCAGCGCGCGGGCGACGATCCGTACCCAAGTCCTTACTTGCGGCGCGATCCTGGGCCCCGCAGGACGGCGAATTTCCAACTTCGCCGATGTTGACTCACGTCGTCGGAACTTGATCGCGAACCCGCACGGGAACGGCGAATCCGAAAAGGAGGTTTTTCGTCTAATTTCGGCTAGACAATCCGCCGCTTTCGCCGATAAGGATACCGAACATGCTTCCACTATCCGTATCCACATCACGCGCCGGCGCACCCCGGCGGAGTTCTACGCGGTTGTTTATCGCGCTGTTTCTCACGGCCGCCGGCACTCTGGGCCATGCGACCGAGAATGGCATTAGTATGTACCCGGTTGGCGCCGAGACGGTCATGCCCGGCGTCATGCCTCCATCCGGCAAGACGATCTTCGCGGAATTCGATAACTTCTATCAGGCGAATGGCTTGATGGATGGCAGCGGCCATAACTCGGTACCGGGATTCCACCTGCGCGTCGCGGCGGCGGCGGTCAAGTTCGTGCATAACTGGGGGGTGAAAGCTCTGGGGGGAGAGTTGGTCAGCAGCGCGGCGCTTCCGGTGCTCTACGAACATCTTACCGGTCCGTTCGGCACGGTGCACAAAGCCGGCTTGGGGAACCCGGACATCGGCGTGCTCGCTGTAACCTACGCCAAAGGCCCCTGGCATTGGTGGTATGGCGTGGATGCCTATACGCCCGGCGCGCAGTATAACAAGAACGACCTTCTCAACGTCGGCCAGCATAACTTCTCCACCGCGCCCTTGGGAGCCTTCACCTATCTCCCGGACGGCGGCCGGACGGAAATCAGCTCCAGGGTGCAATACATCGTTAACTTCACCAACCCGGCCGACCAATACCGGTCGGGTCACGAGCTCATCTGGGAATATATCGCCGCGCGGAATGTGACCCGGAAACTCTCGATCGGCCTGAACGGTTATGGCTACCTGCAAACCACCGACGACCGTCAGAACGGGATCGCGGTGGCTTCCGGTTATCGTGGCCGAGTGTTTGCGGCCGGTCCGCAAATCAAGTACCACGTGGGCGAGGTGGCGCTCATTCTGAAGTACCAGAAGGAAATGCTGGTCGAGAACCGAACCAAGGGGAACTCCATGTGGATCGAGCTCGGCATCCCGCTATGGCGCGAAAACTGAGCGCCGGCGATTGCGTATTTAGCAGGGTGCTGAAAAATGACTTGGGGCCACCGCTCTCTCACGGTCGCGGCTCCATAAGTCCCCGCAAGCTCAGCGGCCGCATTCGGAGCCGCGAGCGTAAGCAAGCGGTTTCCGGCCCTTTTCAGCACCCTGTTAGAACCCTCTATCCCAGCTTGGCAATCAGCGCCTGGATCTTATCGCGGTCGGCCTTTTGAGGGTTGTATTTGAGCGCGTCCTGGAGTTCCTTGAGGGCCCGCGTCTTATCGCCCCTCTGATAGAAGCCCATGCCTAGATGGTACCGGTAAAGCGCGTTAGTGGGCGCCTTGGTCACCAGTCCCTGGAAGATATCGATGGCGTTGTC
Source organism: uncultured Solibacteraceae bacterium (assembly GCA_964427655.1). Lineage (GTDB taxonomy): Bacteria > Acidobacteriota > Terriglobia > Bryobacterales > Bryobacteraceae > CAVQNQ01. Next base: position 3,508 of record CAYRWE010000199.1, on the reverse strand, counting down.
GGAAAGGTTCTTGCGGAGATAGATGATGCCCAGGGTGTCGGAGACTTCCACCACGTTGGGCAGCAGTTGCTTGGCGCGTTGCGCCTTGGTGAGAGCGTCGTTTAAATCTCCGCCGTGTTCGGCCAGCAGATAGGCCAGGTTGTTCAAGGCCGCGCCGTTGTTGGGATCCAGCTTGACCGTGCTTTCATAGGCTTGCCGGGCTTCGCTCCAGCGGCCGGCCGAATCCAACGCCGCGGCCAGCCCGGTCAGAATGGCGGGGTTCTCCGGAGCGAGATCGCGGGCCTTCTGCATCGCCGCTATGGTGTTGGCCGCATCGCCCTTAGTACGATAGACTTCGCCGATCTTCACGTAAATGGCCGCGCCCTGCTTGGCATTCTTATCCAGGCCGTTCAGCACTTTCTGGAAGTAAGCGATGGCCAGGTCCGGTTTGCCTGTGCGCGCGGCCGTATTGCCGAGCGCTTCCAGCAGGTCCAGGCGGTTAGGTGCTTTGGCGGATTCCTCTTCGAGCACGGCCATGGCGCGGTCGGGCTGTTTCTCGGCCAGAGCCGCCTCCACTACTCCCAGCAGGCCGCGCGTGGACGCGGGATTCAACTCGTAGCAGCGGCGGAAATCCACCTCGGCGTCCTTGAACTTATTCTCCATCAGGCTCACCGAACCGCGCTGGAAAAGAGCGTCCGGCCAATTGGGATTATTCTTGAGTAACCCGTTTAGTAATTCGCGGGCTTCGGGCAGTCTCTTGAGACCGATCAGCGCCGAGGCCTGGATCAATTGGGCGCTGGCGTTGGACCGGTCGAGCGCCAAGATCGCGAGCGCGCTCTTGAGACCGGCGTCGTACTGGCCTTGGGCCACTAGCAGCTCCGCCAGTGCCACGCGCGCGGAAACGTAATTCGGGCGCAGATCGGCGGCCTTCTGAAACTCCTGGCGCGCCTGCTCGTACTCGTTGCGGGCCACGTGGGCGCGTCCCAGGTTGTAGTGCGGCACGGGATTGTTGGGATCGCGCGTCGCCACGGCCTGCAGTTCGATCACGGCTTTGGAGACTTCTCCCTTGTCCAGCAGGAACGTGGCCGCCAGTCCGCGGGCATCCGAATCGTTGGGATTATCTTTCAGGATTTCGGAGTTGATGGCCTCCGCTTCGGCCGCCTTCTTCTGCTGCATCAGCACTTCGATGATGTGTTTCCGGTAAGTGGCCTTGGCTTTGGGGTCGCGCGCCATGCCCTCGCGATACTCGCGAATGGCCCCTTCGCCGTCGTTCAGGCGGTAATAAAAGTCCCCCACGTCCAGGTACGCACGGCTGTAATCCTTGGCGTGACCCTTGATCTGGTCGAGAACCCCAATCATCTCCTGGCGCCTGTTCTCGACGAAGTAATGCAGCGCTAGCCGGGTCAGGAAAGTGTATTGCGTGGGATTATTACGATAGGCCAGCTTCAGGATCTCTTCGCCTTCGGGGTACTTCTTTTGCGCGATCTCCAGGTCATAGAGCTCGTTGTAACCCCTGACGAACGTCTTGTCGTTTTCGAACGTCTTGCGGTAGATCTGTTCGGCGCCGGCGTAGTCGCCGCTCCAGGCCAGCGTACGGGCCATCTGGATGATCACGCCCTGATTGCCGGGCTTGACCGCGTCGGCTTTGCGGTACTCATCGAGCGCGCCGGCGAGCAGTTTGCGGCCGTCCTCGCCGCGCGCCGAGCCGTAGGCCTGCGCCGCGCGCGCGAAATCCAGGTCCGCGGTGAGCCGGTGGCCATCGAAGGAGTTGGGATCGCGCTTGAGGAGTTGCGTGCAGAAGCCCTCCACTTCGCTCATGAGGCTGGCATCGCGGGAAAAGCCGATATAGATTTCGGAGAGCTTGACCACCGAATCCCAATGATCGGGCTGATCTTGCGGGAGCAGTTCGATAGCGCGGCGGAAAGACTGGACGGCCTCGGCCCACAGGCCCAGTTTCTCGTCCACCAGGCCCAGGCGGTAGTAAGCCGGCCCGTAGCGCGCGTCCTTCTGCCGGGCATCGCGGTACATGATCCGCGCTTCCTTGTACTTGCCCTTATCGAAGTACCGGTTGCCGCTTTCCAGGTAGCGCTTCTTGGCGACGTTGGGATCGCGATTGCAGGAAACCAGCGCGATGGCGGCCACCAAAGCTATGGGTGCTATTCGAACGAAACGCATGGGATCCTCTTTGGTCCGATTCTCTTACACTTTAGGACAGATCGGCTGCGCGTGCCATAGGGACCGGAGTTTCCGGCCCGATATGGTCGTACCGGTACGGTAACACGCCCGAGCGTCGGCGGGTTGAGCCGCGGCTCGGCCGGCGGCGCGCGCCTCGCAAAGGGGCTGTGCTCGCGAACGTCGTGAGTTGGGGTGCCTGGGGGGCCGGCATGGACCGATTCGGAAAAAAAGATCCGCAAGTGCATCGTCGACCATCGGAGCCGTGGTGCGGTTGCGTGAGGAGGTTCATGGGGAGCCGGCGCTTGCCAGACTATGACGGCGCGGCAGTGTGCATTTGCCCGAGCGGAACGTCCCGCGCGGCGAGTCTCGATAGTCTCTTTTCAGCCATTGTGCTTTAGGACACCGTGGCACTCGGCTCGCCATCTGGAAAGCGTCGTTCCCGCGGGTTTGGGGACGTTCGAATGGTAAAATTTCATGTGATGCCGCCCTTGTAACCGATCATCTCGAAGGACCTTAGGTCCTTGCGTTCCGATATCGCTGCGACCCTCGATACCTCATGGCGCGCCGCGATCACGATCAATCAATAAGTCCTCAAGGAGAATCTGCGATGCGAAAATTTCTTTCCGCGGGGTTGGCTGTGGTTGCCGGAGTTGTGTGTACGCCGATTTCGAAGCCGCTCGAAGCCAGTCATGCCGCGCCCGCTGCGGATCACCGCGTGGATTTGAGATTTCGGGCTCTACGCAGCTTTTTTGAAAAGTTCGAATGTCCGGCGGTGGCCTATTCGCGCGACTTCCTGCAGGCCGCCGACGATTACAAGCTGGATTGGCGGCTCTTGCCGAGCATCTCCTACATCGAAACAACCTGCGGTAGAAGCGCTCCGAATAACAATCTTTTCGGCTGGGATTCCGGCCGCGCGCATTTCGCGAGTCCTACCGAGAGCATCTTCAAGGTGGCATATCGGCTGGCCTACTCGCGGCTGTACCGGGATAAAAGCATCGACGGGATTCTGAGCACCTACAATCCCTTTGCCGAATACGGTCCAAAGGTAAAGTCCGTCATGCAACAGATTTCCGTCTCGGTGGAGTAAGAGCCGCGATCCAACGTATCGACCCGCTCAAACACGCCTGTTCCGCGCCAAATTCGCCGCTTTGCCCGGCGGGGGCCGTTGACAACCCGCGCGGAACCGGCGTATAGTTGCTAACATACTGATCTCTCAGTGGTTTGGCTGCAAATTGAGACCATGGTCCGGAACCCCCGCGAGGCTCCCCCAGGCGGAGCCTGCTCAAGAGGCGCTTCCAAGCGACCATCGGCTGATCGGTAAAACGGTGGAGGCGTGATGGCCGCGGACCAGGAC
>CAYRWE010000198.1:7055-9333 GCA_964427655.1 uncultured Solibacteraceae bacterium | reverse complement strand
CGGTGAAAGCGTCCAGGTTGCCGCCGATCGAATCCACCGAGCGCGCGATATCCTCCGCCGAGCGTTTGGTGGTGCCCTTGAAGAGCATGTGCTCGATGAAGTGCGAGATGCCGTTTCGCTCGGGCGTCTCGCGGCGCGAACCGGCGCCGATCCAGATACCCACGGAAACCGAGCGCACGTGCGGCATGGTTTCGGTGATCACTCGGACACCGTTGGCGAGCGTGGTCATCTCGATATCCCGCAGCGGAGTTGTAGATGCAGTCATGTGAGAGAGACGGGGGGTCTTTATTCAGTTGTAACATGGGAGCACGCGCGTGTGAAAATGGGTAGTTCGCCCCGCGGCGTCGCTGGCCGCCCGAAGTTGAGGCTCGCTTATGCTTTCGTGGCTGTTTTCCAATCCGCTGCCGGAAGGCGCTCCAGCCCCGGATTTCGTGCTGCCCGATGAAACCGGCGCCACGGTGAAGCTCTCCAAGCTGCGCGGCAAGTACGTGGTGCTGATCTTCTACCCCGGCGACGAGACGCCCTTCTGCACCCGCCAGCTCTGCCAGTTCCGCGACCATTGGGAAGATGCGCAGGAGCGCGGCGTGCGGATCTTCGGCGTGAATCCGCAGAACGCGTATAGCCACGCGAAGTTTCGCGCGCGCAACCACTTCCCCTTTCCGCTTTTGGTGGATGAGGGCCGCAAGGTGGCGGAGTTGTATAACGCCGACGGCATGATGGTGAAACGCACGGTCTACCTGATCGGTCCCGATGGCGTCATCCGCTTCGCCAGCCGCGGCATGCCCGCGCCGGACAAGGTGCTGGCGCTGGTATCATGACCAAAACCGTGAAACTGCCACGCGTCTACCCCATACTCGATAGCGCGGCGGTCGAAGCGCGCGGCCTGAGCCTGCCGGCCGCCGCGGCCGCCTTCCTCGCGGGCGGCGCCCAAATCCTCCAGCTCCGCCACAAGGGCCACTGGGGCCGCGATATCTTCCAGGCCGCTCAGGAAATCGCCAGCCTGTGCCGCCAGGCTGGAGTGCCGCTGATCGTCGACGACCGCGCGGATATCGCCATGCTCCTCGAAGCCGGCCTGCACGTGGGACAGGACGACCTGGCTCCTTGCGATGCCCGCCGCCTGCTGGGCCCCGCCGCCATCATCGGTTTTTCCAGCCACAATGCCGCGCAGCTCGCGGCCGCCGCGGCCGAGCCGGTGGATTACGTGGCCCTCGGCCCCATCTTCGCCACGGCCTCCAAGCGCAATCCCGATCCCGTAGTGGGCGTCCCGGAAGTGCGCCGCCTCCGCGCTCGGCTCGAAAAGCCGCTGGTGGCGATCGGCGGCATCACTGCCGAAAACGCGGTTGCGGTGCTGCGCGCGGGCGCCGATTCGGTGGCGGTGATCGCCGGCCTGCTGCCCGAAACGGCCACGCCTGAATCTCTGCGGGAACGGATGGAAGAATGGATCAAACTCGCGACGGCGGTCTAGTCAAGGGCTTGGGGCTGGTCTCGGCCACCACCCTGGTCATGGGGTCGATGATCGGCTCGGGCGTCTTCATCGTGGCGGCGGATATCGGCCGGCAGGTGAATTCCCCGGGCCTCCTGATGGCCACCTGGTTCGTCACCGCGGCGCTCACCATGATCGCGGCGCTGAGCTATGGCGAGCTGGCGGCCGCCATGCCGCACGCCGGCGGGCAGTACGTCTACCTGCGCGAGGCCTTTGGGCCGCTATGGGGCTTCCTCTACGGCTGGACGCTCTTCCTGGTGATTCAGACCGGCACCATCGCTGCCGTGGCGGTGGCCTTTGCCAAGTACACCGGCGTGTTCTTCCCCTGGATCTCGGACCGCCGTTACCTGGTGGGCTCCGGCCATCTGGGCTTGACCACCCAGCAACTGCTGGCCATCGCCCTGATCGTATTCCTCACCGCCTCCAATTCCCGCGGCATACGCACCGGGGCGGTGGTGCAGAATGTCTTCACCTTCGCCAAGATCGCCGCGATTTTGGGCCTGGTGGGCGCGGGCTTCCTGGTGGGCCGCAACCCGGCGGCCGTGACCGCCAATTTCACGGGCTTCTGGCGCAATTCCGGCTGGAACTTCGAGACCGTCCGCCTGGTGGGGGTGGCGATGGTGGGCGCGCTCTTCTCTTCCGACGCCTGGAACAACGTCACCTTCACCGCCGGTGAAGTGCGCAACCCGCGCCGCAACCTGCCGCTCTCGCTGGGCGTCGGCGTGCTGGTGGTCTCGGCCCTGTACATCGCCACGAATTTCGTCTATCTCAACCTGCTGACCCTGCCGCAGATCC
>CAYRWE010000198.1:0-6955 GCA_964427655.1 uncultured Solibacteraceae bacterium | reverse complement strand
CTGTACATCGCCACGAATTTCGTCTATCTCAACCTGCTGACCCTGCCGCAGATCCAGGCCGCCGAACAGGACCGCGTCGCCACCGCCGCCGCTTTCCACATCTTCGGACCGGTGGCCGTCCAGTTGATGGCTGCGGCCATCATGATCTCGACCTTCGGGTGCAACAACGGCCTGATCCTGGCTGGCGCGCGGGTCTATTACGCCATGGCCAAGGACCGCCTCTTCTTCCGCAAAGCCGGCCAGCTCGATCCCGTGCACCACGCCCCGGTATTTTCTCTGAGAACGCAGTGCCTGTGGGCCGTGCTGCTGACCCTCAGCGGCGGCTACAGCGATCTGCTGGATTATGTGATCTTCGCCGTGCTGCTGTTCTACATGCTGACCATCGCCGGGCTGTTCGTACTGCGCCGCACGCGTCCCGATCTCGACCGCCCCTACCGCGCCCTGGGCTACCCGGTCCTGCCGGCCGCGTATATTGTGGTGGCGGGAGTGATCGAGACTTTATTGCTCGTTTACAAGCCTCATTACACCTGGCCGGGCCTGATCATTGTGCTTTTGGGTGTGCCCGTCTATTTCGTCTGGAACCTAACGGAACGCGCACGGGCGGCAGAGTGAACATGTTAGGCTGAAGTAATAGTACAGGGGTCCGTTACTATGGCGAGGGTCCTGGTAGTCGATGACGAGCCGGCCGTTCTCCAGTTGTTACTGAGGTCTCTCGAGGCGCGCGGTCACGATGTTGTGGCGGCGCCCCACGCGCGGAAGGCGCTGGAGTTAGTCAAGTGCAAGACCTGCCCGCGAATCGATCTGGTAGTCTCCGACGTGCTCATGCCGGACATGAACGGTCCCGAGCTTGTGCGCGAGATCGCCCAAGAGATCCCCGGCGTGGCAGCCCTGTTTATCTCCGGACTTACGGCCGCCGAGAAATTGCCCGCGGGAGCCGCCTTCCTGCGCAAACCATTCTCCCTTACGGAGTTGATGGGTAAGGTGGACGATCTGCTGCAAGCCGGCTCCGCGCCAGAGCCTCGCTCGAGCCGAGTTGAGGCCATTCGCGATCGCTTCGATGACCTGTTGCGGCTTCATGCCGAACTTGGCGCCACCCGGGGCTTCGCACACCGGCGCGAGCTCGAGCGCCAAACTCTCGAAGCGCAACTGAAGTTTACTGAGATTCTGGGTAGCCTTCCGCCGGCTGAGGGTTTGCCGAACGGCAGCGAAGGATAATTCCCCGCACAGTTTGCCCGCGCGGCAGGCCTTAAAGCCCAAAGAATGGCGTGCGGGCGACCCGCCGCGGCGCCGCGCACACCGCCTTACCCACTTTATGCGCTTGCCGGAACACTCTGCGCCGAATCGGCCAGGACGCGGAATTTGCGCGACGTAACGCGCACCGCGGTGCGGCCGTTTTCACTGCGTACCACGAATCCGGTAGCCTGCAAATCGATGGGGTAGATATCCTCGTATCGGGCCGGCCATTCGATGACCATCTCCAAATGAGCGCCTATCGGCAAGGGCTTGCGCGAGCGAAAGCTCAGGCCGCTGCTACTCATGTCGTAAGTGGTTCCGGTACCGCTACGGTCCATCCCGCCCCTCTGCGAGACGCGATAGTGCACTTGCAACCGGACGTCGTAGCGATTGGAGGTTCGCCGCTCCATGCTGAGTTTCGCCATGGGATCTCCTTGGCCCCCTGCCGGAACTTTGCCCGAAAGGGCTTCTCAGTTCGGAGAAGGCGATGATTTGAGTTCAGCATTGCAATTCAGCTACCACCGCTTGAATGTCAAGAAATCGAACGGCGACCGGTTCAAAAAGGGAGTTTTTGCGAGGTTAAAAATTACTCATGATGTTCCTTCGTACACAGTACTGAGCCGCGAGGAGTACTGGTCTAGGGGCATGGATTAGCCCCGCGCTCATGACGGGAGTATTCGAGCTTGATCGTATGAATGCGCACTAAAATGGCGCACGAATAGAGCTGCTTTTCGGCGTAGGCCAATTTCCGGGCGTCTTCAGCAATTTTCGTGACGGTTAGACAATTTTCCTAAACCGCGCAAAATCTCAATCGCCGGAAGCCCACAGGAACTCGCGGTACAGCCGCTGCTGTTGAGTGGCGATCGAATCCCACCCGAACTCGCGCTCCACGCGGGCGCGCGCGGCGGCCTCGATGCGTCCGCGTTCTGCCGGATCGGCCAGCAGCCTGCGAATCGCCGCAGCCATCTCCGGAGCCGTCGCGGCCAGCACGAACTCCAGGCCAGGTTCCAGGTCCAGTCCGTGGACGCCCGCCGGCGTGCTCACCACGGCCTTGCCCATGGCCATCGCTTCCAGAACCTTGATGTTTGTTCCCGCCGACGCCACTAGCGGCGCCAGCACCAGCGTGGCGCGCCGATACGCGGGACGCACGTCCGCCACAAAGCCTTCCACCTCAATTCCCGGCCGCTCCAGGTTCACCCGCACCCGGTCGCGGTACCGATCCAGGAAATATTCCGGCCGCGCCCCGGCGATGATATCGAGCGTGACCGAATCGAGCAGCGGCCATACCTGGTTCAGGAAAAACTCCAGCGCCATCAGGTTGGGGAGGTGCGCAAAGGAGCCGATGAACAGCAGCCGCCCAGGTTCGGGAGCCATGGCCTCGGGGCGGAAGCGATCCGGATCTACGCCGTTGGCGAGCGTGACGGCGCGGGCTCCGGCCACCATCCGGCGGTCGCGCTCGGACATGGTCACCACACAATCCACGCCGCGCCAGGCCTCGGTTTCGAAGCGGCGCCAAAGGCTGAGCTGCCGGCGATGGTCCCAGCTCTCGTCGAAGCGCAGGAGTTGCTCGTGGAGGTCGAAGGTGATGTCGTGCTCCACCAGCAGCGTGCGGGCCGGCGCGCAATCCGGCGCGTACTGAGCCATCTGCGTGAATTCGAGCTGCGCGAGGGCCGGCCGCCATTGGCGCACTGCCTGCCGCAGGACCGCGTGGAATGCCGCCGAATCGTACTCTTCCACCACGTCCGGCCGCCCGGTCGAGGGCAGGGAATGGCTGCCGGCCCGCTGTACCAGGATCACCTCCGCGCAGATCTCGAGCAGTTCGAGCGGCGGTGTTGCCAGCTCGCCCGTGAAGGCCACCAGGATCTGATCGAAATCGGCCGCCGCCCGGCGCATCAGGTTGTAGATGCGCACGGCGCCCCCATGCGACAGCGGAAACGGCAGGTACGGGCTGACAATCAGAACGCGAGGCTTCCCCGACGCCGCGCGCCCCGGAAAGACCGCCACCGCCCCGCTGTTCAGCGCCAGGATCGCTTCCTCGGTGGGGCATGCTTTAGCTTGCCCACCCCTCAGCGCGATCACGCAGGCCTCTCGTAACAGCGCCGGCTGGCGCAACTTCAAACGCCGCAGCGCATCTCCCCACAGCCTCCGAAAGACCCGCCGGTCCCCGATGGCCCGCGCCAGGAACTTCAGATAGTTGATCTCCAGAATGCGCTCCAGTTCCTTATCTCCGTAGAACCGTGACGTCGTAGCCCGGTGGCGATGCTCCACCGCCGCGTCGGCCACATAGACGCTCGGCCAGCCGCGCTGCCAGGCGCGATATCCCAGGTCCAGGTCTTCCACATACGCGGGCGCGTAGGCCTCGTCCACGCCACCCAACGCGTGGAGCTTCGCCGCGTCGTAGAGCGTGCAGCCGCCGCTGCCATAGAGCACCCAGGTGAGATCCTCGCCGGGAAGCGGCGGGTCGCAGCGCACCGGAAAATCTTCGGGCGCAAGCTGGCGCATGACCGTCTTGCCGGTCTCCTCGCGCCGCGCGCCGGCCGGAAAGCGGATCTGCGCCGTCGCGGAAAACAGATCGGGAACCTGGCTGAAGGCGCGTACCAGCGCGGCGAAGAAGCCGGGGTCCACCAGCATGTCGTTATTGAGCAGACACACGTGCGAGTAGCGGGCCCGCGCGATTCCGCGGTTCACCGCGCCCGCGAACGAGAGCGGAGCGGGCGAGATCTCGACCTGAATCCGCGGCCACGCCGTGGCGAGCCACTCCGCCGTGCCATCGTGCGAGCCGTTATCCACCACGATGATTTCGGACGCCTCGCCCTCGAGTTCGCGGGTAATCCCGGGAAGCTGCGCCTCCAGCAGATGCCGGCCGTCTCGCGAGGGAATCACCAGCGAGATCCCCGAAGCAGGTGGGGCATGCTTTAGCTTGCCCTTTGTCTTTCGCAAACCGGGCCGCAGCCAGCCGCAGATTCCCGCCGCTGTCCACCAAAACAGCGCCCGCCAATCGGCCTCGCGCGCGGCCCGCCGGCCCCACCGCGCCAGGTTCAGCACCCTCCAGCCCAAGTGCCGCAGAATCGCTCCGGCGCAGCGCGGCCGCAGCATGAAGTCGTTAAGGTTTTCGTTGAACGCCAGGAATCCCCGCGGCGCCAGTAGCAGTGCCATCAGGCGCATGCGGCGGAACGGCACATCCGGCACCAGCATCACGCCCGCCAGCCGGACCTCGAAACCCGCCAGTTCCGCGCGCGAGCGCGCGAGGTTCTCGATCAGGCTGCCGTTGACGCGGTAGCGAATCCATTTGAGATCGCCATCCTCGGGCGGCCAATCCGACACCACCCACAGCGGCAGCTCCGGGAAGATCTCGCGCATGCGCTCGATGAGCCGCCTGTTCAGCTCGTCGGTGCCGCTGGCGAACGCGACCTTGATCTTCGGCTTCAAATTCAAATCAGCAGATGGCGGTGCGGCTGCGCGCCGCCGGTTTGGGTTTGCTCCCACAGCGCCAGCGCCTGCAGCGCGAACGCCGTCGAAACCGGGCTGACATGCGGCACCCAGGCCTTGGCGCGGCGTCCGAAATAGTAGCCGCCATCCATGCGCGCGTCGGCGCTCGAAACCTGGAACGCCGCCAGGCGCGCAGCCTCGCGGCGCGCGGCCGCGAGATCCAGCGGCACCGCTCCGGCCCAATCCGCATACAGCCGGATGCGCAGCAGTTGCGCGCACACATCGGCGCGCTCGAACTCCGGAGCGATCTCGCCGAAATGGCGCTCCACCGCGCGGATTCCGTCGCGCAGGGCGGCCGCGCAGCGCGCCTCCGCGGCGCACGGCAGCAGCCCCTCCAGGAAATACAGAAACGCGTGCAGCCGGTCCATCACCTTGAAGCGGTCGGCGTGGCCCGGCAGGAAGGCGGAGGGGTTGCGCAGGGCGTCCTCCAACGTGCCGGTGTAGAGCTCGCGAAACTGTGGCGCGCCGGTGGCCTCCCACAGGTCCCACCACGCCATGGCCGCTTTGAGTTGGTAGCACCCGGATGAGCGCGACCAGCGGGCCGCTTCGCGTTCGATCGGCTTTTTATCCGGCAGCGCCAGGATGGGGTTCCAGCCATCCGGCGATGCGAAATCGCGCGCCATGGCCCGGCCCAACCGCGCGGCCGCTTCCAGGAATTCGCCCTCACTCGTCGCGCGCCACACCGCCAGCAAGCCGCGCACCACGATGCCGCAATCGAAGAAATAGGTAAAGCCCGGCGGCTCCAGTTCGAAAGGCATGGCACACGCCGGCGCGCTCCAGGCCGTGCGGGAAAGAAACCGGCCGGCCAAGCCCGCGCGCTCCAGGTAGCTGGGCTCCCGGGTAAGCGAATGCAGATAGACCAGGGCGCTGGCCGTGTAGCCGGTGATCTCCGTCGAGACCGCGCGGTTCAAGCCGGCATCGGCGCAATAATAGCGGGCGACGCCGCCGTTCGGTTCCTGAATGCCGGAATGGAGAAACCACTCTCCGGCGCGGGTCTGACTGGGAAGCAAACCGTTAGTGTAGCATCGGCCTCGCGCGGCCGAATCGCGCGATGGGCCGCCTTAGTCGGAGGTAATCACGGCGCCCGATCCTTGGATCTGGTAGTAGGTGACGCCGTGCTTGATGGATGCCGGGTTGAATTCCTTACCCATCTCCTTGGCCTCTTCGCGGGCCTGGGCCACAGCTTTCTCGCGGGTCAGCACGATCTTGCTGAACTGGCCCTCTGCTATCGCGGTCTTGCCCGCTGAATCCTTGGGGAAAACGATCTCGCGATCGTTGACTTTGATGCGGATCTTCTGCCCATCGTCGCTCGTGAGATCCATCCAGCAGCCCATCATCTGGCATACCGCGGTAATCTTTCCCTTAACCTGGACGGTGTGGCCGACATACCAGGCGGGATGCGCCAGGAGAGCGGCCACCGGCACCGGTTCCTTCAGTGCCAAGGGTCTGCCGAGTTTTACCTCGGCGGCGGACAGCAGACCGGATACGGCCAGGACGACAAGCAGAGTCTTCATATTCTAATTATCCACTGTATCCCCGCCGGCTGAGCGGCTGAATGCGATAGTGGAGATTACATGCCACGCGCACTCTGTTTTCTCTTTCCCATCCTCATATTGGCCGGCGCCTGTGCGGCGCAGAATCGCGATGCGCAGTTCGGCCGGCTCGCGGACCGCTATTTCGACGAGGTGGCCTTCCGCTTCGACCCCGTCCAGGCCACCGCCGCCGGCTTCCATCAATACGACACCCTGCTGCCCACCGGCTCGAAGAGCGAGATCCAGGCCGAAATCGCCGCCCTGCGAAATTTCGAGCATGAGATCGGCGGCTTCGATGCGCGTGGCCTCTCGCCCACCGTATCCGCCGATCGCGAGCTGTTGCTGGCGCAGATTCGCGGCCAGCTTCTGAGCCTGGAAACCATACGGCCCTGGGAGAAAAACCCGGATATCTACTCTTCCGGGGCGACGGAAGCCATCTTCGTGATCATGAGCCGCAATTTCGCTTCCCCCGCCGAGCGGCTGAAGTCGGCCATCGCGCGCGAGCGTCTCGTCCCGCGCGTGTTCCAATCGGCGCGCGAGAATCTGTCTAACCCACCGCGGATCTATACCGAAATCGCGCTTGAACAACTGCCGGGCATCGTGAGCTTCTTCCGCAGCGACGTGCCCGCCGCCTTCAAAGCCGTCTCCGACGCGCGCCTCATGGGCGAATTCCGCCAGGCCAACCAGGGCGTGATCGACGC
>CAYRWE010000197.1:0-9343 GCA_964427655.1 uncultured Solibacteraceae bacterium | reverse complement strand
ATGGGGTCGAGGAGGCGCTCCAATCGGGCATACAAAACATCATCATCGTCACCGGCCGCGGAAAAACGGCCATCGAGGATCACTTCGACGTGAGCTTCGAGCTGGAGTATCTGCTGGAGACGCGCGCCAAGAAGGAGCTGCTGGCAATTGTACGCAACATCTCGGACATGATCAACGTCTCCTACGTCCGCCAGAAGGAAGCGCTGGGGCTAGGCCATGCCGTCCTGCGCGCTTCGGAGCTGGTGGGGCAGGAGCCGTTCGCCGTGGTCCTGGCCGACGACCTCATCGAAGCCGAGACCCCCTGCCTGCGGCAGCTTTTGGATATCCACGAGTTCTTTTGTGCGCCCGTGCTGGCGGTCATGGAAGTGCCCGAGGGGGAGATCGCGGCCTATGGCTCTATCGATGCCGAGCCGGTGCGGCACAATGGCTCCTCCGACCGTGTATTCCGCATACGCGACATGGTGGAAAAGCCTAAGCCTTCGGAAGCGCCCTCGAACCTGGCGATCATCGGGCGCTACGTGCTCACGCCCGAGATTTTCGATTCGCTGCAAGCTATCGATCCGGGATCGGGAGGCGAGATCCAGCTCACCGATGCACTCAAACACCAGCTCCGCAGCCGCCCCATTTATGCGTACCGTTTCGAGGGCCGGCGCTACGACGCCGGCGACAAGCTGGGCTTCCTGAAAGCCACCGTGGAATTCGCGCTCCGCCGGCGCGATTTGGGCGGGCCGTTCCGCGAGTATCTCAAGAGTCTGACGCTGTAAGGCCTTGCTGCCGGAGGCTCATTCCGGAGCCTTACTCCCAGGCGCGTTTGGGAACGCCGCGATCCCGGTCTTTGACGCGGTCGTAGCGGTAAAACGTGGAGACCGTGCCCAGCGATTCGTTGTAGTAGCTTTCCTGTCCGAGGCTTTCCTTCAGGTCTTCCTCGAATTCGTGCAGCGCCTGCAATTCCGCGGCGAGCGCGGGCTTCTTTCGCCCCGAGGGCGCGCGGAAGAACTTCTGAAAGCCCTCGTCCGTCAGGGAGCCGATCTCGCCGCCCAGCAGGATGCCGGCCCGTGCCCCGGCGCGCGCCTGGCCGCCTTCCTCCGGCTTCAGATCGATGGCGCAGCTCCCGCGGACCGCGCGGACCGCGTCGCCAGCCAGGGCAGTCACACTGAAACCCTTCTTGCGTAAATCGTCTAGGCGCTCGGCAAAGGCAGGCGTGCGCGGGCGCTCGCGGCGGAAGAACATAGATTCATTATACGGAGCAACCCGTGGGCCAGGTACGTTTGTCGAGCGTCAATGCGTACGCCGCACGGGTCAGGATTCGACGCCAGCGGAGGCCAGCCGGTAGAACTCGTATCCGCGCACCTGGGAAGCCGGACGGCCGGCCCGCTCCCAAACTTCCGCGACGCTCAAATCCTCGCCCAGCCGCAGGCCCCGCGCGCTTAGATATCCGGCAAGCTGTCCGGGATCGATGCCGAACGTCCAAGGTTCCCCGTAATCGCGCAGCCGGGCGAGCATCTTCCCGGCGCCGTGGAACCGCTCGGGCGTCTCCAGGACGGCCCGGTGGATATAGGTGAACAGCAGCAGGCTGCCCGGCGCAGCCTGTCGAATCTGGCCCAGCGCGCCATCCACGGCATCCGCGGACAAATAGTTGGTGACACCTTCCCAGACAAAGCATGCGGGGCGCAAGGCGTCGAAACCGGCTTGCTTGAGGACTTCTCCGAGCGATTGGCTGTTGAAGTCGATGGCGGCGAGATGGACGTTTTCCGGTAACGGGCCAATGGCCGCCTCAAGCGCGGCTCGCTTGGCGGACAACGTTTCCGGCCGGTCCAGCTCGAATACAGCGGCCTGCGCGGCGGAAGTCAGGCGATACGCGCGCGTGTCGAATCCGGCGCCCAGCAACACGAGCTGGGGAACGCCGCGCAGAGCCGCCGAGACACGGTCGTCGATCCACGTTGTGCGTGCGATGCCCGCGGCTCTCGCGCCGGGAGCTTTCCAGTCCAACAGCCGTTCCACCAGCCCGCGGAAGGAGTGGAACCGCGCCAGGCTATAAAGCCACCGCCGCCAGCCGTGAACGAAGAGGGCCGCCAGTGGATCGCAAAACAAACGGGAATTCGCGGGCCTCGAAGATTCCAGGCCGCGAAACAATGCCATGTATTCGGCGGTAAGGCTGGCCCTGTTTCTCACAAGCGCCTCTCCCCCGCGACGCGGCGGGCTATACCTTGGGCTTCTTCACCTTGGGCTCGGGGCCGAAGCGCTCGATGGTAACGCTCGAGAGCTTCACAGGCTGGATGGGCTTATCCCCATGGGCAGGCGCGTGCGAGATCTTGGCGATCAACTCGCGGCCTTCCACGACTTCCCCGAAGATGGTGTACTTGCCGCTCCACTCGGACATGGCGGCTTCGGTGAAGAAGAACTGGCAGCCTCCCGAATCGGGGGAGCCGGTGTTGGCCATGGCCAGTTTGCCGGGGGTGTCGAAGCGCAGTCCGGGCAGGATCTCGTCGCGGAGCTTGATGCCGCAATTGTGCGTGCCCAAACCGGTCGGGTCGCCGGCCTGGATCATGACGCCCTTCAGAATCCGGTGGAAGGTGATGTTGTTGTAGAGCGGCCGTGCGACCATCCTGTTAGGAACCACGGGATCCTTCCAGGGCTTGACACCTTGGGCAAGGGCCACAAAATTCTCGACGGTGCGGGGCGTTTCCTTTTCATACAGGCGGGCGGTGATATCGCCGGCGGAGGTGTGGAAAGTGGCGTAGAGCCCCGGCGGACGGTGGCGTTCCTCGGGCTGGTCGGCGGGCGCCTGCGCGGCTTGCGCCAACAGGCACGCCGCGGCGGAGAAGAGGGAAACGAGCTTGATCATGGGGTTGATTACCAGCAGCTCATTTTATCTTGCTTCCAGGGCCGCCACGCGAGCACCGCCGCCCGGACGCGAGGACGGCCGCGAGCGCGCGTGGATTCGCGAATGCGTGTTGGCCGCGCGGCTTTTCCGGCGGGGAGGCACTCGCCAGGCGGGCGGGACATTGAGTATAATCGGGCCTGTGAAGCCACTGATTTTGAGTCTACTGATGGGAGCGGCGTTACTGGCCCAGGCGCCGGCTCCGACGAAGAGCGCGCCCAAGCAGCCCGCGGCCAAGTCGGCCGGCTCCTCCGCGCGCCTCATGAATCCGGCAGCGTTGGTCGCCAAAGCCCCGGAGATTTACCGGGTGAAATTCACGACCACCAAGGGCGACTTTGTCGTGGAAGTGCACCGCGATTGGGCGCCCCTCGGGGCGGACCGCTTTTACAATCTCGCGCGGAACGGCTTTTTCACGAATGCCAGCTTCTTCCGCATCGTGCCCAATTTCATCGTGCAGTTCGGCATCCCCGCGAGCCCCGCGGTGGCCGCCGTCTGGCAAAATGCCTACATCAAGGACGACGCGGTGAAGCAGAGCAATAAGCCCAACACCCTCGTATTCGCCACGGCCGGCCCGAGCACGCGTACCACGCAATTGTTCATCAATCTGCGCGACAACGGCGCCTCGCTCGACCGGCAGGGATTCGCGCCGTTCGGGGCGGTGGTCGAGGGCATGGATATCGTCCAGCAGTTGTATAGCGGCTACGGCGAGGGATCCGATTCGGGCGGCCATGGGCCGACGCAGGAGCGCCTCCAGAAAGAGGGCAAGGCTTATCTCGATAAGAACTTCCCCCTGCTGGACAGCATCAAGACCGCGACGGTGATGCCGGCGGCAGGCGCCGCGGCTCCGCCCGCCAAAGCGGCTCCGGACGCCAAGAAGTAGCCCCGGCAGGTTACCGATCGTCCTTCCGGCGCGTCCATTTGTGATGAAACGGCTTGCGGACGCCGTGCGTGTGGAAGGAAACTGAGTTGAATATGAAGAAGCTGTGGTTGCTGCCGGTATTCACGCTGGCGCTGTGGGGCGCCGACATCAACGGGAAGTGGACTGGAAACATCGAGGTTGCCGACCCCTCTAGCGGCGACAAGATCAATACGCCGGTGAAGGCCCAGTTCGATCAAAACAGTGCCGGCATTTCCGGCAAGATCGGACGCACCGAGGACGAAGAGCAGGAGCCCATCCGCAACGCCAAGTTAGATGGCAAGAACCTGGTCTTCGAGGTGACGGCGCCCGAGACCACCGGAGCGGTGCATTTCACGCTCGTGGTCGTGAGCGACGACCGCATCGAGGGCGACATGAAGGGCGTCATCGACGTCGGCAACATCACCGGCAAAGTGATTCTGCGGAAAGTAAAATAGAGCGCGCCCCGGCTATTCCGATAGCGTGCGAGATTTTCTCCGCCAGACCAGCACCAGCGTGACGCCGATCGGGATCAGCGCCGCGCAGAGGCCCACCCAGATTCCCGGCGCGCCCCAGCGCAGTCGGAAGGTGAGCGCCCAGGCCACCGGCAGGCCGAGCGCCCAATAGCCCGCCAGGTGCGCCAGCATGGGGGTGCGTGTATCGCCCAGTCCGCGCAGAGCGCCGGTCGCCACCACCTGGAAGCCGTCGAACAGCTCGAAGAAGGCCGCGATCCTCAGGAGCACGGCGCCGGTCGCGATCACGGCCGCATCGCCGATGTAGGCCCGCACGATCCAGCCCGGCGCGCTCCAGAGCATCACGCCCGCCAGGCCCATGAAGGCCGCGCTCATCGCCAGCGCGGTCCAGCCCGCGACTTCCACGCCGCGCAGGTCCTTGCGGCCCACGGCCTGCCCCACGCGTACGGCCGCCGCCGAGCTGATGCCCAGAGGGATCATGTAGGTGGTCGAGATCACGTTCACCGCGATGCCGTGGGCCGCCACCGAGGCTTCATCGAGCCGCGCGGCCATGGCCGTGACGATGGCGAAGACCGCGCCTTCGAAGCCGATCTGCCCGGCCGCCGGCAGGCCCAGCCGCAGCAGGCGCCCCATGCGCCCCCAATCCGGACGCCAGCTTGCGCCGAAAAGCGGATTGCCGGAGCGCCGCGCATACCGCAGGGCCGCGACGCCCAGCACCGCGGCCATGTAAGCGCGCGCGAAGGTGGTGGACCAGCCCGAGCCCGCCAGGCCCATGCGCGGCGCGCCCCAGTGGCCGTACATCAGAAGCCAGTTGCCGGCGAAGTTCACCAGGTTGGCGCTCACCAGCGCGAAGGTCACCGGCTTGACGATGTTGGCGGCCTGCAAGTAGCGGCGGAAAGCCGTGTAGAAGAGCAGCGGAAGGACGCCCCAGGCCAGCGCGCGCAGGTATCCGCCCAGGTGTGCCATCACGCGCGGATTGGTGCCGATGGCGCCTAGCAGCGGCACCATGGCCCAGAGCAGCGCGAAGATGGGCGCGGCGACCAGTAGCCCGAGCCACAGGCCTGCCGTCAGGGTTCGGCGGCAATCGTGCGCGTCGCCGGCGCCGAAGGATTGCGCCACCAGCGTGTCCATTCCGAACAGCAGGCCCATGCCCGCCGTGCCCACGGGGTAGAACACCATCGCGCCCAGGCTGCCGGCTCCCACGGCCGCCGCTCCCAGGGGCCCGGCCATGACCGTATCGACGATTCCCATCACCATCCAGCCCAGCTCGGCCAGGGCCAGTGGCGCGGCCAGGCGCAGCATGGGACGGAATTCGCTTCGGAAGCTGGCGGAATTCATGCGCCCTAAGCCTTGGGATGGGCTTTGTCGTAGACGGCCATCAGGTCCGTAAGAGAGACCTGGGTGTACTTCTGCGTGGTGGAGAGGCGCGCGTGGCCGAGCAGTTCCTGGATGGCGCGCAGGTCGGCGCCATCGGCCAGCAGATGGGTGGCATAGGCATGCCGGAAGCTGTGCGGGTGGATGGAGGCGTCGCCGCTCAGCAGGCGGGCGTAGAGCTTCACCAGCCACCCGACGCCCTCGCGCGTGAGGCGCCGACCGCGGCGGTTCAGGAACACGGCGGGCTGCTCGCGCACCACCGGCCGCCCGGCCAGGTAGCGCTCCAGGGCCTCGGCGGCTTTTCCGGGCACCGGCACCTGGCGCTCCTTGCGGCCCTTGCCGCGCACGCGCAGCCAATGCTCGGCGCGGTCGATATCCTCCAGGTTCAGGCCCACCAGCTCGCTCACGCGCAGGCCGCAGCCGTAGAGCAGCTCGAACAGGGCGCGATCGCGCGCGGGAAAGGGCCGCTCCAGCGTATCGGCCGCCACGCCATCCACGAGCGCGTTGGTCTGCTCGGGCGTCATCACCTCGGGGAGCTTTTGCGGGGCCTTGGGCGTGCGTACCAGGCGGGCCACGTTAATTTCAACCACGCCCTCGCGCAGCATGAAGCGGAACAGGCCGCGCACGGCCGCCAGCTTGCGGCGTATGCTGACGGCGCTGAGGCGCCGGCCGTAGAGCCAGACCATCCATTCGCGCAGCACCAGCAGGTCGATCGAGCGCGGCTCGGGCGGCTCGGCCTCGGGCGGCGAAAGGTATTCGAGGAATTGCGCCAGGTCGGCCGCGTAGGCGTCCACGGTGTTCGGCGAGGCCCCCGAACGCGCCAGCTCGGCGGTGTACTGGCCAATCTGTTCAGCGAGCGGGAACATGGCGGTATTCTTCGAACGCCGCGAGAGCGCGCCGGCAGATCTCGGCGTGGCGGGCGGCTTTATCGCGGCGCAGCTTGTGGCGGAGATCCTCTTCGAGCGGCGGCAGCAGGTCGAAGGTGATGTTGGCGGGCTGATAGTTGGCGGCGTCCGCGCCCGAAACGTAGTGGCACAGCGACCCCAGGGCAGTGGCGCGCGGCAAGGGGCGCGGCGCGTCGCCCAAGGCGAGCGAAGCGGCGTGCATCCCGGCCATCAGCCCCGTGGCGATGGCTTCCACGTAACCCTCGACCCCCGAAATCTGGCCCGCGAATAGCACTTCCGGCCGCGCGCGCAACGCCAGCCAGGGCGTCAGCAGCGCCGGCGCGTTGATATAGGTGTTGCGATGGATCTGTCCGAAGCGCAGGAACTCGGCCTTCTCGAGGCCCGGAATGAGGCGCAGAATGCGCGCCTGCTCTCCGAACTTCAGATGGTTCTGGAAGCCGACCAGATTGAAACTGCCGGCGCGCTGGTTTTCCTGGCGAAGCTGCACGGCGGCATAGGGGCGCCGGCCGGTGCGCGGATCGCTGAGGCCCATGGGCTTCATGGGGCCGAAGCGCAGCGTATCGCGGCCGCGGCGCGCCAGCTCCTCGATGGGCAGGCAGGCTTCGAAGTAGCGCACGTGGTCCTCGGGGATGTGCGCCGTCACCGCCTGCGCCGCCAGCAGTTCGTCGATGAAGCGGTCGTACTCCGCGCGGTCGAAGGGGCAATTGAGGTAATCGTCGGTTCCGGTGGCCGATTTTCCGTAGCGCGAGGCCCAGAACGCGATGCTCGTATCCACGCTTTCGGCATCCACGATGGGGCTGATGCTGTCGTAGAAATAGAGCCGCTGGGAACCGGTGAGCCGCGCGATCGCTTCGGCCAGCGCCGGGCTGGTGAGTGGGCCGGTAGCCACGATGGCGATGCCCTCCTCCGGGATAGCCGTGATTTCCTCGCGCCGCAGCTCGATGAGCGGCTCGGAAGAAATGGCCGCGGTGACCGCTTCGGCGAAGAGGTCGCGATCCACGGTGAGCGCGTGGCCGCCCGGGACGCGCGCCTCCGCGGCGGCGCGCAACAACAGCGAATCGAGGCGGCGCAGCTCTTCTTTCAGCAGCCACGGGGCGGTGGATTCCTGTTCGGATTTCAGCGAATTGCTGCACACCAGTTCGGCCAGACGGCCGGTCTGGTGCGCCGGCGTGGGCGTGGCCGGGCGCATTTCGTAGAGCACCGCGCGCAGGCCGCGCCGGGCTACCTGCCAGGCGGCCTCCGTTCCCGCCAGCCCCGCGCCGATAATATGAATAGGTGGTGGCAAGATCGCCCCGCCATTCCAGGATACAGGAGTTGGAAATGGAACCCGCGCTAGACCGGCTTTTTCTCGATTGCTCCGCCCGGCGTCTCGACCAGCTCGCCGGGCGCATCGAAAGCTGCCTGGGGATGCTGAACGAAGAGCAGGTGTGGATGCGCGGCTCGCCCAACGAGAACGCCATCGGCAACCTGGTGCTGCACCTGTGCGGCAACCTGCGCCAGTGGATCGTCGCCGGGGTGGGCGGCTCGGCCGATGTGCGTGAGCGCGACCGCGAGTTCGCGGCCGCCGGCGGGGCCTCCGTCGCGGAGTTGCGCGAGCGGTTGCGCAGCACCGTGGATGAGGCGTTGACGGTACTGAGGAACGTGACCGCAGAACGCCTGGGCGAGCGCGTGTCGATCCAGAAATACGACGTCACGGTGCTCGAAGCCGTCTATCACGTGGTAGAGCACTTCGCGCTGCACACCGGCCAGGTCATCTTCGCCACCAAGATGCTCACCGGCGCCGATCTGGGCTTCTACCGCCATCTTTCCGGCGCGGCCCACAACCAGAAGACGCCCTGATGGATCTGAGCGCGTTCGATTACCATCTGCCCGAGGAGTTGATCGCCCAGGAGCCGCTGGCGGATCGCGCGGCATCCCGCATGCTAGTGGTGCGTCGCGCCGAAGGCCGCTGGGAGGATCGGCGGTTTTGCGATCTCCCCGAATTCATGGGGCCGGGCGATTGCCTGGTGCTCAACGATTCGCGCGTCTTTCCGGCGCGCCTGTTCGGGCATCGCGCGGGCGTCCACTCGCTGCCCATCGGAAAAGGCAATCCCAAGCGTCACGAATATTTGAGCGGCGAGGTGGAGGTGCTGCTCCTGCGGCCGGCGGGCGGCGGCGGAAGGGACTGGAGCGCGCTGGTGCGTCCGGGACGCAAGATGCGCGTGGGCGAGCGCATACGCTTCGACGAGCGGCTCACGGGCGAGATCCTCGCGCGCGGCGAATTCGGCGAGCGCACCATCCGCTTCGAAGGCGAAGGAGATCTCTTCGAGGAGTTCGAGCGCATCGGCCACATTCCCCTGCCGCCCTATATCAAGCGCGCGGACCGGCCCGGCGACCGCGAACGCTACCAGACCGTGTTCGCGCGCGAAAAGGGCTCCGTGGCGGCACCCACCGCCGGGCTGCATTTCACGCCCGAGATACTGGATGCCTGCCGCGCACGCGGGGCCGAGACGGCCTGGGTGACGCTGCACGTGGGGCTGGGCACCTTCCAACCGCTGCACGCCGCGCAGATCGAGCAGGGCCGGTTGCACGCGGAAAGCTACGCCATCGTCGCCGCGGATGCCGCGCGTATGCACGCCGCGCGTCGCCTGATGGCGGTGGGAACCACCAGCGTGCGCACCATCGAGAGCGCCCTGGCCGCCGGCGGCCTGGAAGCGCGCCGCGGCGAGACCGATCTGTTTATCTATCCCGGTTTCGAGTTCCGCGGAACGGGCGCCATGCTCACCAACTTCCACCTGCCGCGCACCAGCCTGTTGCTGCTGGTGTGCGCCTTCGC
>CAYRWE010000196.1:0-9414 GCA_964427655.1 uncultured Solibacteraceae bacterium | reverse complement strand
TTCCACATGCCCGTGAAAGAGTTCGCACTCGCCCAAGCCCACCTCGCGGAGCGCGGCGTAAACGCGCGGCAAACTGCCCAGCGGCAGGAAGGCCACGACCAGGTTCTGCTCGATGGTCACCCGCAGCAGGCCGTCGCCCGCTTCGCTTGCGATGCGCGCCAGGCCGTGGAGCTGCGCGGCGGTCAGGTTCCCCTGGTCCACGCGCACCGTGGCGGCCGCATAACCGGTCTGCCGTTGCTCGACCACGTTGCCAGCCAGCCAGGCGTCATAGGCCGGGTCCGCGCCCATGCCGGAATTCAATACCGGCAGCAACGCGCCATTCCCCAGCGCTTGCGGCTGCGATTCATATCCGCCGAAGCCTTCCGGGACGCGCTCAGGCCAGGCAATCCCGCCATTCGCCAGGATGCCGGCGTACTCCTTCCCGATCTGCTCTTTCATCCACGCGAAGCCGCGCTCGCGCACGACGAACTTCATGCGCGCCTTGTTCTTGTTCGTGCGGCAGCCATACTCGTTAAAGACGCGGATTATGGCTTCGATCTTGTTCAGCAGCCGCTCCTCGGGCACGAATTCATCGAGCAACTGGGCCTCGACCGGCAGCGGTCCCAGCCCGCCGCCGATCACCATGCGGAAGCCACGGCACCCCTCGCGTATGGCGGCCCGCAAGCCGATATCGTTGATGGCACCCGAGATGCAGTCCTTTTCGAGGCAGCCATCGAAGGCGATCTTGAACTTGCGCGGCAGGTTGCCGGTGAGATCTTTGCGCAGCAGCGCGTAGGCCACTTTGCGGGCATACGGGCGCACATCGAAGACCTCGTCGCGAGCGATTCCCGCCCACGGGCAGGTGGTCACGTTGCGCACCGTGTTGTAGCAGGCCTCGCGATTCGTCAGGCCGACGTCGGCCAGCCGGTGCATGAGGTCCGCCACCTGGGCCAGCGGCACGAAATGATACTGGATATTCTGCCGCGTGGTGAGGTGGCCCCGGCCGCCGCCGAACTCTTCGGCGACGACCGCCAACTGCCCGGCCTGCGCGGCCGTGAGCGTGCCGCTGGGGATCTTGCAGCGCACCATCTGAACGCCGGGCTGGCGCTGCCCGTAAATCCCGTGCTTCAAGCGGAAGGGACGAAACTGGTCTTCCGGAATGGCTCCGGCCAGGAATTCCGCGGCTTTCGCGCGAAAGACCTCGATCTCCTGCCGCACGACGCTTTGGTAAGCGGCTTCGAACTCCTCGCTCACGAGAAGCCCAGGACTGTCGTCACGCATACTCCCCCTATTCTGTCGAGATGACCGGCGCTGTCGGTCCGTTGCGAATATCAACAATTATAACTGCCGGCGAAACTACGCATCTTGTAGTAGCAAGAACGTATGGGAATCAACGTTTGAATTCCGGAAGAAGCCACGGCGAACCTATACTCGAAGTACCGGGACTCACGTTTCGAACACTTGTCCCTTTTATCCCATGCGTTTGACTGCTGTTGTTCTTCTGGCCTGCGTTTTGTCCGTGACCGCGTCCGGACAAACCTACAGCATATCGACCCTCGCCGGCGGAGGATTGCCGGTGAACGTGCCTGGAACCCCGGCCCGCCTGGCTCCCCAAGCCGTTGCGGTCGACCAGGCTGGGAACGTATTTCTTGCCAATGAAAACACTGTCCTGCGATTGGACGCCACTACTGGCATCCTCACGCTGGTCGCGGGCAATGGGACTTACGGCTTCAGCGGCGACAACGGTGCGGCCGCCAACGCCCAGTTGCGCTCTCCCAAAGGGCTGGCCGTGGATTCGGCCGGCAATCTGTACATCGCCGATACCGCCAACCAGTGCATCCGCAAGGTCACCGATGGCGTGATCACGACCGTGGCGGGAAACGGAACCTACGGCTTCAGCGGTGACAACGGACCGGCCGCGGGCGCCGAATTGGGAACTCCCTATGCCGTAGCCGTGGATTCGGCCGGCAGCCTGTATATCGCCGACACCGGTAACAACCGCGTCCGCAAGGTCGCTGGCGGCGTCATCACCACCATCGCTGGCAACGGGACCTACGGCTTCGGTGGCGACAATGGCCCGGCCGCCAGCGCCCAACTGCGCTCTCCGCAGGGCGTGGTAGTGGATTCGGCCGGCAACCTGTACATCGCCGATACCAACAACCAGCGCATCCGCAAAGTCTCTGGCGGCGCAATTGCCACCGTGGCGGGTAACGGCATCATAAACGGAGGCCTCGCCAATTTCAGCGGCGACAACGGTCCCGCCACCAGCGCCCAATTGTGGACGCCCGGCGGTGTGGCTGTGGACGCGGCCGGCGATCTGTACATCGCCGACACCGGAAACCAGCGCATTCGCAAGGTGAGTGGCGGCGTGATCGCGACCGTGGCGGGCAACGGAACCTACGGCTACAGCGGCGACAGCGGCCCCGCCATCAGTGCCGAGCTATGGACGCCGGCCGGCGTGGCGGTGGATTCGGCCGGCAACCTGTACATCGCGGACACCGGCAACCAACGCATCCGCAAAGTCTCCGGTGGAACGATCGCCACCGCGGCGGGCGGCGGCGCGTATGTCGCCCCCAGCGGGCCGGCCGCCAGCGCCCAGTTGGATAACGTGCTGGGCCTGGCCGTGGGATCTCCCGGCAGCCTGTATCTCGCCGCCGGCTCCGTTCTCAAGCTGGCAA
Organism: uncultured Solibacteraceae bacterium; assembly: GCA_964427655.1. Classification (GTDB taxonomy): domain Bacteria; phylum Acidobacteriota; class Terriglobia; order Bryobacterales; family Bryobacteraceae; genus CAVQNQ01. The sequence goes on along the minus strand of CAYRWE010000196.1, from coordinate 6,757 downwards.
CCGGGGCGATCGAAACGCTAGCCGCCAGCCCCCAGGTGAACGCCGCTGGCGTGGCAGTCGATTCGGCCGGCAACCTGTATATCGCAGACTATGCCAACCAGGTTGTGCGCAAGATTTCGGGCGGCGTCGTTACCACCGTGGCGGGCAACGGGCCGGCGGCTCCCGGCACCACACCTTCTTATGGAGACGGCGGACCGGCCGCCAGCGCCCATTTATGGGGGCCGACCGGCGTCGCCGTGGACGCAGCCGGTAACCTGTATATCGCCGACGCCGGAAGCGACCGCATACGCAAGGTCTCGAACGGGGTGATCACGACCATTGCGGGAGGCGGCCCCGGGCTGGGGGACAACGTCCCGGCCACCAGCGTCCAATTGAACTTCCCCGCGGGCGTGGCCGTCGACCAGGCCGGCACCGTGTACATCGCCGATACCGATAACAACCGCATACGCAAGGTCAGCAACGGAATCATCGCCGCCGTAGCCGGCAACGGGAACACCGGCTACAGCAGTTGGAGCGGCGCCGCCACCGACGCGGAATTAAGCTCGCCCTACGCCATCGCCGTGGATTCGGCCGGCAACCTTTTCATCGCGGATTATGGCAACCACGCAATCCGCAAGGTTACCAACGGGATCATCAGCACCGTGGCCGGCAACGGCACGGCCGGCTTCAGCGGCGATGGCGGACCGGCCGGCGGAGCCCAGTTCAGCTATCCCCGGGCCATCGCCGTGGATTCCGCGGGCAACCTGTACGTCGGCGACAGCGGCAACAATCGAATACGCCTTTTGACGCCAGGCACCGCGCCGGCCATCTCTACTATCGCGCCGATTTACAGCTCGGCTGCCGTGGTTCAGCCCGGCTCCTGGGTCTCGATTTTCGGAAGCAATCTGGCGAGCGGGACGTCTATCTGGAACGGCGACTTTCCAAAGACGCTGGGAGGCACCAGCGTCTTGATCGACGGCAGGCTCGCCTACCTGTGGTTTGTGAGCCCCACGCAGATCAACCTGCAAGTGCCCGACGACGCGACCACCGGGCCGGTGAGCGTGGCGGTCACCACGGCTTCCGGCACGGCGACATCCACCGTGACGATGGCGCAGTTCGGTCCCTCGTTCAGCCTGCTGGGAGACGGAAAGCACGTGGCCGCCGAAATCGCGACACCCAATGGCACCGGCGCTTATGGGGGCGGAATATACGACCTGGTGGGACCGGCGAACACGTTCTCATTCAACACGCGTCCGGTTCACGCGGGCGAGACGCTGACGCTTTTCGGCGTGGGCTTCGGGCCCACCAATCCTGTCGTGCCGGCGGGCCAGCTCTATGCCAGCGCAGCGCCGAGTAGCAACCACGTCACCGTGACAATCGGCGGCGTGCCGGCGGTCATCGGATTCACCGGAATCATCGGCGCCGGGCTGTACCAGTTGAACGTCACCGTGCCGGTCACGGGGAGCGGGGATCAGCCGCTCGTGGCCACGGTCGGCGGCGTCCAGACGCCTATCGGCCCGGTAGTCACAGTACAGTAGTAACTCGAAGACCTCGCGGGGAGATACACTCGATGTTCTAAAAAATCTCGTTCGGATGTCTTGGAGCGCCGATGCCGATACGTCCACTGGTTGCTGTTCTCTCCGCTCTCGTTCTGTCCGTGGCCGCGTCCGGACAAACCTACACCATATCGACCTTCGCCGGTGGAGGATTGCCGGCGAATATTCCCGGAACTTCGGCCAGCCTCGACAGCCCGCTGGCGGTTGCTGTTGATAAGCATGGCAATCTGTTCTTCGTGGATCAAAGCGCGGTCTTTCGACTGGATGCCGCCACCGGTATCGTGACTCCGGTTGCGGGCAACGGAACGTTCGGCTTCAGTGGCGACAACGGCACCGCCACCAGCGCCCAGTTGGGATATCCCCAGGGCCTTGCCGTAGACTCCGCAGGCAACCTGTACATCGCCGACACGACCAACTGCCGCGTCCGCAAGGTCACCAACGGGGTGATTACCACCGTGGCAGGCAACGGAACATACGGCTACAGCGGCGACAACGGCCCGGCCACCAGCGCAGAGTTTAGAGAGCCCTATGGTGTCGCCGTGGATTCGGCCGGCAACCTCTACATCGTCGATGGCGGAGTTGTCCGCAAGGTCTCCGGCGGGGTGATCGCCACTGTGGCGGGGAGTTCAACGCAACCCTTCGGGTTCAGCGGAGACAACGGTCCAGCCACCAGCGCCCAGTTGAACCAACCGGGCGGAGTGGCTGTGGATTCGGCCGGCAACCTCTATATAGCCGACATGAAGAACAATCGAATCCGCAAAGTCACGAACGGAGTCATCACCACGGTGGCGGGGAGCGGGCCGATGGGGTCGAGCGGCGACAACGGCTCGGCCACCAGCGCCCAGTTGACTTGGCCCCAGGGCGTGGCGGTAGATTCAGCCGGCAACCTGTACATCGCCGACACTGATAACTATCGGGTCCGCGAGGTCTCGAACGGGGTGATCGTTACCTTGGCGGGAAACGGGACGCAAAACTACGGCGGCGACAATGGCCCCGCCGCCAGCGCCCAATTGAACTGGCCCGAGGGCGTCGCGGTGGACTCTACCGGCAACCTGTACATCGCCGATACCTATAGCCATTGCGTCCGCAAAGTCTCCGGCGGGGTGATCACTACGATCGCGGGGAACGGGGAGCAGGGGTTCAGCGGCGACAACGGCCCGGCCACTAGCGCCCGGCTATCTTTTCCCGGCGGCGTAGCCGTGGACTCCGCGGGCAGCGTATACATTGCCGATGCCGGCAATAATCGCATCCGCAAGGTGGCTGGAGGGACGATCACCACTGTGGCGGGAGATGGGTTGATGTCGTTTGGCGGCGACAACGGCCCGGCTACCAGCGCTCAACTGAACGATCCCAATGGCGTGGCGCTGGACTCCACTGGCAACCTGTACATCGCCGACTGGGGTAACAACCGTATCCGCAAGGTCTCGAATGGGTTGATAGCCACCGTGGCCGGCGGGGGTTTCAGCAACAGCGGCGGTCCTGCCACAAGCGCACAGTTGTCAAATCCCCAGAGTGTCGCCGTGGATTCCGCCGGCAACCTCTATATCGCCGAAACCGGCGACATCCGCGAGGTGTCCAACGGGACGATCACGGCGAAAGTGGAAGCAGGCGTGTATGGGGCGCCCCGGGGGGTGGCCGTGGATTCGGCGGGCAATGTCTACGTCGCCGATACCGTGCAAGAGCGTATCTTCCGGGTTACGAACGGCGCGATCGCCGCTGTGGCGGGTAACGGGACGCAAGGGTATAGCGGCGATGGCGGCCCCGCCACTAGCGCCCAACTGAACCAGCCCAGTGGCGTGGCCGTGGACTCGGCCGGCAACGTTTACGTCGCCGACACCTCGAGCAATCGCATACGCCTCCTCACGCCGGGCACCGCGCCGGCCATCTCTACTATCGCGCCGATTTACAGCTCGGCTGCCGTGGTTCAGCCCGGCTCCTGGGTCTCGATTTTCGGAAGCAATCTGGCGAGCGGGACGTCTATCTGGAACGGCGACTTTCCAAAGACGCTGGGAGGCACCAGCGTCTTGATCGACGGCAGGCTCGCCTACCTGTGGTTTGTGAGCCCCACGCAGATCAACCTGCAAGTGCCCGACGACGCGACCACCGGGCCGGTGAGCGTGGCGGTCACCACGGCTTCCGGCACGGCGACATCCACCGTGACGATGGCGCAGTTCGGTCCCTCGTTCAGCCTGCTGGGAGACGGAAAGCACGTGGCCGCCGAAATCGCGACACCCAATGGCACCGGCGCTTATGGGGGCGGAATATACGACCTGGTGGGACCGGCGAACACGTTCTCATTCAACACGCGTCCGGTTCACGCGGGCGAGACGCTGACGCTTTTCGGCGTGGGCTTCGGGCCGACCAATCCAGTCGTGCCGCCGGGCCAGCTTTATGCAGGCCCCGCCGCGCCGACGAGCAATCACATCGCTGTGACAATCGGCGGCGTATCGGCGACCGTCGGATTCACGGGAATCATCGGAGCCGGGCTGTACCAACTGAACGTCACCGTCCCAACTACGGGCAGCGGAGATCAGCCGCTGGTGGCCACGGTCGGCGGCGTCCAGACGCCCGCCGGCCCGGTGGTCACGGTTCAGTAATCGCGACTCGCCTACTTCGATTTGCTGAGCTTGCGGAAGTACTCGGCGACCGCGTCGGCATAGCCCTGGGGCACCGGTTCGCTGCCCGGGCTGCGCACGCTGCCGGCGCCGGTCTCATCCACTTTCCGGCGCAGTTCCATCTCCACTTGCTCGACCCCCGTGGTGAGCGTCGCCTGGATGCGCGCGGCCAGCAGCGGATCGTTTACGTACGCATTGGGATCGATCTGGCGCAACTGTTGCATGAGCGCCTGGATATCGCGGGTCACACCAGGGTCGCCGCGCATCTGCTGCTCCACCCCGGAGAGGCTGCGGAGGGTCTCGCGATAGGTGTTCTGGAAATCCTGTGGGCGCACGGGGCCATCGGTCCACGGGCCACCCGCGCCTTCCCAGGCACCGCCCGGATTCCAGCCGCCATTGCGATAGCCGCCATAGCTGCCGCCCCCCGGACCACCGCCGCCGTTAGGGCTGCCACCCGGTTGGCCGCCTTGAGCCTGCTGCCCAGGCTGACCGCCTTGGCCCGATTGGCCGCCCTGCCCTTGCTGGCCCGGCTGCTGACCGGATTGACCCTGCTGCTGGCCCTGGCCTCCCGGCTGCTTTCCTTGGGCGCCGGCCTGCAACTGCTCCATCTGGCGCCGCAGCCGCTCGACCTGGTTGAGAGCCTGCTGCACGGCCTGGCCCTCCTGCTGGCCCTCGCCCTCTTTTCCGGACCCCATGGCCTGCTCGACCGAATGCAGCCGATCGCGCAAGTTATTCATCGCCTGCGTCATGTTGAACTCGGACATGACTGCATAATCGCCCATTCCGCGGCGGATCCAATCGGCATTGCGCTGCATGTCGCGCGGCATCTCGGCCTGCTGCATTTCGCCCAGCGCGTCGCGCAGCCGCGCGGAGGTCTGGTGCTCGGTGGCCGAGAGATCGCGCACGGCGTTCTGCATGTCCTGTTCGAGCTGCTTGATATCCTTGGCCTCGCTCTCCTTTCGATCGGCGAGCTGCTCGGACTGCTGGCGCGTGGCGGCGCGCTGCCCGGTCTGGCCGGGCTGGCCCAATAGGGACGGCCGCCCGCCGGCCCCAGCCCCGTAGGTGCCGCGGAGCTGGCTTTCGAATTCCTGCTGGCGGCGGGCCAGCTCGTCGGCTTCGCGCGCCAGGCCCTCTATCTGGTTCTTGGATTGGGCGCCGCGGAGGCTTCCCAGCATCTGCTCGGCTTCCTTAAGGCGGTCGGCCGCGCGGCGGGCATCGGCCTCGGCCTGCGGCGTCCCGGCCTGCTGCGAAGAGGCCGCCTGGCGCATATCCTGCAGCGCCTGCTGGAGGCGGTCGAGCGTCTGCTGGAGCTGCCGCGGATCGGCGCCGCGCATTCCGGCCATTTGCCCCGTGCCTCCCGGCTGGCCGGCCTGATTCGCGCGTCCCTGCTGCATCTGGCCGGATTGCCCGGACTGTCCCTGTTGCCCTTGCTGCCCCTCTTGCCCCTGCTGTCCCTGTTGGCCTTGCTGGCCCTGCTGGCCGTTGCGGCTCAACTGGCCGGAATCGCCGCGCATCATCTGCTGCATCTGCTGATTGAGCTGCTCGGCTTCGCGGCGCAGCATCTCCTGCTCCCAACGCTGCTGGGAGTTCTGCTGGCCGCGGCGCTGCTGCTCGGCCAATTCCTGCTGGCGGCGCGCAAGCTGCTGGAGCTTCTGCAGGGCTTCGTCGATATCGCGCTGGCGCTGGTCGGCCGATTGCATCGGCCGGTTGCTCTCGTACTGGTTCTTCTCGGTATCGAGTTCCAGATCGAACAGACCCTGCAGGTCGCGCGTGGCGCCATTCCCCCCGCCGCCGCCTCCCCCGCCGCGGCTGCCGAAAGCCACCTGGATATCGCGGAACGTGGATTCGGCGCGCAGCAGATATTGCAAGGCTCTCTGTTCGGGCGCCAGGGCATCCTGCCACCGGGCGCTCTTCAGCTTGTCGGCCGCCGGGCCCATGGCTTCGGAGGCCTTCAGCATATCCTCGACGAAGCTCTTGAAAGAATCGCCCGCGTCGGTGAGCTGGCGGCTCTTCATACGATTGGCCAGCGAGGTGGCCTGGTCGCGCAGCTTGGATTGCACGGACGCCAGGAATGCCGCGTTCTGATCGGCGGATTTCTGCCCGCTGCCCTTGAGCTGGTTCCAGGTGGCCGTGATGATCTCCTTCTGCCGCTCGGAGATCTCGTTCTGCTGGTCGCCGCCCCCTCCTCCTCCCCCTCCGCCCATTTCCTGCGATTGGGTGTAGTTGCGCTCGAAGGGCTCCGCCTGAATGAAGAACATGTCGGTGTTGGCCACGGCGCGCGCGCCCTGCGCGGTGGCATAGAAGCTCACCACGTCGCCAGGCTGCACCTTGAAATCTTCGAGCGCGATGACCGTGCTTCCCGAGGCGGTCTTTGCGCCCTTGGCCTGGAGCAGCGGAACGGCCTTTTCGGCGCCGCCATTCACGGAATAGTGCAGCTCCACGTTCTTCAGACCGAAGGAGTCCTTGGCGTCCACCGACACGGTGACCTCTTCGATGGGGCTGGCACGGAAATCCCGGCCCGGCCGCGAGATGCTCACTTCGGGCGGCTGATACTTCTGCGCTTCGATGAAGTAATCTTCGCTCAGCCGCACGTCCTCGCCGCTCTCC
>CAYRWE010000195.1:0-9428 GCA_964427655.1 uncultured Solibacteraceae bacterium | reverse complement strand
CTGTGCAGCACCGGCACGGCCGCGGTTTTCCTGCATCCCGCCGAAGCCGTGCACGGCGACCTGGGGATCTATACGCCCGGCGACCCCACCGTGTTGATTTCGAAAAACGGCAGCTCGCCCGAACTGCTCTCGCTGGTGCCTCTGCTGCGCCAGTTCCGTTCGCCGCTGATCGGCATTCTGGGCAGCGCCGCCGCGCCGCTGGCCGCGCAGTTGGACGTGCTGCTGGACGCCTCGGTGGAGCGCGAGGCGGATCCGCATAACCTGGCGCCCACGGCCAGCGCGGTGACCGCCCTGGCGCTCGGCGACGCTCTGGCTATCGCCCTGATGTGCGCGCGCAACTTCACCCCGGAGGAATTCGGCCGCTTCCATCCCGGCGGCCAGCTTGGCCGCAACCTGCGCCTCTCGGTGAGGGAGGCTATGCACGGCCGCGACGAGGTGGCTTGCGTCGCGCCGGAGGCCTCGCTCAAAGAGGTGATCATCGCGATGACGCAGCAGCCTCTGGGAGGCGCCTGCGTGGTGGCGGCCGATGGCTCGCTGGCCGGCTTCATCACCGATGGCGACCTGCGCCGTGCGCTCACCACGCATGACGATATACGGGACTTGTGCGCGGCCGACGTGATGACGCGGAAGCCGGTCACCATCGGACCGGAGGTCAGCCTCGGCGCGGCCCTCGACCGGATGGAGCGGCGCGCGTCGCAGATTTCCGTGCTGCCGGTGGTGGACGATGCCGGGCAGGCGCTGGGGCTCGTGCGGATTCACGATATTTACCTGGGATCGCGTTAGGCCGGCCGCGGCCGAAAATCCCGCGTGAAGACCGATTGCGCATTTCGCGGCGGCGTCGTACAGTGGATCGATCGGAGGATTCGATGGCCTTTTGCACGAATTGCGGAGCCACGGTAAACGGCGCATTCTGTGGCAGTTGCGGAACCCCGGTAAGCGCCGCCGGAAGGCCGCCCGCGGCCGCGCCGGAACCCACTCCCACGCCCATCGTCAATGGGGCAGCACCGTCCGCGCCACAGCGCAAAACCAGCCCGCTGGTTTGGGTGCTGATCGTCGTTCTGGGGCTGTTCGTTCTGGGCGGCCTCGCCACCGTGGGCACGGGCCTGTTTATTGCCCACAAAGTGCGGCAGGCGGGCTTCGATCCCGGCCTGATGAGCCGCAATCCCGGTTATGCGGTGGCCAAGCTGTTCCTAGGGTCTCATCCTGACCTGGAGGAACTGAGCCACGACGATAACGCCGGTTCCATCACCGTGCGCGACCGCCGCACCGGCAAGCAGACCACCCTCAACTTCGACGACCTCCAGCATGGCCGCTTGCGCATCACCGCCGACGCCGATAACGGCGGAACCGCCACAGTGGATTTTGGCGGTGGCGCGGCCAAGCTGCCCGCCTGGTTGCCGGCCTATCCGGGGTCGAACGGGAAAGCCACCTTTTCGGCTTCCGGAACCGATAGCCAGGGCTTAAAAGAAGGGGGCACATACGCCTTCACCACCGCGGATTCGCCCGCGCAGGTTCTGTCTTTCTATCAGGACAAGGCGAGGGACCTGGGAATGAAGGTCAACGTGTCCACCACGACGGCGGAAGGCGGGATGTTCACCGCCGCCGACGAAGCCAGTCACCGTTCGCTGGTTATTGTCGTGGGCCGTTCGGGATCGGAAACCACCGTCAGCGTGACCTACGGAGCGAAAGAATAGGGCGGACGCCGCTCATCCGTGGCCGAGATACATTAGCCAGCCAATACCGAACAGCGCCACCACAAAGCAGGCGAAGATGTAGACGCCATACTGCAGGCGCTCGCGATCTGTGCGTTTGGTGACCACGCCCATCACCACGGACGTGCACAGCGAAAAGAGCATGGCCGCCTCGAAATGCGAAAGCGTCATTTTGGGCATCAGTCTTTCCTCCCCGCCGCGATCTCGAAGGCGTCCACCACGGCCAGCAGGTTCAGCAGGCCGGCGGCCACCAGGAACTTGGTGCCGTAATCGTGGACGTGGCCGGCTACATCCGGCTGGTTGTATCCCAGCCACACGCTCAGCAGATAGAAAATGCCGCCGCAGACATCGCCGAGAAAACCGCCCCAGTTGATCAGCACGGTGAGCAGGTCGCCATTCTGCGGATGGAACATGGCGCCGCGCATCATCAGGCCGCTCAGAAACATGACTGTGACAGCCGCCAGCAGCAGGATCCCCCGGCCGGTCCGCTTGAGCAGGAAGTGGCCGCCTCCGGGGATGAGCCATCCCAGGGCCACCGCCGGCGCCCAGGTGGCCAGGGGCGGCGTAACCGGCTTCTCTTCGGTGTCTTTGGCTATCGCTTTCGCCATTCTCTCCTGAGTGTAGCAGTGCCGGCCCGCGCGCGGGCTGGTATCTGCCGATACGGTATTCGGCTGAAGCCGACGCGGCGCGTAGTTATCATAAGGAGGCACGCTCATGAGATTCGACGACAATTCACTCAGTATCGGACGCACTCCGCTGGTGCGGCTTAACCGCCTGGCGCAAGGAGCCGCGGCTACCATTTGGGCCAAAATCGAGGGCCGCGGGCCGGCCTATTCGGTGAAGGACCGCATCGGGGCTTCCATGGTTTGGGACGCCGAGAAACGCGGCGCGCTCGGCCCCGGCAAAGAGCTGGTGGAACCCACCAGTGGCAACACCGGCATCGCGCTGGCCTTCGTGGCGGCCGCGCGCGGCTACCCCATCACTCTCACCATGCCAGAGACCATGTCGCTCGAGCGCCGCAAGGTGCTGGCCGCTTTCGGAGCCAGGCTGGAACTCACCGAAGGCGCTAAGGGCATGAAGGGCGCCATCGCCAAGGCCGAGGAGATCGCCCAATCCGATCCCTCGCGCTATGTTCTCCTGCAGCAATTCAAGAACCCGGCTAATCCCGAAGTTCATTTCCGCACCACCGGGCCGGAGATCTGGGACGACACCGAGGGTCGAATCGACGTGCTGGTTTCGGGCGTCGGCACGGGCGGCACCATCACGGGGGCTTCGCGCTACCTCAAGCAGGTGCGCGGTAAAGCCATTCTCTCGGTTGCGGTCGAGCCGGTGGCGAGCCCGGTGATCACGCAGAAACTCAAGGGCGAAGCGCTGGCGCCCGGCCCGCACAAGATTCAGGGCATCGGCGCGGGTTTCATCCCCGATACGCTGGATCTGGGCGTGGTGGACCGTGTCGAGACCGTGACAAACGAGGAATCGGTGGAGTTCGCGCGGCGCCTGGCGCGGGAAGAGGGCATTCTTTCGGGGATTTCCTGCGGAGCCGCCGCAGCCGTAGCAGTCAGACTGGCGCGGCAGCCGGAATTCGCGGGCAAGACCATTGTGGTGGTGCTGCCGGATTCCGGCGAGCGCTACCTGAGCACGGTGCTCTACGAAGGCTTGGGCTGATGATTACCGGGGCGGCCGCTGAGCCGCCCCGATGACTGCGTTTGCTGCGCGAAACTACGCCTTCAGACAGCTCTTGAGGACGCCATCCCAGGGCTTGCGGTACTCCTTGGTGCACATAGCGGCGGCTTCCTTGTCGCCGATCACCACTTCCTTATCGGGATCCCAATGGATCGCCCGGCCGCCCAGGCGCAGAGACATGTTGCCGAGATTGCAGATAATGGCCGTGCGATGGCCCGTCTCCAGGTTGCAGAAGGGCTGGTTGCGGCTCTTGATGCAATTGACCCAGTCGCGCTTGTTGGCGTTGAACATGAACTCTTCCAAGTTCTCGCGTCCGGCACCGCCCTCGCCGCGTCCGCCGCCAGGACCTCGGCCGCCCGTCCCGGGCTGCGCTTCGATCCAGGGCGTGGCAGGCTTGCTGTCGTCGAAGATCGCGCCGCCGGCCGGCTGCTGCCCCTGGAACCGCGGAATCAGGTTGGCTGAATCGCCGGGGCGCATCTCGGGAACCACCGCATTGCTGCCTAACTCCAGGTTGCCCTTGTTGCCCATGATCACCGAGCTGCCGGTATTGCGGTAAGAGTTGGCTTCGCGCAAACCCATCTTCATCATGAAGCCGGGGAACTCATAGAGCGCTTCCTGCAGATCGGGGGTTTCGCCGTCGTCTTCCAGGGTGAAGCGTCCGCCGAATGAGACCACCTTGGTCGGCCCTTTCACGCCCGTGACCAGCAGGAACGCGGAGACGCTGTGGGCGCCCAGGTTGGTCAACTGGCCGCCGGAGTAATCCCAGAACCAGCGGAAATGGTATAGCCCGCGATGCTGTTGATAGGGCTTCTTGGGCGCCGGCCCGAGCCACAAATCGTAATCGAAACCGGCCGGCGGATCGGAGACGGGGGTCTTGCCGAATCCCGGATAAATGTTGCGGCCTCCGGATCCCAACGTGACCATCTGGATTTTGCCCAGCACGCCGCTCTCGAAGACCTTCTTGGCCACCTGGTGCCCGGGATTGTGGTTGCGCTGCGTTCCCACCACCACGATGCGCTTGTACTTGTCGCGGGCCTGGATCATCCACTTGCCCTCATCGATGAAGACCGTGAGGGGCTTCTCGACGTAGACGTCCTTGCCTGCCGCGCACGCCATAATGCTGGCGAGCGCATGCCAGTGGTCCGGCGTGGCCACGACTACGCCATCGACGTTCTTGTCCTCGTACATCTTGCGGAAATCGCTATAGCCCTTGGCATTGGGGCTTTCCATGTAGGCCAGCCCCTCGTCGACGCGCGGCTTGTAAACGTCGCAAAGAGCGACCCGGTCGACATCCGGAAACGATTTCTTGAAATTGTAGACGTGCTGCTTACCGATAAGTCCAAAACCGAGAAAGCCGATACCGACGCGGTCGTTGGCCCCGAGCACGCGATTGTAGGACGCCGCGGTCAGAGCCGTCATGCCGCCTATGAAACTGCGACGGGTGGATTGATTGGATTCCAGTTCGTTTGACACCTGCTGCTCCTTTCTCCGACTCCGCTCAGCCACTGCGTTCAGCCGGACCGGCAATGCGGACCTGAGCCGCCCGAAGACCCCGCTGGGATCTCCAGGACGCGCACAATGACGAGCCCTGCCTGGCGCGGCCCCCGTTCACGAGGGGAGCCGTTCTCCCACCACCCCATGCGACGCATTGGAGACAGTGTGCCAGAGCGATTCGCTTTAGTATAGGCCAAATCGGGGACCGGAAATGGAGGCGGCTGGGTTTGGGGGGCGACTGGAGCGGGAAGCACGCAAAGCTTTGCGGTTTGAAACGTGGCGGAGAGGGGGAGATTCGAACTCCCGGTACCCTCACAGGTACTCCCGCTTTCGAGGCGGGCGCGATCGACCACTCTGCCACCTCTCCGTCTTCCTCAGTTTACCATCGGTTCCGCGGACGTTTTGCGCTGGGAGGCCGGACGGAGCCGGGGCGAACGACGCCAGAAACGGACGCACGGGTCCCAGCGTCTTATCAGTCAGAACAACGGCCCGCCCAATTGAGCAACCCCAGGCAGTGAATCCATGGCTACGAACTCACCTATCGAATGGACCGACGCAACCTGGAACCCCGTCACGGGTTGCACCAAAATCAGCCCCGGCTGCAAGCATTGCTATGCCGAGCGCATGGCGAACCGCCTGCAAGCCATGGGACAAAGGAACTATCGCGACGGATTCAAGGTCGCGCGGCAGCCGCACATGCTCGAACTGCCGCTCCAGTGGAAGTCGCCGAGGCGCATTTTCGTCAATTCGATGAGCGACCTTTTTCACGAAGACGTCCCGCTCTCCTATATCGACGATGTGTTCGCCGTCATGGGCCGGGCCGGCTGGCATCAGTACCAGGTGCTGACGAAGCGCTCCGAGCGGCTCGTGGAGCTGAGCGGCAGACTGCCATGGAAGCCGCAGATCTGGATGGGCGTCAGCGTGGAAAACGAAGATTACGTCGCGCGCATCGACCACCTCCGCGGCACGGGAGCGCACATCAAATTTCTCTCGATCGAGCCGCTTCTCGGCCCCCTGCCCAATCTGAACCTGCACGGTATCGACTGGGTGATCGTGGGCGGCGAATCCGGGCCGGGCGCGCGAGCCATGGACCCGGAATGGGTCCGCGGCATCCGCGACCGGTGCCAGGCTGCCGGCGTCGGGTTCTTCTTCAAGCAGTGGGGCGGCGTGAATAAGAAGAAGACCGGGCGCACACTCGACGGCCGCACGTGGGATCAAACGCCGGAAGCGCTCGTGGTTTTGTAGAGAGACCCTTACCTCACCGACGCGCGCTGCAGGCGGTCGCGCACGCCGGCCCACTCGGGTTTGTCGGGCGGGTTCTCGACGGCGATCCAATCCAGCCCCGCTGCATCCAGCCGGTGCAGCGTGCCGTAGAGCGCCGCGGCATACTCGCGCGGATCGGCGGGCATCTCGCGGCCGATGCGCAGCCACGCGCCGCGGCCTTCCGGGTCCGGGGCGCACGCGTCCACGAGGAGCAGCGGCGTCGTAGGGCGATAGTGGCGGCGGTGCATTCCGGGAGAGGCGTGGGGGCCCTCGGCCGGCGCTTCCCCGGCCACCGCGACCGGGCCGATCGCCGCTTCGATCTCCGGCAGCGGAATCACTCCGTGGCGCAGCAACAGCGGCCGATCCACCAGTGACAGCACCGTGGATTCGATGCCCACGCGCGCCGGGCCGCCATCCAGCACGTAATCGGCAAGCTCCTCGGGGATGTGCGCGGCCGCCGTGGGCGAAAGCTCGGTGAAGCGGTTGGCGCTCGGTCCCGCGATAGGCACGCCCGCGGCGCGGATCAGCGCGAGGGCCAGCGGATGCGCCGGCATACGCAGCCCCACGGTCGCGAGGCCCGCGGTCACCACGTCCGGAATCTCCGGGCGCTTGGGCACCACCAGGGTCAGCGGGCCAGGCCAGTAGAGACGCGCCAGCTTTTCGGCCGCCTCCGGCCAGCGCAAGGCCAGGCCGCGCGCCATCTCGATTCCATCCACGTGAACGATCAGCGGGCTCGTGTGGGGACGGCGCTTGGCGGCGAAGATGCGCTCCACCGCCGCGGCATCGAATGCGTTGGCTCCCAGGCCGTAGACCGTTTCGGTGGGGAAGGCTACCAGGCGTCCGGCGCGAATCAGCTCCGCGGCGTATTCGACACTCACTCCGGCAACTCGTCCTTATCGTCGCCGGCGATCTTGCCGGTTTTGCGCCATACCAGGTAGGCGTGGATCAGCGGCTCCAGATCGCCCTCCAGGACGCGGTCCACGTCGCCCAGCGCCAGCCGGCTGCGCAGGTCTTTCACCATGCGGTAGGGCGCCAGCACGTAATTGCGAATCTGGCTGCCGAAGTTGATCTCGAGCTTGGAATCCTCGGTCTTGCGCGCTTCCACGCGCTTCTTCTCCAGCTCGAATTCGTAGAGCCGCGCGCGGAGCTGCTTCATGGCGCTTTCGCGGTTCTTATGCTGCGAGCGCTCGTTCTGGCACTGCACCACGATGTTGGTCGGAAAGTGCGTGATGCGCACCGCCGAATCGGTCATGTTGACATGCTGGCCGCCGGCGCCCGAAGAGCGGAAAGTATCGATGCGCAGATCGTCCAACTTGATGTCGATCTTGATTTCGTCATCCACCTGCGGGTAGACGAAGACCGAGGCGAACGAGGTATGCCGGCGCGCATTGGCGTCGAAGGGCGAGATGCGCACCAGGCGGTGCACGCCGATCTCGGATTGCAGCAGGCCGTAGATATTCTCGCCATTGACCTCGAAGGTCACCGATTTGATGCCCGCGCCTTCGCCTTCCAGGCGGTCGGTTACCACGGTCTGGAAGCCCTCGCGCTCGGCCCAGCGCAGGTACATGCGCATCAGCATCTCGGCCCAATCCTGACTCTCGGTTCCACCGGCTCCGGGATGGATGGTGACGATGGCGTCGCGCGCATCGTTCTCGCCGGAGAGCAGCATGGCTGTTTCCAGGCGCTCCAGCAACTCGGAGAACGATTTCATCTCGCGCTCGATGTCGCCGTTGACGCCCTCGCCCTCGCGGGCCAGTTCGAACAGCGTATCGAGATCGTCGGTGAGGGCGCGTATGCGCTCGTCGCTCGAGATGGCCTGCTCCAGGCGCTTGCGGTCCTGCATGACTTTCTGGCTTTTTTCGGGCTGGCTCCAGAAGTCCGGCCGGGCGATCTGTTCTTCGGTTTGAGCTAGTTTCTGTTTCTGCGCGGGAGCGTCAAAGATACCTCCGCACGGCCAGAGCCTTCTCGCGGAGGGGCAGATATTCGCGGTCCAATTCTTCGACAGTCATGTTTTTTTCGTTATTTCAATTCTAGCAGGTACCCGGCTTTGCCCACGTTGCGCGCGTGCGTGCGGCCCATCTCGATGGCGCGGCCTTCGGCTTCATGAATATGCCCGCAGAAGAAGTAGGCGGGCTGATGCGCCTCGATGAACTGGCGCACGGCGCGCGACCCGGCGTGCAGTCCCGGGCGGATCTCGTCGAGGGCCGTATCGTAAGGCGGCGCGTGGCACACCAGGATCAGCGGGGCGAGATCGGCAAAGCGCCCCAGCCGGGCCGCGAGTTGCTGCTCGCTGTATTCTCCCGGGGTATTGAAAGGGGTGGGATTGGAATAGCCCAGGCCGGCGATGTTCCAGCCGCCCACCTCGATATGGCGCTCATGGAAATCGTGCAGCCCGTAACGCGCGCACATGCCGGCCACCTGATCGTCCGATTCGTGGTTGCCGGGAAGCACGTAGACCCGCTCGCCGCGGGTTGCCAGAATTTCGCCGCACTGCTCGATGCCTTTCGACCAGGTCACCTGGTCACCGGCGGCGATGTAGTAGTCGGCCTCGATGGCGAGCAGCCGGCGGAGAGTTGTCCAGTCGTTGTGGATGTCAGAGAAGACCAGCAGTCTCAAATCATGAATGTTAGGCAGCCGGGAGGCTCCGAGTCAAGTTTGGGGCACGAGGCACCGCTCCCTAACGGTCACGGCTCAGTCGGAGCCACGACCGTCAGGGAGTGGTCTTCCAGCATTCGCAACTTAATGCTCATCGCGTTAGACGCTGATCGCCGGGCAGGGCGACTGCCGGATGATGGCATAGGCGTTCGTGCGCAGGCGGCCGAAAACGCCCGCCGCCGACCCGCGGCCGATCACCACCGCTCCGGCCCCCACGCGGGTGGCCGCCGAGCAAATCACGGCAGCCGGGTCTCCCGGCTCGATAATGAGATCGGCCTCCACACCCACGAAGCGCTGAAGACGCAGCACCTCCTGTTCGGCGGCCGCGCGCACGTCCACGCGCCAGTTCACTTCCGAGTTGTCGCCTTGCTCGGGATCGGCGGCCGTGGCGTGTACCAGCGTGAGCCGCGCGCCGAAGCCGCGTGCCAGCAGGGCCGCCCAGAAGAGCGTCTTGGAGCTTTGCGCCCCCAGATCCACGGCGCACAGCACGCTGGCCAGCGGCGTTGCGACGTCTCTAGGGCATTCTTCCAGATGCACGCCGGTCCACACCGGGCAATCCGAGTCGTGCAGCACCTTGGCGGTATTCGACCCCAGGATGAAGCGGCGGAAGGGGCCGTACCC
>CAYRWE010000194.1:0-9493 GCA_964427655.1 uncultured Solibacteraceae bacterium | reverse complement strand
TCTGGTTCGTCTCCGAGCGCACCGGCTACGCGCATCTCTACGCCGTGGATTTCGCGGGCGGCGAGCCGCGCGCCCTGACCTCGGGAAACTGGGAGGTGCTCAACGTGCGGCAGTCCGAGGACAAGTCGCACTTCTATATCACCGCCAGCAAGGACACGCCGTACGAGAATCACCTCTACGAGATGGATGCCGAGGGCGGCCCGCTGACGCGTCTCACCGAGGCGCCCGGCAAGCACATAACGACGGTGTCGCCGGACGACCGCTGGATCGCCGATATCTATTCCTACACCAACCGGCCGCCTGAGTTATACGTCGAGGAGAACCGCCCGCGGGCCGAATCGAAGAAGCTGACCAACTCGCCGGCGCCGGATTTCGCGGGCTATCCATGGCTGGACGTGCCCATCGTAACCTTTACGGCGCGCGACGGCGTCGAGGTTCCGGCGCGGCTCTTTAAGCCGGCCAACTTCAAGAAGGGCGGACCGGCGGTGGTTTTCGTGCACGGCGCCGGCTATCTGCAGAACGTGGATCGCTGGTGGTCGAGCAACTATTATCGCGAGTATCTTTTCGACCACTTGCTCATGGAGCGCGGCTTCACCGTGATCGACGTGGATTACCGCGGTTCGGCGGGCTACGGGCGCGACTGGCGCACCGCCATCTACCGGCACATGGGCGGCAAGGACCTGGAAGATATCGTGGATGCCGCCCGCTATCTGGTGGCGCGGCACGGCGTGAACCCCAGGAAGATCGGCCTGTTCGGGGGCAGCTATGGCGGATTCATTACACTGATGGCCCTGTTCACGCAGCCGGATGTGTTTGCCGCCGGGGCCGCGCTACGCCCGGTCAGCGATTGGGCGCTCTACAACCATGGGTATACGTCCGGCATCCTGAACTTGCCGCAGAGCGACGCTGAGGCCTACCGGCAGTCGTCGCCCATCTTTTTCGCCCAGGGTTTGAAGGGCGCGCTGCTGATCTGCCACGGCATGGTGGATACCAACGTGGAGTTCCAGGACACCGTGCGGCTGGTCGAAAAGCTGATCGAGCTGCGCAAAGAGAACTGGGAGCTGGCCGTATATCCGGTGGAAAATCACGGCTTTGTGGAAGCGGCGAGCTGGGCGGACGAGTACAAGAGGATACTGCGCTTGTTCGAGACAAATTTAAAGTAAGTGTCACAGGGCAAGCTAAAGCATGCCCCACCTTTGACGCCAAGACCGTAGAGCGATAGACTTATCCGACGTAGCTCAGCGTAGTTGCCGGAGGATAAGTATGAAGCCACAGACTGGGACTCCAAGACTGACACGCAGGGACCTGTTCCGGGGCGCGGCGGCCGCCCTGACCCTTCCGTTGCTCGACCCTCTTCGCGCCGTGGCCGCCGAAGCCAAGCGCGTCCGCATCACAGATATTGAATCGTTCCGCGTGCATGTCCGCGGCAGTGCTAACCCCACTGCCGACACCGCTTACGGCGTGAGCCGCGTGCACACGGACGCGGGCGTTACCGGCACGGCGTTTCTGCCCTGTCCGGACGACATTCTGCAGCGCTGGGTGAAGCCAACGCTGGTGGGTCAGGATCTGTTTGCGATCGACCGGCACGTCGATCGCCTGCAAGCCTTGCGCGGCGAATCCGGCGTGCAAAGCTGGTCGGGGGTCGAGCACGCCATGTGGGATGCGGTCGGAAGGATCGCCAACCGCCCGGTGGCCAAACTGCTCGGCGGGGCGCGCGATAAGCTGCGCGTGTACCGCACCACGGTGTGGCCGTATTCGGCGGAGGCGCTGGCCAAGAAGCCTTTGCTGGAATCGGACCAGCAGGAGATTCCGTACGAGGAACAGGCGAAATTTGCCGTTCGGCTCAAAGAGAACGGCTTCACCGGGATGAAGTTCCGGGCCTGGCGGCCGCACCCGTTGGACGATGCGGACGCGGTAGGCGTGATCCGCGCCGCGGTGGGCCCCGATTTCAAGATCATGCTGGACCGCACGGCCGTGCGCCCCGGCTGGGTCTGGGATTACCCGACGGCCCTGGCGGTCTGCCGCGCCCTGGAGAAGCACGATGCCTATTGGCTCGAGGAGCCGTTCGACGGCCACGATATCTACGGGCCGGCGCGCCTGGCGGCCGAGGTGGATATCCTGATCACCGGCGGCGAGCTGGCGAAAAGCACTTACGAGTTCCTGGAGTTTCTGGTCAACAAGACTTACGATATCGTGCAGCCCGACACGCGCATCTGCGGAGGGATCTGGATGGCGCGCAAGATCGCGATCCTGGCGGAATCGTTCGGCGTGCCTTGCATCCAGCACGGAACGTCGTCGCTGGCCCTGGCCGGCTACCTGCAAGCCGGATGCGCCATGCCCAACTGCGAATGGCAGGAGATCATCGGCACTCCGATTCTGCCGCAGGAGCAATGGGAACCCGCTAAGAAACTGGTCCGCACGCCGGAGGTTTTCCGCATCGAGAACGGCTACATTCTCCTGCCGGATCTGCCCGGCCTGGGCCTCGATATCAACGAAGATGCCATAAAGGAGTATCGCGTCAATGGCTAGCCTGACACGGAGA
Organism: uncultured Solibacteraceae bacterium; assembly: GCA_964427655.1. Classification (GTDB taxonomy): domain Bacteria; phylum Acidobacteriota; class Terriglobia; order Bryobacterales; family Bryobacteraceae; genus CAVQNQ01. The sequence goes on along the minus strand of CAYRWE010000194.1, from coordinate 6,951 downwards.
ACTCTTCTGAGCCTCGGCGCCGGCATGGGCGCTTTGCGGGCTTTGCGCGCCGCCGTGAAACCGGTGCGCATCACGGACGTCGACCTGTTCTCGATCGATATCCCGGTGAGCGGTTCGGAAGCGGCGCCGGGAGTGATGACCGGGTACCCCGTCGCCAAGGTCATAACCGATGCCGGAGTTTCCGGCTACTCGTTCATGGGACCGCCACGGAGAGAGTTGGCGGCCGTGAAAGAGGTGCTCGTTGGCAAGGACCTTTTTGCGGTCGACGTGCAATTGCGCGAAGGTCTCGGCAGGTGGGGCGGCGTGGAGCACGCGGTCTGGGATGCCATCGGGAAGATTGCCGGCCAGCCAGCCTATAAGCTGCTCGGAGGGCGGAGCGATCGCGTCGAAGCTTACCTCACCTGCGTGTGGCCGGGTCCGGCGGATCAGCAGCAGGTTCCGTTCGCGGACCAGGTCAAGATGGCGGTGAAGATCAAGCAGGCCGGGTTCAAGGGCATGAAGATCCGGGTATGGCGCCCGAATTTCATGGACGACGTGGAGGTCTGCCGGCTCATCAAGGAAGCCGCCGGTCCCGATTTCAAGCTGATGTTCGACCGCACCGCGGATGCGCCGGTTTCCATGTCCGGGCAGAAAGTGTGGGATTACGATACCGGCCTGAAGGCCGCCCGCGCGCTGCAAAAGGCCGGCGCTTATTGGCTGGAGGAACCCTTCGCGCGCGACGATTACGAGACCCCCGCCAGGCTGGCCGCCATGGTGGACATCCCGATCACCGGCGGCGAAGGCTATTCCAGCCTGGAACCGTTCCGCCAGTGCCTGTTGCACAAGACCTACGATATTCTCCAGCCGGATGGCCGCAACGCGGGCGGAATTCTGCGTTGCCGGCAGGTGGCAACCCTGGCGGAGGCCTTCCACGTGCCTTGCATTCTGCACGGCACTATGGGCCTGATGGTGGCGGGCTGGCTGCAAGCCAACCTGGCGAACGGCTCACCCTTGCAGGAACTGGCTCTGATCAACCCTCCGCTGCTTCCCCAGGAGCAATGGGCTCCCGGATTGAAAGTGCTCAAGAGCAAGGAGATGTTCCACTTCGAGAACGGCGAGATCGTAGCGCCGCCGTATCCGGGGATCGGCCTCGATATAGACGAGGAAGCCGTAGCCCGCTATCGCGTGAAGGGCTGAGCGGCGGCTCTCTGCCGCGGCTCTACGGCTTGTGGTCGAACAGATCCGCCCAGGATGCGTCCATGCCGGTCCAGCGGTCCGCGCCGGTTTCGGCCTCGGGCAGACACAGCGAGCCGTGCCCGGCGTCGCACAGCAGCTCGGTGGTGACCGGATCGAAGATGCTGGCCCACGAGCCCATGGTGACGGGCATGGCCAGCAGGTGGAGACACACCGGGCAGCGGCGGCGCTGGTCGGCGAAGCTCCACCAGATGGCCAGCGCCGAGCCGAATATGAACGACAGGGTCAATACCGGCCCCACCACCAGCTCGCGGAAGACGGCCTCCGGAAGCCAGGCGCCGAAAGCCGCGGCCGTTTCGATCCAGGCCAGCAGCGGAATCGCCACCGCAATGAGCGTCTTGAGAGCCAGAAACGCGCCATAGCGCCAGCCGTGGTGCAGCGAAACCGGGTGGCCGCGAACCAGCAGCACCGCCCCCACCAGCAGCGCGAACAGCGTCACCCCGGCGTAAGTGAACAGCGGCCTTTCGGGAACGCCCGGGAACGGCCCCACTTCGGGGGCGCGCGGGAGATAACGGCCGGCGGCGCGGGCCACCCGCAGAAGCTCGCCGCGCAGCGCGTCCCTGGAGGCGCCTTTCTTCAGCCGGCCCACCGCGCCGACGAGGAACGGGGCCTCGGGGCCCGGAACCGGTTCCAGGGAGAGCGGGGACCACACCTGGATGCCTCTGGCTATGGCCCAGAAGCCGGCGGGCAGGACGCCGATAACCGTGAAGTCGCGGCCGTCCAGCGTTATGGCCTTGCCAAGGACGCGCGCATCGGCACCGTACACCGTGCGCCACGCGTCATTCGAGAGCAGGGCCACGTCGCCATCGCCGGGACGGAAGGCGCGCCCCAGCGCCGGCCGTACCCCCAATAGCGGGAAGAAGTTGGCGGTGACGCGCGCGTGCCAGGAAGGCTCCCGCACGTATCCGGCGAGATCGGCCAGCAGCTTGGATTTTTGGCGCCACAGAGGGATCAGGCGGGGCGGCACGCCGGCGGGCTGATTCAGCGAGCCGGTGTAGCGTACCCTCACTAACGAATCGGCATCCGCCACCGGCGCGGGGGCGAACAGGGCCCGCGTGCCCGCGAAACCGCCGCTCAGAACCGCCAGGGCGAACGCACATGCCGCCAGCGCCGCCAGAAGGAAACCCGGTGAACGGATCGCCTGGCGCCATTGCGCGGGGCTGACACGCAGCCGGAAGGCCTCCCGAAACCCGCCCCAACCGTAGCGCAGCAATTCGGCGTGATCGCCCAGGGTCAGCTCGCCGCGGTCCAGGAGAATCAGCCAGTTGCGCAGGTTGGCGTGCCATTTGGCGCGCCACTGGGAGCGCGCGGGGCGGGGGACGATCCAGCTCGCCAGACGGACGAAACAGCGGCAGAGCAGAGGAGGCTGCGCGTTTTCTTCGCCGTTCACGGCCGGGTGCCTCCTCTCAAGGTAGACGCTGCGGCAGCCGGCAATGTTCCCCCGGGTGGTTACCCGAGCGGGGTTATCCGCGCAGGATGCTCTCGGCCGCGCGGCGCCCCAGGCGAATGCAATCGGGCACGCCGATGCCCTCGTAGGCGTTGCCGGCCAGGTACAATCCCGGAATGGCGGCCACGCGCGCCTCGATCCCGGCCAGGCGCTCGGCGTGGCCCACGGTGTACTGGGCCATGGAACGCGGCCAGCGAAAGACGCGCGCGAAACGCAGCGGGGCGGAGAAGCCGGCAATCTCCTGCAATTCGCGGAGAATGGCTGGGATTATGGTCTCGTCCGGCTCGGCGATAGCCGCCTCGTCGCGCCCGGCCATGAAGCAGCGCGCCACGATCTTATCCGGCGGGACGCGGTAGGAGAACTTGGTGCCCACCCAGGTGCAGGCCATCAAGCGGCGGCGCTCGCGCTTGGGCACCAGGAATCCGAAGCCCACCGGCGGGCGCGCGAAATCGGCTGCATCGAAACCCAGCGCCACGGTCATCGAAGACGTGTAGGGCACCGCGCCCAGCAGCCCCGCCAGGGGCGTATCCAGGCTTTCCAGCAGCCCGGCGCCGCTGTGCGCCTCGCAGGCCACCACCACTCGGTCGGCGGCCAGCCAGTCGCCTCCGATGCGGATGCGGAAGCCATCGCCCGAGCGCTCGATGGTCTGAGCGCGGCCGCGCCTCACCTCGGTTTTGCCGGCGATGGCGCTTTCCACCGCCGCGACCATTTGGCCTAGCCCGCCCTTCAGCGTGCGGAACAGTGGGGCGGATGCCGCGCGGGAGCCGGCTTTGGCGGCTTTGGCTCGCTCGGCCAGTACGCCGCGCGTGAGGCTGCCGTAGCGGTTGGCCAGCTCGACGAAGCGCGGCAGCACGCTCGACACGCTGAGCTCGCGCGGATCGCCGCCATAGACGCCCGAGAGCAGCGGCTCCGCCAGGTACTCCACGGCCTCGGCGCCGTAATGCTCGCCGACGAATTCGGCCACTGATCGATCGCCGGCCGCCGGCTTGGGTGCGCGCAGCAGCTCCAGGCCCATGCGCAGCTTGGTCCCCCAGCCGACCAGAGGCGACGCCAGCAGGGGCAGAATGCGCGTCGGCACCATCATCATGAGGCCGTCCGGCAGGGGGATGAGGCGGCCGCCCTTGCGCACAAAGGTCTTGCGCAGACGGTCGTTCGAGCCAATGACCTGTTCCTCGAGTCCCAGTTCGCGCAGCAGATCGAAGGCCGCCGGCTTGATGGCCAGGAAGCTGTCGGGGCCGGCTTCGATGGTGCAGCCCCCCACGTGCAGCGTCTCGATTACGCCGCCCAGGCGCGAGCGCGATTCGATGATGGTGGAAGCCACGCCGCCCTTAGCCAGGTAGTACGCTGCCGAGAGACCCGCGATGCCACCGCCGACGATGGCTACGCGAGGCATCGCCGCGCCACCTCGGCCAGGGCCGCCGTGAAAGTGGGGGAATCGTTGAGCGACTCGGGCCGCAGGACCGCGATGCCGCGCGCGGCGGCGTACTCGCGGAACAGGATATCGATATCGAAAAGCACTTCGACGTGGTCGCAGACGAAGCCGATCGGGTGGATGACCACTTCGCGCAGGCCCTCGGCGGCATATTGATCCAGGCGCGATTCCACGGTGGGGCCGAGCCAGCGGTCGTCGGTCATGCCCTGGCTCTGGTAGGCGAAATCCCAATCGGCGAGTCCCAGGCGCGCGGCCACGGCGGCTGCGGTGGCACGGGTTTCGCGAGCATACGGGTCGCCCCCGGCCAGTACCTTCTCGGGCACACTATGCGCGGTGAAGAGGACCGGTGGGGCATGCTTTAGCTTGCCCGGTTCAAGTACTGGGATCAGCCGCTCAGCGAAAGCTTCGATGAGCAGCGGTTCGTCATGGAAGCTGCGGGCCCACACGATGTCTGCGACCATGCCGGTTTCGCGCGCCGCGTCGGCGGTGCGGCGGATGTACAGGCCGACGCTCGATTCCGAAAACTGCGGCGCCAGGCAGATGGCCGCCAGCCGCTCGATGCCCGCGTTGCGCGCCAGTTCTATGGCGTCGCGGATGAAGGGTTTCCAGTTGCGCATGCCGAAAAAAACCGGCAGATCCAGCGTGCGCTCGAGGGCTTCGGCCTGGGCGCGCGTCCAGCGCAGCAGAGGGCTCGATCCGCCGATGGCGGCATAGCGGCTGCGCACTTCTTCGAGGATTTTGGGAGATCCCGGCCGCCCGCCGCGCACCAGCGCGAGATACGCCTCCACGTCTTCCAGGCGCTCCGGCGCACCGTGCGCCACGAGCAGCACGGCCTGCTTCATGCGCGGAATTCCCGCACCATCTCCACCACGGCCTTCACGTTTTCGACGGGCGTTTCGGGAAGAATGCCGTGTCCCAGGTTGAAGATATGCCCCGGCCGCGTACCGGTGCGTTTGAGCAGCTCCTGCACCTTGCCGCGCAGCTCATGAATGGGGGCGAAGAGCGCCACAGGGTCCAGGTTGCCCTGTACGGCGGAGCGGTAGCTGATATCCATCCAGGCCTGGTCGATGTTGATGCGCCAGTCCACGCCCATGACGTCTCCGCCGGCCGCGTGCAGCTCGCGGAAGAAGCCCGAGGCCCCCGTGCCGAAATGGATGACCGGGACGCCGGTGGAGCGGATGCGCTCGATCATGGCGCGGGAGTAGGGCGCCGCGTAGCGCACGTAATCGTCCGACCCCAGCGCGCCCACCCAACTGTCGAAGACCTGGATGGCGCGCGCCCCGGCGGCGACCTGCAGGTGCGCGAAGGGCGCCATCACGTCCACGATTTTGCCCATCAGCCGCCGCCAGAGGGTTTCGTCGCTGTACATCATCTTCTTGGTGCGGATGAAGTTGCGCGACGCGCCGCCCTCGATCATGTAGCTGGCCATGGTGAACGGCGCACCCACGAAGCCGATCACGGGCACTTTCCCCGCCAGCGCGCGAACCACGTGGCCGATGGCCTCGCCCACGTAGCCGAGATCGTCGGTGTTGGCGGTGGAGAGTGAATCGACGTCGTCCGAGGTGCGCACGGGATTGTCGATCACGGGGCCCTCGCGCGCGGCGTAGCGCAGCTTCAGGCCCATGGGTTCGACCGGCAGCAGCAGGTCCGCGAAGATGATGGCGGCATCCACATCCAGCAGTTCGACCGGTTGCAGCGTCACGGTGGCCGCCAGGTCGGGGCGTTTGCAGATTTCCAGGATGCCGTGGCGGTCGCGGATCTGGCGGTACTGCTTCAGATACCGGCCCGCTTGCCGCATGAACCACACCGGTCTTACATCGGTGGGCCGGCGACGGCAAGCGTCCAAGAAACGACTGGTCATGGGAGCCACGCGCATGGCTGATCCGTCCTGTCTTCGCAGAAGAACACGCGAAAATCCTTTGGTTTGTGCTGCGCCGCCCACTGGCGGCCGTTCACGAAATAGGGCTTAGCCCACGCCTCGCTGTCGATGGTGAGGGGTGCCACGACCGAGACCGACACGCTGCCCTGCGCCGGAAAGCCCGTGCGCGGATCCATGATATGGGCGTAGATGCGGCCCTCGGCGCGAAAGAACTTCTCATAGCTGCCGGAGGTGGAGATGGACTGGTCTTTCAGGTACACCTCGGCGGCGGTCTTGCTGGGGGACCACGGGTTCTTGATATTCACCCGCCAGCCGCGCGGCTCGCTGGGCGGTGCGCCCATGCCGTAGATGCTGCTGCCCGAGCCCGCCACCAGGGCAATTCCGATCCCGTTCTGTCTCAGAATATCCACCATGCGGTCAACCGCGTAGCCCTTGCCGATCCCGCCCGGGTCCAGTTCCACGCCCGCGCGGTCGAACCGGACCGTGTGGGCGCCCTCGTCCAGGTGCACGTGCCGATACCCCACCTTGGTCAGCGCGGCGCCGACCTCGGCGCGATGCGGCAGGTGGCCGCTGTCCTTGTAAAACCCCCAGACCTTCATCAGCGGGCCTACCGTAATGTCGAAAGCGCCTTCGCTTTCCCGGCTGTACTCGAGACACGCCGCCAGCAGCCGGAACAATTCCGGCGACGTTTGGACGGGCCGGGTGGAGGCGAGCCGGTTAACCGTGCTCCACTCGCTCTCGGGCCGGTAGTTCGAAAGCAGCTCATCCAGGCGCCGCGCTTCGTCCAGCGCCGCGCCGGCGGCCGCCTCCATTTTGACCCGGTCGTAGCCATAGATCTCGACCGTGTACGTCGCGCCCATGGCGTCGGCGCTCTCCTGGAGCCGAAGCATTTCGGCATCCTGGGCCGCTGCGATCCCGGCCGCGAGAGCCGCCAACACAAACAAAACTAACACAAATTGT
>CAYRWE010000193.1:0-9586 GCA_964427655.1 uncultured Solibacteraceae bacterium | reverse complement strand
CTGTTGTCTCAAGACTTAGCCGTCCTGTGCACACACACTTCGGAATTCAGGCTTAACCGGGCAAGCTAAAGCATGCCCCACTATGCGACGTAGGCTTTGACTTTTTCGGCAAGGCCCAGGGAGGAATAGGGCTTCTGCAGGAAGCCGGCCACCTGCTGGCCTTGAAACATGTTCATGGCTTCGGCCTCGCTGTAACCGCTCGATACCACTACCTTGACGCCCGGGCGGATCCGGCGGAGCTCGGGGAGCGTCTCTTCGCCGCTCATGCCCGGCATGCTGAGATCGAGGACCACCAGCGCGATTTCGCCGGGATAGCGCTTGAAAATGTCGATCGCCGCCAGGCCGTTCTCGGCCACCAGGACCGTGTAGCCGTGAAGCTCGAGGGCCGTTTTCGCCATCCCCCGCACCAGCGGCTCATCATCCACCACCAGGACCACGCCGGTGCCGCGGAGCGCGGCATTGGGGGCCGGGGCGAGGACATGCCGGGGAGCGCCGGTCGCCTCCGGAAACAGGACCGTGAAACAACTGCCTTGGCCCGGCGTGCTGGCGACCGAGATGGCGCCTTTGTGGCCCCGCACAATGCCGGCGACGGCCGCCAGTCCCAGCCCTCGCCCGGTGAATTTCGTGGAGAAGAAAGGATCGAAGATCTTGGCCTTAATGGCGTCGTTCATGCCGCAGCCCGTGTCGCGGACCTCGAGAAGGACGTAGGGGCCGGGTTTCAGGTCGGCCAACTCGGGATGGAGTTGGGCGTAGGCGCTGTCCACGATCTGAGTACCGGTCCGGACGGAGATCAGGCCGTCGTGGCTGCCGATGGCTTCGGCGGCATTGAGCACCAGGTTCATGAAGACCTGCTGAAGCTGCCCGCGATCGGCTTCGATGGGCGGCAAACCCTCTTCGAGGTCGAAATGCACGGCGATTTTTTTGGAGATGGACGGTCGGACGAGGCCGCCGATTTCGGGGATGAGCGCCGACAGATCGAGCGGCTCCACGACAAACCTGCCCTTGCCGGAATAGGCCAGCATCTGGCGGGTCAGGTGGGCGGCCTGTTCGCCGGTTCGGATGACCGCATCCAACAGTTCGGCGGCGGGGGTGGCGGGGGGGAGCATTTCTTGAGCCAGGCTGGCGTTGCCAATGACGCCGACCAGAAGGTTATTGAAATCGTGGGCCACGCCGCCCGCCAGCAAGCCGAGGCTCTCGAGTTTCTGGGCCTGACGGAGGCGCTCCTCGGCCTGCTTGCGCTCGGTTATATCGGTGAGTAAGGCCAGCGCCAGCGGCGCGTCGCCCTGCTCCACAAAGCCGAGGCTGATCTCCAGCGGGAATTCGGCACCGTCTTTCCTGAGGCCCCAGAAATCCAACCCGGGTGCGGCCGGCCGGGTGCGCGGATGGGCGAAATATTCCCGCAGTTGGGCGGCGTGCGCCTCCCGGAAGCGCTCCGGGAGGAGGATCTCCAAGGGCTGGCCGACCAACTCGTCCCGGTGGTAGCCGAATATCTTTTCGGTGCGAGCATTCAGAAGGACGATGCGGCCCTCCCGGTCGGCGGCGACGATTCCCTGCGGCGCCGATTCGAGCAGCGTGCGCCAGCGGGCTTCGCTTTCGCGCACGGCCTGCTCGGCGAGTTTGCGGGCGGTGATCGATTCGCTGAAGATGATGATTCCGCCAATCTCGCCCTGGGCTTTGTTCCAGGGATGGACCTCCCAACGCACCCAGTCCAGGGTCCCGTCGTCGCGGGGGAAGGGATCCTCGTCGCACCGCTCGACCGCTCCGGCCAGGCAGCGGCGGTGAATCTCCCTCCAGCGCTCTGGCAGCTCCGGAAAGACATCGTAATGGCTGCGGCCCAGGATGTTCTCTTCGCCCAAACGGTAATCCGCCAGCCAACGGCGGCTGACCACAACGTAGCGCATCTCCCGGTCGAACATGGCCACGGCGGCGGGAGCGTACTCGACGAAGAGGCGCAGGCGCTCCTCGCTTTCGCGCAGAACGGCTTCCATCCGGCGGCGTTCGGAGATATCCCGCACTACTCCGATGAGCGTGCGCACGCCGCCGATGGTGGCGCTTTGCGAGCTGACTTCGACGGGGAAGGTGGCGCCATCCCGGCGGCGGTGGATGGTTTCATAGAGCAGGCTTTGGGCATCCGGCACGGCGATCCGCTCGGCGACCGGAGTATCCGCTCCGGGCGCGCGCAGATCCTGGAGGGCGAGGCTTTTCAATTCTTCGCGCGAATAGCCGTAGGCGGCGGCCGCGGCGGCATTGGCCTCGAGGATGCGTCCGTCTTCGCGCCGCACGTACAACACGATATCGCGGCTGTTTTGGGAGAGCAGCTCATAGCGGGCCAACCCCTCGATCAGCCGGTTGCGCTCGGTCACGTCGAGCACTTGGGAGAGCACGGAGACCAGGCTGCCGGAAGCGTCGCGGATGGAGGTGTTGTACCACTCGCAGTGAATTACCGCGCCATCTTTACGGACATTGCGGTTCTTGTTGACGGTGGTGGGGTGCTGGCCCGAGAGCATATCGGCCATGACCGCATTTACGGCAGGGACATCCTCCTGGTAGACCCGAGGCAGTTCGTCGATGCGCTTTCCCAAGGCCTCCTGGGCCGTCCAACCGAACACGCGTTCGGCCTCGCCGGCCCAGCGGGTGATGTGGAAATCGCCGTCCGTTTCCACCACGGCCAGCGGCGAGTGATTCACGAGCAGGTTCAGGCGCTCGTGGGCTTCGCGCAGGGCGTCATCGGACCGTCTTCGTTCGGCTGCCAGGCGGTTCTCGGCCTCGGCCGCTTCGGCCCGCGCGTGGGCGCGGCGCATGGCTTCGGCGGTCCATGAGACCATCGCGCAGCTCAGGAGGAAAACCGCCATGGAGATCCAGTCGGCAGGATCGCTGATGGCCAGGCGGCCGACCGGTTCCATCAAGAAGACCCCAACCAGGAGCGCGCTGAGGATCGTCGCTCCCAGCCCGGCTACCAAGCCTCCATACAGAGCCGCGACGATCACGGCGGGATAGAAGGTCACGAAGGGGGTGCGTATGCCGAGCATTCCCAGGGGCCACACCCGCAGCGCGGCGCCGATGGCGACGGCCAGCAGGGTAATGGCGACTCGCCGCCAGAGCGGGGGGCCGGTTCGAGATGCACCGGGCGACAGCTTATCCAAGATAGACCTTTACCTTCTCGGCCAGTCCTTTGGAATTGTATGGCTTCTGGATGAAGCCTACAACCCGCTGACCCCGAAACAGGTTCATGGCCTCGGCCTCGCTGTAGCCACTCGATACGACCACCTTGACGCCCGGCCGGACCTTGTTGAGTTCCGGGAGCGTCTCCTCGCCGCTCATCTGCGGCATGCTCAAATCGAGGACCACCAGCGCGATGCGGCCGGGGAATCTACGGAAAATATCGATCGCGGCGGGGCCGCTTTCCGCCACCAAAACCGTGTACCCGTGGCGCTCGAGGGCCATTTTGGCCATCTGCCGCACGAGGGGCTCATCGTCCACGACGAGGATGACCCCAGTGCCCCGCAGCGTAGCCTCGCCCGGCGCGGTTCTGGCCGACCGGGCACCTCTCGGCGCGGCGGCTGGGAAGAGCACCGTGAAGCAACTGCCTTTGCCCGGCGCGCTGGTGACCACGATAGCGCCATGATGTCCGCGCAAGATGCCGGAAACGGCCGCCAGCCCCAGCCCCCGGCCGGTGAACTTGGTGGAGAAGAAGGGGTCGAAGATCTTGGCACGGGTGGCCTCATCCATGCCGCAGCCGGTATCGCGGACCTCCAGATAAGCGTATCGGCCGGGCTGCAACTCGGCCGCTTCGGGGTGGCGATGGGAATAACGGCGGTCGACGTCTTCGACGCCGGTGCGGATGGAGATGAGGCCGTCATGGCTGCCGATGGCCTCGGCGGCGTTGAGGACCAGGTTCATGAAGACTTGCTGAACCTGCCCACGGTCGGCTTCGATGGGCGGCAGGCCGGCGGCCAGATCGAAATGCAGGGCGATCTTCTTGGAGATGGACGGCCGCACGAGGCCGCTGATTTCGGGGATGAGGGCCGACAAATCGAGCGATTCGACGACAAACTTTCCTTTGCCGGAATAGGCCAGCATCTGGCGGGTGAGGTGAGCGGCCTGCTCGCCGGTCTTGATGACCCCATCGAGCAGCTCGGAGGCCGGGTCGTTCGGAGGGAGCATCTCCTGAGCCAGGCTGGCGTTGCCGATGACGCCGACCAAGAGGTTATTGAAATCGTGGGCCACGCCGCCGGCCAGCAGGCCGAGGCTTTCGAGTTTCTGGGCGTCGCGGAGGCGCTCTTCGGCCTGTTTGCGCTCGGTAATATCGCGGTTGATCTCGAGGATCCCGATCGGGCGCCCATCCGGATCGCGCTGCACCGCCCAGCGCGTGATGACGGTGACCTGGCGGCCGTCTTTGCACGTGTGAACGAGCTCGCCTTCCCAGCGGCCCGTGGCGGACGCTTGCGCGGCGATTTCAGACAGCGGCTTGGGAGAGCGCGTCTGCAAAAAATCGTGGATCACCTGGCCCATGGCTTCCTGGGCGGTCCATCCATAGGTCTCCTGGGCGCCCTGGTTCCAGAAGGTGATGCGATCCTGTTCGGTGCGCACGACGACGGCGTCGTAGGACAGGTCGAGCAGGGCCGCCTGGCGCCGCAGGGCTTCCTCGGCGCGCTTGATCTCGGTGATGTCGCGGGCCACCACCACGGAGCCGACGATGGCGCCGCTCTTGTCGCGAATGGGGCCGAAGCTATAGCTTCCGATCCAGGTTTCGCCGGTGTCCTTGCGCCGCAGGGTGAATTCGACGTTGGCGGCAGACTCGCCCCGGAGAGCCCGCGGCACGGCCCACATGTCCCGCGGCGCGGGCGTTCCATCCGGCAGCAACACCTCGAGGCTGCCGTGAAGTTCGGCGAAAGTCCTGAAGCACTCCTCCTTGCTCGGGAACCTGTAAAAGGTCGCGAAGGCGTCGTTGAACTCGATGAAGCGGCCCTCGGCATCGGAGATGAAGACCGCATCGGCCATGCTATGGAGGGCGGCCTGAAGAGTCGCCCGGCTTTCGCGCAAGGCCTCCTGGGCGCGCCTGCTTTCGGTGACGTCCAGGGTGATGCCGACGTGGCCCAGAAACTCGCCGCCGGCCGAGCAGCGCGGCTCCGCGTAGGATGCGACCCAGCGCCACTCGCCATCGCCATTGCGCACGCGCGCTTCGGCATGGAAAGGCGCGCGGTCGCGGACGGCGCAGCGGACCGCTTCGACATAGGCGGGCGCGTCGTCCGGGTGAACCCGAGGCTGCCATCCACTTCCGCGCAGTTGCTCGAAGGTCGTGCCGAAGAACTCCAGATAGGTCCGGTTGACGAAGCGCTGCTTGCCTTCAGCATCGGTTACCCAGATCAGGGTTGGGCAACCATCCGCCATGATACGGAAGCGCTCCTCGCTCTCGCGCAGGGCTTCTTCGACGCGTTTCCGCTCGGTGATGTCGAGTTCGATGCCATCCCACACGGTAGAGCCGTCCGGGAGGCGGGTAGGCGTGGAGCGCAACAGCGAACAACGAAGCTCGCCGGTTACGCGATGGGTATGCCGCAGTTCCACTTCAAAGCGGGTCAGCGAGTCGCGCGACAGATCGATGGCGGCGGCGAGTTTATCGCGGTCTTCGGGCACTGTATAGCGGGCCACGGTGGCGGCATCGTTCATGAACTCGGCCGCGGGCACGCCGGTGAGGCGCTCGATGCCGGCGCTGATGAAATCGACATGGTGCCGACCGCCGGCATCGACGCGGTACCTGTAGATCGCTCCTAGCGGCAGGTTGTCGCCCAGGGTGCGCAATTGAAGTTCGCTCTCACGGAGGCGCCCCTCGGCGAGCTTGCGCGCGGTAATGTCTACATTGACTCCGAGGATCCGCACGGTTTCGCCGGAATCGTCGTAGACAGCGGCGCCGTTGCCGGACAGCCAGCGAATTTCACCCGACGCGTGAAGAATGCGGAATTCCATCTCGAAAGGCTCGTGGTTGGCGACGGCGGTGTCTCGTGTGGCTTCGACTCGGGCGAGGTCATCGGGATAGATCAGCGGGCGCCAATCCTCAGCCGTCTTGATGGTCCCCGGGGGCAAACCGTAGAGTTGTTCGAATTCGGGCGTGAGATAGAGCGTGTCCGCGCGCGGATTCCATTCCCAGACGCCGACGCCGGCACTGATCTGGGCCAGGCGAAGGCGCTCCTCGCTTTCGCGCAGCGCCTCTTCGGCGCGTTTGCGGGCGGTGAGATCGAGGAGCGTGTAAGCGAAGCGGGGATGGCCGGAGGGCCCGGTTCCCAGGTAGGCTGCGGTGCCGTGCATCCAGCGGTCCTGGCCGGGGGCGCCCGGGCGGGCGTATTCCATGGAGACGGGGCTGCCGGTGAGCCGGCTCTCCTCGTAGAGAGCGGTCCACGCGCGCACGACCTCCTCGGAAGCGCCGGTCTGTCGTGCGGTCTGGCCGGCGATCGAATCCCGATCCACGCCGTTCAGCTCGGCCGCGGCCGTATTGCAAGAAACGTGGGTAATGGCGCCATCGACGAGGTCCACGAATCCGCGCATGACTCCGGCACTGTCGAAGAAACCGCGCAGGACGGCTTCGTTCTCGCGGAGGGCCTGTTCGGCTTGCCGGCGGCTGGTGATATCGGCGCCGGCCGCGATAGCGCCGCGCACTTGTCCGTGGGTATCGAACAGGGGCACGGCGCTCATGAGCAGGTTGGCCACGCGGCCATCGGGGAAGACCAGATCCATCTCTTGCTGCCCCACGGGCCGGCCGGTCGTGGCGGCGATATGGGCAGGCAACCCCTCGGGCCGCAGCTCGACGCCGTTGCGGCAGACCTTGTACGGGAGGGGCGCGGCGCCGGGGGGCGGGCTGAGGGAGATATTGGCGCCCCGCTCGGGCGGCGTGACGATGCGATCGGTGAAGGCGTTGCCGGTGATGCGGAGGCCTTGCGGGTCGTGGGCGATCCAAATGGCGACGGGCGCGGCGTCCAGGATGGCTTGAAGCTCTTCGACGCGGTCGGCCAATTCGGCGGCCAGGCGCTGGCGCTCTTCTTCGGCGCGCTTGCGCGCGGTGACGTCGGAGAATACGGCACCGAAGCGGCCGGGTTCGGTCTGAAAAGCCGAAACCTGGAACCAGCGCCCCGCGGCACCGAACCATTCCTCGAAGTGCGCCGGCTCGCCGGTGAGAGCCACCCTGGAGTACCGTTCAAGCCAGACAGGCTCGGCTTGCGGAAACGTCTCGCGGCTGGTGTGGGTGAGGATATATTCGGCCGTGACGCCGGTTTGACGTTCGAAAGCCGGATTGACCGCCAAGTGGCGATAGTCGCGCGGTTTTCCGGACTCATCGCAGACGATCTCGCACAGCGCGAAGCCTTCGTTCACGGTCTCGAAGAGGTTCCGGTAGCGCGCCTCGCTAACCCGCAGGGCCTGCTCGGCCTTCTTAATCGCGGTGAAGTCCACGGCGATTCCAACGAAGCGCGCCAGGTGGCCATCGGCATCGCGCAGGGGGCGGCCGAGGGAGAGCAGCCAGCGCACCGTGCCGTCGGGGTCCTGGACGCGGAACTCGAGGCGCATCTCGGTTCCGTTGCGAGCGGCCTCTTGCACGATTTGCTCGGCCGAGGGCCGGTCGTCCGGGTGAACGACCTCGCGCCAGGCCTCATAGGAGGGCTGGCAGCTATGCGGCTCCAGCCCATAAACTTTCCACAACTCTTCCGACCAGACGCTAAGGTTGGTGCGGAGGTCCCACTCCCAGATTCCGGCGTGCGCCACGTCCAGCGCCAGTGTGAGGCGCGCGCGCTCCTCGCGGAGAGCCTCCTCCGCACGGCGCTTCCCGGCGACGTCGTGGAAGACCAGCACGACTCCGATCACGCTGCCGGCGGCATCCAAAATGGGGGCGGCGCTATCCTCGATGGGGATCTCGCGGCCGTCGCGGGTGACCAGCGCGGTGTGATTGGCCAGGGTAACGGGACGGCCTCCGCGAAGAACGGACGCGACGATATCCTCGGCAGGCTCACGGGTCTGTTCGTTGAGGGTCCGGAACACGTCCTGGGCCGGATGGCCGAGGGCCTGCTCCTGGGTCCAGCCGGTGAGGCGCTCGGCGACCGGGTTGAGGAAAGCGATGGTTCCATCGATGCCGGCGGCCAGGACGGCGTCGCCGATGCTGCTGAGGGTGACGCGCAGCCATTCGCCCTGCCGGCGGAGGGCCTCCTGGGCCTGGCGGCGTTCGGTGAGATCGGTGAGGAACGAATAGTAGAGGGGCTGGCCGCGCTCGCCGGTGGAGAGGTGAACGAGTAGTTCGATGGGCACCCGTGTGCCGTCTTTGCGAAGGTACTCCTTCTCATAGCGGACCGGCCGGCGGGTGCGGTGAAGCTCCTCTAGATGGGCGCTTTCGAGGGCGCGCCATTCGGGCGGAGTCAGAGTCGCCGACCAGTCGATGGCCTGGAGTTCCTCGCGGGTATAGCCGGTGAGGCGTTCGAAGGCAGAGTTGAGGTACCCGAGGCTGCCATCCGGGTAGCCGATGGCGAAGGGCTGATCGGCGTGATCGAGCATGTTGGCCAGGAAGCGGTTGCGCTCCTGGGCGGCGCGGAGGGTTTCCTCGGCCTGTTTGCGTGCGGTGATGTCGCGGACCACCGATACCGATCCGATGATGTTGCCGGCGGCGTCTTTGACCGGGGCGGCGCTGGTCTGGCGATAGCGCAGCGCGCCGGAAGCCGGGGTGCGGACGATCTCTTCCTGCTCCTGCACGATCTCCCCGCGCAGAGCGCGCAACGGCGGAGCCTCCTCGGGAGGGCGCAGGCTGCCATCGGCGCGATAGATCTCCAGGCTCTTGGCCATCGCCTCGACTTCCAACTGGGTTGGAGCGTCGATCTTGAATTCCCGGAGAGCGGCTGGATTCGCCAGCGTGAAGCGGCCCTGGGCGTCGGCGAACCAGACCTCGTCGGGAATGCCGTCGATCAGCGCCGATAGCCGGTCCTTGGCGACGGCATCCTGTTCGGCGGCGGTCGCGGCGTCCGAGCGGGCGCGGATCAACGCAGTGGCGACACCGGTGAGGATGGCGGGAGCGACCGGCTCCTGCAAGTAGGCCTGGGCGCCGCTCGCGAGCGATTGCGCGTAGCGGCCATACGGCAAGCCGGGGCCGTCGATGTGCAACACGGGGATGGCGGCGGTGCGGGGATCGGCTTTCAACCGGCGGCAGATTTCCAGGCCATCCATTTCGGGCAGGTCGATGGCGAGAACGGCCAGTGCGGGCTGATTTTCGGACGCCAGGCGCAGGGCGTCGGAACCGTTGGCGGCTTCGAGGATCTCGAATCCGGCCGCGCACAGGACTTCGCCGCGGGCGCGGCGGAAGTGGGCGACGGCTTCGACGGAGAGGATGGCTTGAGTCATCGTACCGCTTCGAGGCGACCGGATTGGCATCCGGGGGCGCCGTCCCGGCGATTCTCTCCCGGCGGCCGCAGAGAACTGATTCTAGCGCACGTTGCGGGATTGCGGAGGTCAGGCACCCGCTTCGCGAACCAGCTCGAAGACGGGGATTTCGGGCGGCGCGCCGACGCGCATGGGGGCGGCGATGGTGCCGATGCCGCGGCTGACGTAGAGCTGGCCGCCG
>CAYRWE010000192.1:0-9589 GCA_964427655.1 uncultured Solibacteraceae bacterium | reverse complement strand
AACCTGGCGGCCGTGGCGGCCCGTAAGGTGGAACAGTACGCCATGGAGCTGCGCAACAAGAACGAGCAGCTCGCCCGCGCCTTGGATGCCGCCCGCACCGCCACCGAGGCCAAGAGCCGCTTCCTGGCCAGCGTCTCGCACGAGCTGCGCACGCCTCTGAACGGCATCATCGGCTTTTCCGAGCTGATGTACGACGAAAAGGTCGGCCCGGCTTCCCCCGAGCAGCGCGAATGCCTGTCCGACATCCTCACCAGCGGGCGCCATCTGCTGAGACTCATCAACGACATCCTCGATCTTTCCAAGGTGGAAGCCGGCAAGATGGAGTTCCGCCCCGAGCCGGTCGAACTCGGCGACCTGGTGCGGGAGGTCCGCGACGTCATTCGGCCGCTGGCCGAGAAGAAGGACCTCCAACTCACCTGCGACATGCCGGCGCGGCTTTCGGCGGTACTCGATCCGGGCCGCTTCAAGCAGGTTTTGTATAACTATCTTTCGAACGCCGTAAAATTCACGCCCGCCGGCGGCTCGGTCCAGCTCCGCGTCACGCTGGTTGAAAACGAGGCCTTCCGCGTCGAGGTGGAGGATACCGGAGTCGGCATCCCGGCCGTCGAAATCTCGAAATTGTTCCAGGAATTTCAACAACTTCCGAATAGCCGGAAAGCCGAGCAGGGAACCGGTCTGGGGCTGGCGCTGACGCGCCACATTGTGCAAGCACAAGGCGGTTCAGTGGCCGTGCGAAGCACCCCCGGGCGCGGCAGCGTCTTCTCGGCGGTCTTGCCGCTGGCGCCCCGGACGGCCGCCGCCAAGGCCGTTTAGCATTTTCAGACGTACGCTGGAATGGTGAGCTAAAATACGGAGATATTATGGCCGGAGAGCCGATCCTCATCGTCGATGACACGCCCGTGAACCTTAAGTTGACGCGGATCCTTCTGGTCAACGAGGGTTACAAAGTCATTACCGCCGCCAGCGCCGAAGAGGCCCTGGATTTGCTGCGAAGTTATCATCCAACCCTGATTCTGGCGGATGTCCAATTGCCCGGCATGGATGGCCTGGAACTGACACGCCGAGTGAAACAGGCCGACGCCACCCGCGACATCCTGGTGGTGGCGCTGACGGCTTTCGCCGGCAAGGGCGACGAGCAGAAGGCCATCGATGCGGGTTGCGATGGCTATATCACCAAGCCAATCGACACGCGCGCGCTGGGCAGCCGGATTCGCGAAATCCTGGAACGGCGGCATGAGGCTCCCCCGCCGGTCGCCTCACCCGCCGGCGACAGCGCGCAGGCCACCGCCATCCCCGGCGTCGATCCCGCCGAAATGATGGTGCTGCGCCGCCGCTTTTTGGCCGAAGGCCAGGAGAAGTCGCGACAGTTGCTGCTCGAGATGGATGCCCAGTTCAACGCCAATGACGCGGCCAAGGCGGTGCATCAGTGGATCGGCACCGGCGGCTTGCTGGGATACACGGCTATCAGCCGTCTGGCGCGCGAAGTGGAAGCGGCCCTGCTCGAGCGGCCGGTGGACAACTCCCAGCTTCGCGATTCCCTCACCAACCTGGCCCTGGCCTTCAACAGCCCGCGCGAGGCCCGCGACGCGCCCATCTCGGAACAGATCGTGAAGACGCTCTCGGGCAAGCGCGTGGTTGCCGTGGGGTTTCCGGCCAACGAGGCGCAGCGCCTCAACGTGGCCCTGGAGCGCGCCCAGGCTATCGCGCTGTTTGTCGATCTCTCCGAGCCGCCCAACTCCCGCAGGACGCTCGATTGCCAGTTGGCCGCCGTGCACGTCGGTCCCGAAACCGCCGGCTCGCGCTGGCTGGATCCGGCCTACGTTCGCGAGGAACGCCCCCTGGTGTTCGTGGGGATGCGCGATGACCTGCTCTCGCTCGACCACGGCATCCAATCCCTGGCACGCGAGTTCCTGATGGACTCCTGGCAGCCCGAGGAAGCCCTGGTCCGGCTCAGCCTGGCCCTTTCGCCCCGTCCGGGAGGCGCGCCCAACGCCGCCTTCCACCCCGGGGCCCAGCGCGGTCTGAGCGCCGTCGGGGCCGCCCCTGCCGGCCGGGCTAGAGTGCTCATCGCCGACGACGATCCTATGGTCGTGACGCTGGTGCGCACCGCGCTCCAGAACTTCGGCATGGAGTGCCACACCGCATCGGATGGCAATGAAGCGCTCGCGGCGGCCCGCCGCCTCAAGCCCGCGGCCGCGGTCCTGGACGTGAACATGCCGGGTATGGATGGCTTCGAAGTGCTGGCGGCCATGCGCGCCGAGGAGATTCCCTCGCGGGTCCTGCTGCTGACCGCGCGCCAGCAGGAAAACGACGTGATCCGCGGCTTTACCCTGGGGGCCGACGACTACGTGGTCAAGCCATTTAGCCCCATGGAGCTGGTCGCGCGCCTGAAGCGGCTCGTCTCGCGATGACCGCCGCCGCATTCCGGGTGGTGGCCTTCCTGTACGCCGGGTATGCGCTTCTGCTAGTCTCTACTTTCGTCATGGCGGTGCGGCGCGGCTTTGTTTCGCGCCGTTACACCCGCCGTTCCGCGCTCCTGCGCCCGCAGATCCGCGAGGCTATGGTGGACTACCTGGCCGGCAATCGCGATTTGGCCCGCCTCAAAGGCTTCGTGCGCACCAGTTGGGCCGATACCAGCGAAACCCTCCTGGGCTTTCAGAGCACCGTGGGCGGCAGTGCGCGCGATCAACTCTGCGAACTCACTCTCGATCTGGCCCTGGCCCACGAGTGGTGCCAGCAGGCGCGCTCCAAGAACACTACCGTCCGCCGCACCGCCTTCCTGCGCCTGGCCTTCATTTGTGGCTTCGAGCCCTGCCGCCGGGTGGCCGGCGAGCTGCTCGTCGAGGCTCTCGAAGATGCCGACCCCGAAGTGCGCCTGTCCGCGGCACGAGGTCTGCTGCAGACCGGCGATGTCCGGGATGTGGAGCGCGTCTTCGAACAGGCCATCTCGGGCAGTCTCATGATCCGCGTCCTGCTCACCGAGGATCTGCGCCGCCACGCTATCCCGTTGTGCGAAGGCCTGATTCCCAAAATCGTCGAATCCGGCAACCGCGCCCGCATTTTGGCGACGCTCGATATCCTGATTGCCTGGGAGCGCGCCATTCCTCTGCCCGGACTGGCGATACTGCTGGACGACCGCGACCGCGAGATTCGCCTGAGGGCCATCGCCCTGGCGCCGATGGTGCCGTATTCCGCGGAAATCCGCAACGGCATCATGCAGGCCCTCTCCGAAGACGACCTCGATATACGGCTCGCCGCCGTGCGCGGCGCCGCCCGTCTGAAGCTGTGGGAGTCCGTCCACATGCTGGCGCACTGCCTGCGCAACGGCCCGATTCAACTGGCGCGCGCCGCGGCGGCCGCCTTGGCTTCCCTGCCCCCCAGCGGCTGGACCACGCTCGAGGAGCTCACCGGCAGTTCCAACCCGATGACCGCTGCCGAGGCTCGCGCGGCCCTGGAACGCGCGCGGCAGGTAGGGGCGTAATGGGGCAGGCGGAGATCGTCACCCTCGGCCTGATCCACATATTTGTGCTGCTGTTGTGCCTGGCCGGAGCGGCTAGCTTTGCCATGCTCCTGAAGGGGTGCTTCGTTTTGCGCCGAATGGGACGCAGCGTGGCCCGCGACGACAGCCCCATTCTGCTGAAATCCCCGCTGGTCCCCGCGGTTTCGGTGATCGCCGTCACGCGCGATGCCTCCATCGAGTCCCGCGAATTCGTGCGGCGGCTGGTGGGCCTGCACTTCGGCAAGCACGAGGTAGTCCTGGTTCTGGACGGCGCCAGCGCCTCCGCGCTGGAGGTCTGGACGCGCGATTTTCACCTACTGCGCTCCGGCCGGACCGATCCGGCGCCTCCCGGCCTGCGCCCCACCGCCCAGGTGCGCGACACATACGAATCGACCGATCCATATAGCCTGGTGGTGGTCGACAAGGAACGTGGCGGGGAAGCCGACGCCATCAATGCCGGGGTGCGCGCGGCCTCTTCGCCGTGGCTCGCGCTGATCGGCCCCGAGTCCGAATTCGAGCCGACCGTTCTGCTGCGCATGATCCACCCGATCCTCGAGTGGCCGGATACTTTGGGAGTCTGCGCGGGAGCGCCGGCCCTGCCCGGAGGGGGCTTAGTTGGGCACATTGCCGCGCTCGAATCCCTGCGCGCCTGGCTGGGCCGTTTCGCGGCCATGTCCGGCTATAACCTGCTGGGACCCATTCCCGGTTGCACCATGCTGCTGAAGCGCGACGCGGTGGTCACTGTGGGCGGATTCCGGACCGGCGCGCTCGAGATGTTTCTGCGGTTGCACGCTCTGGCTCGCGCCGCGCGCACGTCCTACCGGGTCGCCCTGGTGCCCGATCCGATCAGCCGCTGCCGGACCCCGCTGTCGATGGACGAACTGCGCCGCTTCAGCATGTTCGAGCAATGGGGCATTGCGCGCGCGCTGGGCTTCCGCTCGAGCTGGAATCAGGGCCTGCTGCCGCTGGGCTGGCTGGTTCCGGCGCTCTTCTGCGACCGCTTCCTGCGTCCGCTCATCGAGACTCTCGTGTATGTGCTGGCGGTCGTGGCCCTGGTCGCGGGCTGGCTGAATCGGCCTTTGGCCGGTCTGGTGCTGCTCTCGACCGTCGGAACGGGCATCCTGGTCTCCATGGCCGCGATTGTGTTCCGCGAATTGACCGAGATGTCCGGATCCGATCCCGGCCAGCTCGCCAGGATGTTCTTGAGCGTGCTTCCCGAGAATCTCGGCTACCGCCAACTGCGCAATTTTTGGCTGGTCGCGGGGTACCGGCGGCACGGCCCCGAGGCCGAAAAGCAAAGCCGCGGGCGCGAGGATCGCACTCCCCGTCCCGCGGCATCCAGGCCGGCCGGAAATTAGCCGCCCGGCGGATATTACGGATTGAATACCAGTCTGGTCTTGGTGCCGCCGATGCGGATCTCCGAAATGGCGGTCTGTCCGCTTTCGGCCGTATAGCGAACCACCGTGACGTTGAACTTGGTGTCGCCGTTCTCGACTTTCACCGGCGCTTCAATCGAACTTTTGCCGTCGGCGATGGTGACCTTGGACTCCTCCACATTGAGGCGGTACTCGCCTGCTTTCAACGCTTTTCCGTTAACGACGGCGGACTGCGTGAGATTCACTTTGTAAGTGGCCGCACTGGCTATCGCTAGGAAAAAGATGGTGAAAAGAAGGCTTGCTTTCTTGGCCATGTTGTCTCCTGATCTCTCTATCGGCACGTAAGCCCAAAGACTTCACGTGCCTGGTACGCGGGCTGATAAGCCCCATCAGATTTTAGCACCACTTTATCGTGGATGGTAAATAAAACCGGCCGACGCTGCCTTGACGCGGCCAGTTTAGCGAAGAAGCTTCTGCCGGTTACACGGTTTCCAGCGCGGCTTGCATCATGGCGCGGGCGTAGGCCACGCTATAAGTGATTCCCGTATAGCCGCCACCACCAGGGTATCCGCCGATGGGGCCGCGGTCGCGGTCGTAATCGAGGGCCCGCGGATGCTCGGGATAGATCGTCCCGTTATATTTGTTGGCCACCACGGCCTTCATCACCCCGAACATGTCCACCAGGCCGGCGTCTATAAACACTTCCGAATACCGTTCGTAGGGCTTGACCACGAACACGTTGCGGTAGTGCATGTGGTTGATGCGCTTGCGGCTGGCAAAATAGCCGGCCACTTCCACCGGGTCTTCGCCCATTTCCCGCGTCACTCCGCAATCGAACGTGATGCCGTTGGCCGGGCTGTTGACGATCTCGATGAGGTGCTTCCAACCCGCCACCGTGCCCATGATCTGTTGCGAGCCGCGGCTAAGGGGCGCGGGAGGATCGTTAGGGTGCAGCGCCATCCGCACCCCGGCCTTCTCGGCCGCCGGAATCGCGGCTTTCAGGAAGTAGGTGATGTTCTTCCAGATCTCGTCCAGGTTGTGAGCGCCTTCGCGCGCCAGCGGCGGCAGGTCCCGGAACTTCACGCGCTTGGCGTTGGGATGCGCCTGCAAGGTTTGAGGCGTGATCTGGCCTTTTTCGTCGCGCAGAATGCCGGGCACGACCTCGCCATTTTCATCGACCAGCAACTCCAGTTCGTAGTCGAACCCGGTGTAACCTGCCTTGGCCCTGCCGACCTGCTCGAAATAACCCTCGATGGCGCGATGCGCATAGAAGTTGTACTCGACCACCGCCAGCCCACCCTTGCCGGCGGCCTCGATCGAGGCGACGATCGCCTCCATGTCTTTGTCGCGGCCGTCCCGCCCATAGATGATCGAGTTGGGCACGTTGATCATGGCGTTGTAGGCCACCATGCCGTGATCTTTGGCCGCCTCGACGGTGGCGCGGACGTTCTCTTCGCGCCAGGGGAAGCCGCCCACGTTCAAGCCCAACAAGTGCGTTACGCCGATCTGTTTAATGCGCTGGTAGGCCGCCGGGTTGCCGCGGCCTCCGGGCACCGTGGCCGGCGCCGCCTCCGCGCGGGGCGCCAGCGTACCGCCGAACCCGCCCGAGTTTCCGCGCGCCGCACCAGCGGGCGCCTGGATGGAAGTGGCGGGCGGTCCGCCGCCATCGCCCAGGCTTAGGCTGAGCTTGGGAGTATCCGGACCCTCTTCGATGGGCCACTTGCGCGTCGCGGCGGCGCTGGCCAGCTCGACCGATTGCCCCAGGGCCGCGGCTCCCACGCCCTGCATCATCGTTCTTCGGGAAAAGCGGAATTCCATGTGTAAACCTCCGGCGAAAAGGATGTTAGCACCTTTCGATGGAGCCCGGGCCGCGCCCCTCGTTGCGGCCCTTCCTAAGCCTCCAATACGGCCCGTTCGAGGCCTCCGCATGCAGTCCGCCCAAGGCTAACGAACGTTAATCGCCGAATACCCCAATTCGGTGTCCAGGGTAGCCTGCGTGGGCTATCGTGCTATTCGGGCATCTGCCTCAATATGGAATTGTAAGGCGGGCAGAAAGTCCGCCGGGAGAATAGAAAAAATGAAAAAGACCGTACTCGCCATCGCATTCGCGGTTGCCACCGCTTTCGCCGCGCAGACGCCGGCTAATCCGCCGGCCAACAATTCCGGTAAGGCCGCCAGCACCGCGACCAAGACCAAGAAGCATCACAGCAAGGCCACCAAGAGCAACGCGGCCGCCAAACCCAGCACCGGCGCCGGAGCCACTACGCAAAAGTAAAAAGGGAAATCGAACCAGACGAATCGAAAACCAGGCCCCGCCGGAACTCGAACCGGCGGGGTTTCTCGTTTCTGCGGGTCTGGTAGCCGCTAGCGGCCGACTCGGGCGGACACCGTCGAAGAGGCGAAGCGCGGCGGCGGAAATCGGTGGCGAAGCCAGGCTGGCTGCCGGTTATGCGATCTCGTTCCGGGCGTGCGCCGCGCGGTTCATGCGGACGGCCCAGCCCAGGTACCGCCGCAGTTCGCGGCGAAGTTGCCAGGCCAGCCCCCAGAACTCACCGCGGCCGATGCTACTCCCCAGTAGGTTTCCATGCGCCCCTTCCAGTTAAGGGCTCTGCCACAGCCGCAGCCCGTGGCCCCGCGTGAGCGCCACAGCAGGGCGATCATCGCATTGACGCCGCGCTTTTGGGCCCGGAACCGCCTTGATCGGGCGTGGCGTAGTAGCCGTTGCGCGTGCGCGCCGTCAGGTGCCCGGGCGCGTTCACCGCGACCTTGATCTGGCGGAAAGTCCCATCCATGGCCGTGTCTGTAGGCGAGTACTCGATGGTGTACTGGCTGCGGATGTCGCGCGCCACCTGGTGCGCGATACGATCCACCTCGGACACGTCCTTGGGAAAGAACGTCTCGCCGCCGGTAGCCTCTCCCAGCGCTTCCAGCGCCCTCTGCGCGCGTTTGGCCTCGCGCCGCTCCTCGTCCGACAGCAGGCCCACCGAGTAGATCAGCACCTCGCTCTGCTGGGCTGCCCGGACCAGACTCTCCAGGGTGATCACACTGGAGTTGTCGTTGCCGTCCGTGACCACCACCAGCACCTTCTTGTCCTTGCGCGCCTTCTCCTTCAGGTGGTCGATGGACATCCGTATGGCGTCCCGCATGGCCGTGCCACCGCGCGAATCGATGCGCGTGAGCGCTTCCTGCATCTCCTTGACGTCGTTGGTGAAGTCCCGGCCGTGCGGCAAGTCCAGAAAGGCCTCGTCGTTAAAGTTCACCACGAAGACCTCGTCTTCCGGGTTGGAGTCTTTCACCAGCGCCAGCGAGGCGGCTTCCACTTTGGCGCGCTTGTCGCGCATGCTGCCGCTGTTATCGACGATCAGCCCCATCGAGACGGGAAGATCCTCCCGCCGGAAGACCTTGATTTGCTGCTGCACGCCGTTTTCGAATACGCTGAAATCCTCACGCGGCAGCGTCGTCACGAGGTGCCCGTTGCGATCTACAACGGTGGTGTGCAAAACCACCAGGCGCGTATCGGCGCGAAATATTGCGCCGCTGTCCTCCGGTTTGCTCAATTGACCCTGCTGGGCCCATAAGACCGCGCCCAGCAAAAACACTAGCGGGAGCGAAGATGTTAAGAGGAATCGTTTATTGGGACGGTGCATAGTATCCCATTCGCCAGAAGGCCCGGAGAGGAGGCAGCCCGCGCGGTTGCACGAGCTTCACCTGTACGTGGCGATATTTTCCATCGCGATCCTGGTTTTGCGGCGAATAGCCCAGCATATATTGATTGCGAAGCTCAATGCCGATCTTCGCGGCGATATCCGGTAACTCGTTCAGATTGTCCACCTGGTACTCGCGCCCGCCGGTCTGCTCGGCTATTTCCGACAGCAACGCCGGCCCGGCCAGTTCTTCGGAAGTCCGCGAACGCGAGGAGGCCGGCTCGAAAATACCGATCGCATAGATTTGGACGTCGGCTTCCTTCACCAGGTTCTTAATTTCGTTCTCCGTGTACCGGCTGTTGTTATCGCCACCGTCGGAGATCACCAACAGCGCCTTGCGCGGATTGTGGGCCTTCTTCATCTCATGCAAGCCCAGGTAGATGGCGTCCAGCAGAGCGGTGCGGCCCTTGGACTGGGTGAACGTCAAGCGATTTTGAATCTCTTGCAGGTCGGTGGTGAAGGCCTGCGCGAGCTGCGCGCCGTCGGCGAACTGAACGAGAAAAAATTCGTCCTCCGGATTGGCGGTCTTGAAAAATTGCGCCACCGCCAGGCGCGATTTTTCGAGCTTGCTGCCCATGCTGCCGCTGCAGTCGAAAATCACGCCCACCGAAAGAGGCGCGTCCTCGCTCGAAAACTGCGAAATTTCCTGTTCCTTCTTCTCCTCGAACAGCTTGAAATTCTCCTTATCCAGGCCGGTGACGAATCGGTTCAGCGGGTCGGTGACGGTCACCGGAATCAGGACGAGGGTGCTATCTACACGAATATTGGCTTTAGAAAGAACCTCGGCTTTGGCTTCCGGTTTCGGACGCGTCTGGATCGATACCTGGGGGTCTGCCGGATCGCTCGCTCCCCAAAGTGCGCACGATAGCAGGACGGCGCCCATCACAAACAGCTTGCGGTGGGAGGGCAGCATAGAGGCTGGCCAGCCTTTCTCATCCAAGTCTAGCATAGGGTGTTTTGTGCTACTATCGCGTGTGCCGCGTAAAATCCTGGGAGTAATACCTGCACGA
>CAYRWE010000191.1:0-9618 GCA_964427655.1 uncultured Solibacteraceae bacterium | reverse complement strand
GGCAGTTGCAGGCGCATCAGCGGCAGAAAAATGCGCTCGATGGCCTTGCCCATGTAGTAATCCTCCATGGGCGGAGGCCCTACGATGGTGGCGGCGTAAATGGGCCGCTCGCGATGCGTGGCGCACGTCAGGTGGAAGACCGGGTACTCGCCGGCCAGCGAATAGTAGCCGGTGTGATCGCCGAATGGCCCTTCGGTGCGCGTCTCGCCGATCTCCACGTAGCCTTCGAGGACGATCTCGGCGCTGGCCGGCACCTCCAGGTCGCAGGTCCGGCAGGGGACCATTTCCACGGGGCTCTGGCGCAGAAATCCGGCGATCATCATCTCGTCCAGGTCCGGCGGCAGCGGCAGAATGGCCGAGTACATGGTAGCCGGGTCCGCCCCGATGGCCACCGCCACATCCATGCGCGCGCGGCCGTGGTAGCCGGCGCGGCGATAGTGCTCGGCGCCCTGCTTGTGGGTCTGCCAGTGCATGCCGGCGGTGCGGCCGTCGAAGACCTGCATGCGGTACATGCCGCAATTGCGCTTGCCGGTATCGGGGTTGCGCGAGAAAACGAGGGGCAGGGTAATGAAGCGGTCGGCGTCCTCGGGCCAGCATTGCAACACTGGCAGGTCGAGGAGCGAGAACTCGTCGCCGGTCACCACCTCCTGGCACGGCGCCTTCGAGACCGCGCGAGGGAAGAACGACCCCATTTCGGCCAGTCGCGGCAGCATCTTGATCTTTCCTATCAGCCCCTCGGGCATGCGCGTCTCGAGGATCTCGACAATGCGCGCGGCAATCTCTTCCACCGAGGCGACCTCCAGCGCGATTTCCATCCTGCGCATGGAAGCGAAGCCATTGATGAAGACCGGAACCGCGCTGCCTTTAGGCTTCTCGAACAGCAGCGCCGGGCCGCCCGTCTTGACCGCGCGGTCGGCGAATTCGGCGATCTCCAGAACGGGGTCCACTTCGAAGGGGATACGCTTCAGCTCGCCCTTCTCTTCGAGCGCTGCGATGAACTCGCGCAAGTCGCGGTATGCCATACGTTATGATCGAAGTTTCATCATACAAAGTCCCGAGGAGAAAGAATGGCCAATCGAGTTGCATTCGTTACGGGCGCCAGCCGCGGCATAGGGCGCGCCATTGCCCTGAAGCTGTGCCGCGAGCATTTCATCGTGGTCGCGTCCCCCGAAATCGAGAACAATGAGAGCGTGGCGGCGGAGATCCGCGCGGCCGGCGGCGAGGCGGTTACGCTGAACCTGGACGTGACCTCGCACGAGTCGGTCAAGGAAGGCTTCGCCAAGATCGTCGCTGAAAAGGGCCGCGTGGATGTCCTGGTGAACAATGCCGGGATCGCCCGCGACGGCCTGGCGGTGCGCATGAAGCCCGCCGATTGGGATCTGGTACTGAAAATCAACCTGCAGGGCGCCTTCCTGGCGGCTCAGCAGGCTATGCCGGGGATGATGCGCAACCGCTGGGGCCGCATTATCAACATGGCCTCCGTGGTGGGGCAGGCCGGCAGCCCCGGCCAGGCGAACTATGCCGCCTCGAAAGCCGGGCTGATCGGGCTCACCAAGGCGCTGGCGCAGGAATTGGGAAGCCGCGGCATCACGGTGAACGCGGTGGCGCCCGGCTATATCGATACCGATATGACCCGCGGCCTGCCCGAGGATCTCAAGCAGAAGATGCTGGCCGGTGTGCCTCTGGGGCGCATGGGCCAGCCCGATGACGTGGCCAACGCCGTGAAATTCCTGGCCAGCGACGAAGCGGCCTACATCACCGGCCACGTACTGGCGGTCAACGGCGGCATGTATATGTAATCCAAGCTGCCGGCTGACGGGGGTCCATCGAGTGGCTGAGCGAACCTTAGGTGAGCGTTTCGCGATGCCCCACACCTTTCCGCCACGGCTGGGCGTCCTCCCAGCTCTGGTTGGGATTGCCGGGGCGTTCTTGCGAATTCTCCTGGGTTCACTGTTATTCGCAATCTGGGGGACATGCAGCCTGGTGGCTTGGTCTGCCATTGGAAGTCGTTTCTGGCGGGTTGCTACGCTAATCCTACTGTTCCTTCTTTTTGTTCTGGCCTTGACCGTACTGATGCTCACGATTTCCGCCCTGGTCAGGAGGGCCTCGGCCGAACGTTTCAACTTACCTCTCAATGCGCCCGAGCCACCCTCTCTTTTGTAATTGTTTTGATATCTTCGCGGGATAAACTCTCTATTTGTCCGTTCGGAGGATGGGATGGAACTGTTTGGACAAACCGTCTCTATAGGTAGCGGGCTTTTTCTTTTGCTGGCTCTGGGAATGGCCCTGAGCTTCGAGTTCGTCAACGGATTTCACGACACAGCTAATGCGGTCGCCACCGTCATCTACACGCATTCGCTAAGGCCGTGGATTGCCGTAATTTGGTCTGGCTGCTGGAACCTGATCGGAGTTTTGACTTCCAGCGGCGCCGTAGCGTTTGCCGTGCTCGCGCTGCTGCCCGTTGAACTGGTGCTCAACGTCGGGTCGGGCGCGGGATTCGCCATGGTCTTCGCACTCCTGATCTCGGCTATTATATGGAACCTGGGGACTTGGTATTTTGGCTTACCGGCATCCAGCTCCCATACGCTGGTAGGCGCGATTCTGGGCGTCGGTCTGGCGAATTCGTGGTTTGGCGGGGCGCACCAGTTCGGCGAGGGCATCAACTGGGCTAAAGCCAGCGAAGTGGGCATCTCGCTTCTGGTTTCGCCGCTGGTGGGATTTGGCTGCGCAGCCTTACTCTTGCTTTTGAGCAAGCTGCTCATTCGGCGCCCGGAACTCTACACGGCTCCCGAAAAGGATAAGGCGCCGCCTTTTTGGATTCGGCTCTTGCTCGTCGGAACCTGCACCGGTGTCAGCTTCGCGCACGGCTCCAATGACGGTCAAAAGGGCATGGGCCTGATCATGTTGATCATGGTCGGCATTCTGCCGTTGACGTTCGCCGTCGATCTCCGGACGGGGCAGTCCGACATTGCCCATCTGGCCGCCACAACGGAGACCATCTCCTTTCAAATGGACCGTCATTCACCGGGCGTTGCCATGGCGGGATATCAAGTCGCGGCCGACGAGATTTCGGCATATCTGAAGACCAACGGCCAGGTGGACGATCGCACATTCGCGGCCATCGGTACCAAGTGCCGGGAAATCTCGGAGATTCTCGAAGGCAAAACCAGCCTCACTCAACTCACCGCGGATCAGCGCCGGATTCTGCGAAGCGATCTGTATCTCACCTCGGAAGGACTCGGCAAGCTGCTCAAACAGAAGAAGCTGGATGACCCGACCGAACAGAAGACGCTCGCCACGCTTAAATCCGAGATGGACAGAGTGACCAAGTTCATTCCTGTGTGGGTGAAGGTTGCGGTGGCCGTGGCGCTCGGCCTGGGAACGATGATCGGATGGAAGCGAATTGTCGTAACCGTGGGGGAGAAGATCGGCAAAGAACACCTGACTTATGCACAGGGCGCTTCGGCGGAACTGGTGGCTATGGGAACGATTCTGGCCGCCGACCGCATGGGCCTTCCGGTCAGCACTACCCATGTGCTCTCCTCCGGCGTGGCCGGCACTATGTTCGCGAACCGGTCGGGATTGCAGATGGACACCCTGCGAAATCTCCTGCTCGCCTGGGTGCTGACGTTGCCCGTGTGTGTGTTGCTCGGTGCGGGAATCTTCGCTTTCGGATTGAACGTTCTGCTGCGGCTGGGGATTAAATAGGCCGCGGCAGTTGCTTACCCGGATGAAGGCGCCCGCCAGTGTGTGCTCTGGCGCGAGGCAGAGCACGCTCGCCGACTAACTGGCCCAAGACGTTATTGGATTTTGGAGATCGCCTTCAGTTCCTGCGCAACCACCTGTTGCGGTAGCTGGGCATAGCTCAGACTGGGGGTGAGGTTTTGGCCGGGGCCGAGCACCCAATGCAGGAAGTCCAGAATAGCTTTCTGTTTGGGCGCGTCGAGGATCTTGCTGGGAATCAGCAGGTACGTGAAGCCCGCGATCGGATACGAATCCTTCCCGGGAGCATTGGTAATCGAGACGCGGAAATCGGCCGGCATCTTGGCGGCGGCACTCGCGGCTGCCGCCGTTAGGCTCGCCAGGTCCGCTTTCACAAAACTGCCCGCCGCGTTCTCAACCGATCCAAACGTGAGCTTGTTTTGCACGGCATAAGTCAGTTCCACATAGCCGATCGAGTAATCGGTCTGCTGGATCTTGCCGGACACGCCCTCGTTCCTTTTTTCCGCCTGTCCGACGGGCCATTTTACGACCTGGCCGACGCCTGCTGTTTGCTTCCATTCCGTGCTGACTTTCGAAAGGTAATCGGTCCAAATATAGGTTGTGCCGCTGGCCTCGGCTCGGTGCACCACGCCGATAACGTGATTGGGAAGGTTGACCGCGGGGTTCGCTCTTGCGATCTCCGCATCGTTCCACTTAGTGATCTTGCCCAGGAAGATACCCGCCAGCGCCGCCGGCGTGAAATGAATCTCAGTCGCGACGCCGGGGATGTGATACGTCGGAACATCCGCGCCCAGCACCGTGGGAAAGTGCAGGACATCGCATTTGCGCTTCTGCTTGAACTCTTGAAGTTGCTGGTCGCTCATGGGGCCGTCGGAGGCGCCGAAATCGACCTTGCCCTCCGTGACCTGCTCGATTCCGGCTGCCGAACCGAGCGCCTTGTAATTGATTTCGACATCCGGATGAAGCTTATGGTATTCATAAAACCACTTCGAGTACATGGGGTACGGAAACGTCGCCCCGGCGCCTGTCAGCGACAGTGCGGCAACCGCAACTCCGGCCAGAGAGATTGCCGCGATACCCACAGCGATCATTCGTTTGCTCAAATTCCGCTCTCCTTTACGATGGCAAGGATAACGTCGTGAATGCGAAACGCGGATTACAGTAAGCTTACAGATTGGTGAAGAGTTGTCACGCGGTGTCTTTCGCCGCGGGAACGTATCCTTCGCGACATTTGCTGCGAGATTGGTGGCGGCATCTACGGAAAGGACAGGCCAAGCAGCCGTGCCAGACGGGATGCAATGTCGATCATCTGCATTTCCGGCTCTTCGCCGGCCGGAATCTCCGGCCCCCAGATCAGGAACACGCTTCGATAATCCTGCCGCGCCGGCCAGAAGCCATGATTCCCTCTCTCGAACGGCGGTGTGAAGTATTCGCCGTGCTCTGCCGGCCCGAACATCACGTGTTCGGCGGGTTCGAATACAGCCGCGACGGAAGCCAGGCGTGGCGCGTACCGCAGGATCTCGTCGCGCGGAATTTCGCGGCCGATCCCATTGGCGGGGTCCGCCGCTGCCTTCCTGAGGAATATCGCCACCGATCGATCCGTGGTGGCGAGGATTCCTCCCATGGGCTGCACCTCTCCGGTCATCCCGCTTCGAGCGAGAAGCACCCGCGGGTTGGCGGTTTTATCGATGCGTTCGAATCCATGGTCCGACACAAGAGCGAGGTCGTAGTCTTTCGGCAGCGCATTGACGATCTGCCCGATCAACTCGTCAGTACGCTCCAGAATTGCGTTGGCATCCGGCCCGAAGGGACCCCGATCGTGCTCTTCCGAATCGAGGTCCACCAGATGAACCAGCAGGAGGTCGGGGCGCTTAGCCTGCAGCAAATAGAGCACCGCCAGCGTTCGCGTCCGATCATCCACCCATTGTTGCGGAAAGGAAGGGTAGGCGCTCGAAATCTCGTCCACCAGGTTCGGGCTGGCCTTTGAGGCGACACCCTCGAGATCCATGGATCCGCCCTGCCGCCGCAGGAAGAACTCCGGCAGGTTGAAGTCGATGGAGGCGTTCGCCGTTACCGGCCAGGTCACCGATGCGACCGTCCAGCCACGGGCGTGCGCGGCCTGCCAGAGCGTGGGTGCCTTCAGCAGATCGGCCGTCCAATAGTAGTCGCCGCCTTCCGCTTGCGGGCGGCGATTGCCGAGAATGCCGTGCTGGTCGGGACGCACGCCGGTGATCAGTGTCGTGTGGGAAGGCCACGTGATGCTCGGCCAGACGCCGATCACTCCCTTAGCATCGCGGCCTTCTTTGAGGAGGCGCCGGATGTTCGGAATGCGCAGGCCGAACGAGTCGCGATCTCGCAGATAGCGCCAGTCCAGCCCGTCCACCGACAGAACCAGCAGTTTGCGCGCGGGTGGCGCGGGGGCCGGCGCGGCGAATAGCGCGCCAGCCCAGGAGGCCGAGAGAATCAGTAGACAGGAGGCGATGTGTCGCATCAGAAGTGAAGCCGGGCGCCGATCTGGATCTGGCGCGAGTTGAAATCCGACGTCACCTGCCGGAAATTCACATTGGTCGGAGGCGCCAACAGAGTCGGTCCGTAAGTGGTATTGATCGCGCCGCTGCATCCCGCCGCCGAGCACGAGGGATTAGTCGTATTGAACAGGTTTTCCGCTTCACCGATGATTTCGAGCGACAGGCGCTCGGCGTAAAGCGGAAAGCGCCGGCTCAACCGAACATTGACTTCCTTGAATCCAGGCCCGCGAAAATTGTTCCGGCCGCCCCAGAGCGGGTAGTCGTTGTTGACGCCGTCCCCATTCAGGTCGCTGCCGGCAACCGCGGTGAAAGGGAAACCGGAGCCCAGCGTGATGTCCGGAGCGAGGGTCCACCCGTTGACGATATGGCTTTCGGTGCCCGATCCCGCCAGGTGCGGTTGCCAGACGCCTTGCATCACGAAGCGATTGCGTTGATCGCTCGACGAGAACGCCCAATCGGCATGGAGGTTTGTCGGGTTGATCACGTTGCTGCCGCTATCGCCGACCGCATCGTTCTCATTAAACGCCCATCCCAGAGTATAAGACCCGACAAACTGAAAATCGCGGCTGAACCGCTTCGACAAGGTGACGAATCCGCCGTAGTAAACCGAGTTCGCGATGGAGCTCAGCTCGAAGATCTGGTTGTAGCTCGAATTGGGGCGATTGCTGCTGGAGAAGACCGGGCGGCCATCTGCCAGATACGACACGGGCGCCCCAAGGTTTGAATCGATCAACACCGGCGCCCGGTGACTGCCGTACCATTGCACGCCCACGGTGACCGCCAGATTCCGGGCCACCTGCTGCTCCACCTGCAGATTGGCCTGCTCCGCATACTGCGTTTTGAAGTCGGGCGAGAAGCCGTAAACGGATGGTTTTACCGCGTAACTCGCTACCGGCCCGGTGAACGCGTTGGGATATTGCGGAGCGCCGGCCACGCTGCCGTTTATGACATAGCTCTGTACCTGCGCCCCGTTGGAGCGATCCACCAGCGAGAGAAGCCGGAGGTTAAGCGTGTCGTAGAAGATCCCGTATCCGCCGCGTACTACCGTGTTCGGAGCGGCTTGCCAGGCCATGCCGAAGCGCGGCGCGAAGTCGCGCGGGTCGTTCGAAAGGTTGCGCGAGATCCCGAGCGGAGCGCTCTGGTTCAGCGTCGGATACAGGCGATACTCCCAGCGCAACCCGTAGGAAAGGGTTAGGTTCGGCGAGACGTGATAATGATCTTCGCCGAACACGTTGATCGGCATGGTGTGGTGTTCGGCGAAGTTGGTTCCAAACTGCTCCTGCATTTGGGCGTAATTGTACCCGGCAACGCCATTGATCGTGTTCAGGTATTGAGTCAGGTTGGAAAAGGTATATTGCAGGATCAGGCGATCTAACGAATCTACTTCGATCCGGTCGATATCCGTGCCGATCTTGATCTCGTGGTTGCCGTGGTGATACGAGAGGTTGTCGATGAAATTGAACTGATCTTCGTTGTAGCCCTGTTCGGCGCTGGAGTTTGAATTAAGCTGAGCGACTCCGCTGATGACGATGATCGGGTCCAACCCGGCGGTAGTTGACAATTGCGACAAGTCACTGGCGTTTCCGACCTGCGGGCGGTTGAATACCCGTTGCAAATATCCGAAGCGCAGCTCGTTGACGGCATGGGCGCCGATAATGCTGGTCCACTGGGCGGAGGCCGTCTGATCGAAATCGTTGAAGTTATTGCCCGCTGTCATCTCCAGCAGGCCACCGGAAGTGTTGTATTGCGAAGGCGTTTGATACTCGCTGTAACGGAAGTAGAAGTTGTTGTTCGGATCGTGCTGATAATCCACGCGACCGAGATAAGACTGAAAGCGCTGTTTGAACGGTGCCGTTCCCAATTCGGAAGCGGGCAAACCGAGAGCGGCCGCGTTCTGGGGCGTAATGGTGATCGGATAGGCTCCGTCTTCGGGCTCGTATTCGGCGCTGGCGAAATAGAAGAGCTTATTCTTCTTGATGGGACCTCCGACGTTTCCCGAGAAGACCCCCCATTGTTGGAACGGCTTCGGATAAGAGAGCGGCGGGCGCGCGATCAAGCCCGGGCGGCGTTCGAGCACTAATACCTCGCCGTGGGTATCGTTGGTGCCGCCTTTGGAGGTCATGCTGATAATGCCGCCGATGGTTCTGCCGTATTCCGCGTCCATGTCGTTGGAGAGCACTTTGATTTCGGCGACGTCTTCGGGAGAGAAGATGCCCAGGCGCCCAGGCCCGCCGCGCTGGGAATTGTCGACGCCGTCCATGATGTAGCCTTTGCGCTGCATTCCGCCGAAAGCGTAGGTCGGGTTGCCAAACTCGTTGTCGGGTGTGCCGTTGTAGCCCGCTCCATAGAGCCCAAGGTTGAAAGTGTTGCGGGACGTGATCGGCAAGTCTTCGACCGATCGCGCATTCATGGTCTCGCCCACATCGAAGGTTTGAGTATCCAGGATAGTCGCGTCGGCTTCGACGGTGACCGACTGTTGGTCGGAGCCGAGCTGCAGCGAGATGTTCACTTCACTCGCATTATCCAGCCGGACGGTGATGCCGGTTTGCTCGTATCGGGTAAAGCCCGGAGCGGTGACGAGAATCTTATAGGTCCCGATCGGCAGCAGGGGCACTTCATATTGGCCGCTCTCGTTGGACCGGGCATTTCGTTCGAATCCGGTCGCCATGTTGGTGACCTGAATCGCCGCGTTCGAAACCCGGCCTCCGCTCGGGTCGACGATCGATCCGGCAATCGTGCCGTTGACTTGACTGATTTGGGCGGTTCCCGTGGCAGCCGCGCAAAAGATTATGAATAAGGACTGAGCCAGGGCTTTCGGTCGTTTGTAGGACATGGTTTCTCCTTCAGTCTCTAAACCAATGTGGGATCTTCGAGGATTCAGTTATCCATCGTAAGAGAGCCGGCATTTAGGCTTGATGACGTCCCAATTACAGATTGGTCAATTGGCTTCGGAGCAGGTTTCAGAGAGACTGGAAGGGAAGGCCGTTAAGTCCACGCAGCGTGGCGCGGAAATACGCGAACGGAGGCCGGGGAATCGGGGAGCGCGGCAACTCGCGCCGCCGCGCGCCCCCGCCTTCAGAGCAGCACGATTTCCCGCTGGATCTCGCCGGTCACACGCGCTTCCCGCTCGCCGGCGAACATGTCGATCTCCGCGCGCACGCCGAACTCCGCCAGGTACACGCCCGGTTCGATCGAGAAGCACGTCCAAGGGGCGACGCGGCGCTCGTCGTGGGTTTCCAGGTTGTCCATGTTGGCGCTGCTGCCGTGCACGTCCTGCCCGATGGAATGGCCGGTGCGATGCGTGAACCACGCGCCGAAGCCGCGGCTGTCGATGTAGCCGCGCACTGTGTCGTCCACCTCGAAACCG
>CAYRWE010000190.1:0-9733 GCA_964427655.1 uncultured Solibacteraceae bacterium | reverse complement strand
AGGCCGAGCTGGACCAGGATGGCGGGGTGGTGGAAATGACCGTGGATGTGCGCGACAAGAAGCAGCTCGAAAAGCTGGTATCCGCCATGCGCCGCATCTCGGGCGTGCGCGACGTCGAACGGCTCTTCAACTGAACATGCCTCTCTCAACCGACCCGGAACACATCGCCATCTCGAAGTCCAAGGGAATTAAGATCGATTGGAAAGACGGCCATCGCAGCGAGTACGGCCTGGATTACTTGCGCGCCCAGTGCCCCTGCGCCGGCTGCACGGGAGCGCACGGTGTGAAGACCACCGCGCCGGACGCCAATCCGCTGCAACTCTACAAGCCGGCATTGAAAATGTCGGACGTGGAGCAGGTGGGAAATTACGCCATCCGCATCGACTGGAACGACGGCCACAAAGCCGGTATTTACTCGTACGAGCATTTCCGGCGTATATGCCCGTGCGCGGAGTGCCGGGAATTATT
Organism: uncultured Solibacteraceae bacterium; assembly: GCA_964427655.1. Lineage (GTDB taxonomy): Bacteria > Acidobacteriota > Terriglobia > Bryobacterales > Bryobacteraceae > CAVQNQ01. Next base: position 9,265 of record CAYRWE010000190.1, on the reverse strand, counting down.
CGGGGAACCGGTTTAGAGAAGCCGGAAACCGCTCGCCTACGCGCGCGGCTCGGAACGCGAGCAACGAGAAGACTTTCAGAAGCGCGACCGTGAGGGAGCGGTGGCCTTACAGCAGCCGGAAATTCACTTCGATGGTAGCGGCCACGGTAACAGGTTTGCCGTCCTTGGCGCCGGGCTTGAACTTCCAGAGCTTCACGGCCTCCATGGCCTTCTCATCCAGGCCCAGCCCCAGGCTGCGCACCACGCGCATATTGGTCGCTTTGCCGCTGGAATCGATTTCCACGTACAGGACAACGGTGCCCTGGTACTTGGCCTTACGGGCTTCCTCGGAGTACTCCGGCTCTTTCTTGTAGAGCAACACCGGGGCCGAGACGCCGCCGCCGACGCGGAACACGCCGCCTCCGAAACCGCCGCCTTCACCGGGTCCGAAGCCGCCGCCCTTGCCGGAACCCACTCCGCCGCCAGAGCCCGAGCCGATGCCGCCGCCCGAACCGGGGCCGTTCGAAAGCGGGCCGATTTTAGCTAGAGGATCGCCGTAGTTCGGCATATTCACGTTGGGCAAGGTCAGATCGGGAGGAGCGATGATGGTCGGCTCCATGGTCAGCTTGGGATGAAGATTATTGACCACCTCAACCGGCGGTGTGAACTGCCGTAGCGCCGGTTTCGGTAAGCGTCCCTTGGCTGCCGGAAGCGGAGACCGGTCGCCACCGCCACCGCCGCCCTGCATGGTCTGCTTCTGCGGCGGAAGATCGGGAGGCGCCAGATCGATGGGCGAGAAAATCGTGACCGCCTGCTTCATGGCGGTCTGCACCGGATGTAATGAAAACACGGTAAACAGCAGTGTGACAACCACCACCTGAAAGCCGGTGGACATCACGAAGGATCTCTTCTGGTTTCCGTAAAGGCCCCATATGTCCTTTACGGCGACTGGCTTAGACGTTAACTCGAGTGGCGGGAGCTTGGGCGGATCGATGAGATCCTTCAGATTCTGGATCAGGGTGCGATAAAACGGAGTTTCCACCTCGGCCACCAAAAGGCGCGAGAGGTGAATATCGGGATCAGACAAATTGTTGCGTTGCGACAAGTCAGCCATTTTTACAATCACCGGCCCTGAGAGAAGAGCCGCCGTCCCACGAGAGTTGGACGATCCGGGGAGGCAGGCCGTTACAGCTTTTGGAATACCTGGCCCGCTACTATCACGCCTAATTTTACCATAGCCACGCTTCAGCGGCCCGCAAAAACAAGGACATAGCCGCGTTCGCGGGGGATCTCACTCACGCCTGAAGAGATGCGCCCACCTTCACAGGCGATTCCAAAAATGAAATCTGATGTAAATCCCAGTGATGGCCCGAACTTTTCCTGTTCGAGATCATCGCCCGGATTCAGTGCAGGTGTTCCGCCAGACCCCGCATGTGTGCAAAATCAGAAGTGATGCAGATAACGCTCGAACAGAAACCGCTACCACAGATTGAAACCGGCGCACTGATCGTACCCGTTTTCGAGGGGGAGCCGGAAGCGCGCTTTGGGGCCGCCTCGCTCGATTCGGGCGAGATTACCGGCAAGCCGCTGGATTTTACGCTCTTGCACAACCCGCCGGACATGGCCGCCAAGCGCGTGCTCGTGGCCGGCGCCGGGAAACGCGAAAAGTTCGATGCCGCCGAGCTGAGAAAGCTGGTGGGCGCCGCGGTCCGGCACCTCAAAGGCAAATCCGTGACGCGCATCGCGCTGGCCCTCGAAGGCGCCGAAGCCACGCCCGAATTTGCCGCCGCCGCCGTGGAGGGCGCCATCCTGGGCGAGTTCGAACCGGATCGCTATAAGACGGACGACGACAAGAAGACGGTGGAGTCCTTCACCGTGGCGGCGCCGGGCAGCGCCGCGGGTCTGCGGGACGCCGTGGACCGCGCGCAGGCCATCGCCGAAGCGCAGAACTTCACGCGCGCGCTGGCCAACGAGCCAGCCAATAAGCTCACCCCAAACGGTATGGTGGAAGCCGCCCGGAGCACAGCCGCCGAATGCGGTCTCGCGTGCGAGGTGCTGGATCGCGAGGCCATGGAGAAGCTGGGGATGGGCGCGCTGCTGGGCGTGGCGCAGGGCAGCGCCGAACCGCCCGCGCTGATCGTGCTCGGCTACCGTCCGGCTGCGCCGTCCACCGCCAGCCACCTGGGCCTGGTCGGCAAGGGCGTCACCTTCGATAGCGGCGGCATCTCCATCAAGCCCGCCGACGGCATGGAGAAGATGAAGTACGATATGGCCGGCGGCGCGGCCATGATGGGCGCCATGCGGGCCATCGCCGCGCTGAAGCCAGCGCTTGCGGTGACCGCCTTTATTCCGTGCGTCGAGAACATGCCCGGGAGCCGCGCGCAGCGGCCGGGAGACATCGTGACGGCGCTCTCCGGCAAGACCATCGAGGTGATCAACACGGATGCCGAGGGGCGCCTAATTCTGGCCGACGCCCTGACCTACGCGCGGCGGCAGGGCTGTACGCACCTGGTGGATGCCGCCACGCTCACTGGCGCGGTGGTGGTGGCGCTGGGTCATCTCAATGTGGGCCTGTTCGCCAACCAGGACGGCCTGCGCGACCGCGTGCTGGCGGCCGCCAAAGCAGAGGGCGAGCGCATGTGGCCGCTGCCCCTGGAAGACGATTACAAGGAGTACCTGAAGAGCGCCTTCGCGGATATCTCCAACGTGGGCGGCCGCTGGGGCGGCGCCATCACCGCGGCCATCTTCCTAAAGGAGTTCGCCGAGGAGATGCCGTGGGTGCACCTCGATATCGCCGGAACCGCCTGGCTGGACGACGGCAAGCCGTACATGGCCAAAGGACCCACCGGCGTCCCGCTGCGCACCCTGGTTCGGCTGGCCCTGGACTGGAAGGATTGAGCCTGCACCGGCGCCCGGCTCACAACACGCGGACCGTCTTCACGTTCTGGAATTCGCGGATGCCGTAGGCTCCCAGTTCGCGTCCGTAGCCGGAGCGTTTCACGCCGCCGAAGGGCAGGCGCGCGTCGGAGGCCACCATGGAGTTGATGAAGACCATGCCGGCCTCGAGCTCGTCGGTGAAGCGGAGCTGCTCCTGGGGGTCGCGCGTCCAGGCACTGGCACCCAGGCCGAATTCGGTGTCGTTGGCCCGCGCGATGGCTTCTTCCAGATCGCCCACGCGGAAGAGCGCGGCCACCGGGCCGAACATCTCTTCGCGGGCGGCCGGCGACTGGGACGGCACATCGGCCAGCACGGTGGGCGCGTAGAAATTGCCGGGCCGCTCCAGACGGTGGCCGCCGGTGAGCAGCCGCGCGCCCATCGCCACGCTGCGCCGCACCTGTTGGTCCAGCCCCTCGAGAATGTCGGGCGTGGCCAGCGGGCCCACCTGGGTCGCCTCGTCGAAGGGATCGCCCACGCGCAGCGCCTCCATGGCGGCGGTGAAGCGCCGCTCGAACTCGCCGGCGATCTCGCGATGCAGGATGAAGCGCTTGGCGGCGATGCAGGATTGCCCGGCGTTGATGGTGCGCGCTTCCACGGCGGTGCGCACGGCGGCTTCGAGATCCGCGCTGGGCATCACGACGAACGGGTCGCTGCCGCCCAGCTCGAGCACGGTCTTTTTGATCCGCTTGCCGGCCTGCGCGGCCACCTGCGCTCCGGCCGGCTCGCTGCCGGTGAGCGAGGCCGCCTTCACGCGCGGATCGCCCAGCACGCGCTCGACCTCCGCGGAACCGATCAGCAGGGTCTGAAAACTATCGGCGGGAAAACCGGCGCGCCGGATGACCTCCTCGATTGCCAGGGCGCACTGCGGCACGTTGGAGGCATGTTTCAGCAGCCCCACGTTGCCCGCCATCAGAGCCGGAGCGGCGAAGCGGAAGACTTGCCAGAACGGGAAATTCCACGGCATGACCGCCAGCACCGGCCCGACCGGCTGGTAGCGTATGAGGTTGCGGCCCGGCCCGGCCTCCACTGCTTCATCGGCCAGCAGGCGTTCGCCGTGCTCCGCGTAGTAACGGCAGGCCGTGGCGGACTTGACCGCTTCGGCGCGCGCGGCGGCGAGGGTCTTCCCCATCTCGAGCGTCATGATGCGGCCCAGGCGGTCCTCGTCGGCTTCCAGGATTCCGGCCGCGGCGGCCAGCCAGCGCCGGCGTTCGGCGAGCGGCGTGTGGCGATAACTCCGGTAGGCGGTTTCGGAGCGGGCGAGGCGCTCTTCGATCTGGGCGGCCGTGAGAGGCTCGAAGACGCGCACGGTTTCACCGGTGGCGGGATTCACGGAAGCGATCATGACAACTAGATTACATTGGGAACTGGTGGAACGAATCAAGAAGGCCTCGATGGCCGACCTCGCGGCCGCCCTGGCGGCGCTGCTGCTCTTCGTCTGGCTGGCGGTCGAGGTCCGGCGCGGCGCCACGCTCGGCTTTGATCTGGAGGTGCGCAACACCGTTCATGCCTGGGCGTCCGAGCGGCTGACCTGGATCATGCTGGCGATCACGCAGATCGGCTCGTCGCCGTTTTTGATTGTGCTGGGCGGGCTGATCGTGTGGCGCCTGACGCGAGCCGGGCGGCGGCGCGCCGCCTTGCTACTGATCGTCGCATCGCTGGGTGCCGAAGCGCTCGATCAAGCGCTCAAGCTGGTGTTTCATCGGGCGAGGCCCGAGGCTTTCTTCGGACTGGCGGATCCCTCGACTTACAGCTTCCCGAGCGGACACGCCACCACGGCCTGCTGCTTCTATGGCGCCCTGGCGGCCATCGCGGGGGCCCGCTTCGGTGCGCCGGCCGCGCGCCTCGCGGTATGGGCCGGGGCCGCTACGCTGGCGGCCGCCATAGGTCTCTCGCGCATCTACCTGGGGGTGCACTATCCCAGCGACGTGCTGGGCGGCTACGTGGCGGCGGTGATGTGGCTCTATCTGTTACGCGCCGGATACTCAGTGTGGGGCGGCGCACACACTAAAATTGGCGGTTTGGCCACACCCGGATGATAAAATTGAGGTTTCCATCGGAGGAGATGCATGGCTGTGAAACCCCGCCGGCGGTCGGCGGTTGTGGACGTGGGCGGCGTGAAGGTGGGGGGCGGCTATCCGGTGGTGGTGCAGTCGATGACCAACACCGACACGGCCGACGTGGCCGGCACCGTGAACCAGATTATGTCGCTGGTGCGCGCCGGGTCGGAACTGGTGCGCGTGACGGTGAACAACGAGGCCGCCGCCGCGGCGGTGCCCAAGATCGTCGAGACGCTGGAGAAGTTCGGCGTGCGCGTGCCGGTGATTGGGGACTTCCACTATAACGGCCACATCCTTCTGAAGAAGTACCCCGAGTGCGCACGTGCGCTGGCCAAGTACCGCATCAATCCCGGCAACGTGGATATAGGCCGCAAGACGGACGACAACTTCCGCACCATGATCGAAGTGGCCCTCGAGCATGGGAAGTGCGTGCGCATCGGCGTAAACTGGGGATCGCTGGATGCCGGGCTGCTGACCCGGATGATGGACGAGAATTCGAAATCCAGCCATCCAAAAGAGGCGCGCGAGGTGACGCTCGAGGCCATGGTGGCGAGCGCGGTGGAATCGGCCTGCTCGGCCGAGCGCCACGGCCTGCCGCACGACCGCATCATCCTCAGCGCCAAGGTGAGCGGAGTCCAGGATTCGATCGACGTGTACCGCGCTCTGGCCGCGGCCTGCGATTACGCCCTGCACCTTGGCCTGACCGAGGCGGGCATGGGCAGCAAGGGAGTGGTGGCCAGTACGGCGGCCCTGGCGCCGCTGCTGCTGGAGGGCATCGGCGACACCATACGCACGTCGCTGACGCCGCCGCCCAATGGCGACCGCGCCGAAGAGGTGATCGTCTCGCAGCAGATCCTGCAATCGCTGGGCATTCGCAGCTTCACCCCGCAGGTAACCGCCTGCCCCGGCTGCGGCCGCACGACCAGCACATTTTTCCAGGAGATGGCCGAGCAGATCCAGACTTACCTGCGCGAGCAAATGCCCATGTGGAAGGACGGGCATCCCGGGGTCGAGAGCATGAAGGTGGCGGTGATGGGCTGCGTGGTGAACGGCCCGGGCGAATCGAAGCACTCCAATATCGGCATTTCGCTGCCCGGTACGTTCGAAGAGCCCAAGGCGCCGGTCTACGTCGATGGCCGCCTGATGACCACGCTCAAGGGCGACCGCATCGTGGCCGAGTTCATCGGCATTCTGGACGATTACGTCCACAGCCACTACGGCCCGGCATAAGCCATGCCCAAACATTTCACCCTGGCCGAAGCCGAAAGCCTGCTGCCCACGGTGGGGCGGCTGCTGGCCGAGGCCGTGTCGCTGAAGTCCGAATTCGCCGAGGCCGAGCGGGCTGTGCGCGCCCACTCGGAGCGCGTCATGCTAATGGGCGGCATGGTGGTGGATCGCGAGGAAATCCGCGCGGCCCGGAGCCGGCGCGAGGGCGTGGGAGGGCGGCTACGCGCAGCCCTGGAGAGCATCCAGGAAACCGGCTGCGTGCTGAAGGACCTCGACATCGGGCTGCTCGATTTTCCCACTCTGTACCGCGGCCGGGAGGTTTATCTCTGCTGGAAGCTGGGCGAAGCGGGCATTTCTTTCTGGCACGGGGTGGAGGAGGGTTTCGCCGGGCGCAAACCCATCGACCGGGATTTTCGCGAGCACCAGCGCGGCGACGCCGCACAATGAACGAGCATGGCCCACGATAATCGTGAAATCGAGATCAAGCTGGCGATCGAGGATCCGGCCGCCATTCGCCGACGCTTGCGCGCGGCCGGCTTCCGCATCCATCGCCCCAGGGTGTTCGAGAGCAACACGGTCCTCGACACGCCGGAGCTGAAACTGCGCGCGGCCACCTCTTTGCTACGCGTGCGGCAGGCCGGGCCGAAAGGGTCGCTTACCTTCAAAGGGCCGCCGGTTCCTTCCAAACACAAGAACCGGGAAGAGCTGGAAGTCGAGATTTCAGACGCCGGGTTAACGTGCGCGATCCTCGAGAGGCTGGGCTTTCAGCCGGTTTTCCGCTACGAAAAGTACCGCACGGAGTTTCGCCGGCCGGGCAGTTCCGGAACGGTCACGCTGGATGAGACGCCGATCGGCTGGTATGTGGAACTGGAAGGCTCGGACCCTTGGATAGACCGTACCGCCCGTAGGCTGGGCTTCGCGGAGGAAGACTATATCACCGCGAGCTACGGGACGCTATTCCAGCAATGGAGAACCAGTCACGGAACGAAAACGGCGGACATGGTTTTCAATTCGCGAAAGCGGCCTGCCAAAGGCTGATTGCCGGCTCGAAGGGGCGGCTCGAAAGGGCTGGGCAATTATTTCGCGGAGGCAACCAACTCGCCTTCCCGCACGGGGGATTTCGGAGCTGGCTTAGGGCCGTCCACGCGGTGCGGCTGGACGGAGCTATCCGGTTTATCGGGACTCTTGCCGGGACCGGTGGGTTTGCCGGTGGAATCGAGCGGCACGCCCTGGCCATCGTCCCACCAGGCCGTGCTTTCGGCGCAGTACAAACTGAGGACGTCCAGCAGGTGGTGCAGCGAAGTCGCTTCATCCTCTGTAAACCCGCGTTTTTCCTGAAGATAGGACATCACCGCGTCGTCCGGGGTAATTTCGTACCGGTCCTCTTTGGAGACCTCGAACTTGCCGTTATTCTCGGCGCCTTTTTGAACCACCCAGATCAGTTTGTGGGCATCCAGATCCCACGTGACAGTGGCTAGTTTCTTCATTTCCGCGGGCTTCGAATCCTGCGCCACGGCCATGGCCGCGAGCGAAACCAACACGACGGCGGTTTTCAACATTTAGCCCTTTCCCGATTCGCGTGACCGAAGCCGACGAATCTGTCCACTTGGATAGCATTTCGATTGCCTAAGATTCAGTCGGGGCGGGCGAAGGCTGAGGGAAGTGCGTTCCAGCCGGGCGGGGGCGCACGGAATGTCTGGTACACTGATCGATAGTCAGTCATTCCTCCGCACGCGAGGGCCGGTAGCTCAGATGGTAGAGCATGTGCCTTTTAAGCACAGGGTCGCGGGTTCGAGTCCCGCCCGGCTCACCAACCTTAAGCAATAACTTGCATGCAGGCAGTGACTTCTGCCGATATTGGTGTGTTGTGAGCGCGAGTCCCGCAAGAAGGACGGAGTCAGGGGGCTTGGCCCAATTGCGCCTAATTTAGACAGACTTGCAGCGCGCTGCGAGGAGGCCTGTGGCCTCGGCGATATCGATGTCCGCCATGAGCAACCCCCGCTTGCCGTAGGGTTGGTAGCTGAGCAACGTTCCGTCAGGCCGCACCACCGCCGAAGTGGTCGGCGACCCAGCGCTTGCACAGTTTACAGTCGCGAAAAAGCAGGTGTTCTCGGCGGCGCGGCACAAGGCTGCCTTCTCATGGAATGAGTTTGCAGGATCGGCGAAGACGGAGGGCTGGTAACCGCCGGGAACGGCCTCGTGGAAATGGGGGTGGAATACAATGTGTGCGCCGCGCCGGGCGGCCCAGCGAACCGTCTCGGGGTAACGCCACCCTTCATGGCAAATGGCGATGCCGAAGGTAAGCGGACCAGTTTGGAAAACGCGCCTTCCCGAGCCGGGCGAATAGGTCCCCTCCTCCGATGGGTCAAGCTGAACTTTGTCCTGGAAGCCGGCGATCGTCCCGTCCCGATTGATGACCAGGGCGGCGATCAACAGCGAATCGTCGATTACGCGTTCGGTGCCTAGAACGACAACGAGATTTGCTTTCGCGGCAGCCATTGCAATGACGGACCAAGCGCGTTCGAGGAATACCGGATCGGGAGGCGGCACGAGTTTCCCGAGCCCCCGGTAACCGGGAACGAAGCATTCCGGGAAGCAGACCAGGTCGGCGCGTTCGGTGGACGCTTGAGCGATGGCTTGTTCGGCCAACGCGATCGATTCCCCTGGAGTGGCCGGGAATTGGATGTTGGCGAGTGCGATTCGAAATGTGCTCATTCGGGATACTCATTCTATCGCGAGCTAGATCTTCCCGGTGTCACTGGGCCGGCTGGTAGGAAAACACCCAAGAACGGCCTTTTCCGCGCCGGCGCGGGAGTGCCCCTGACCCGAGGTGTCCCGCGTAGCGGAGAGCGTTTTCGCGAGCTGCCGAGGTGACGTCGGGCTAACGCCCTCGAGCGGGCACCGGGATTGCGGGCAGCATGTTGCGAATCGCCGCGATACGCCAGCCTTCGGGTGTGTGCACCATCAGGAAGGCACTCCACATGTGGCGTTCCTGGCCACCGGCAAGACCAGCTAGTGGTCTGCGGCGAACAGATTAACCATTATCCAGCACGGTGCGGGCGCGC
>CAYRWE010000189.1:0-9788 GCA_964427655.1 uncultured Solibacteraceae bacterium | reverse complement strand
CGCAGTTGCCGGTTTGGGAAGTCCCCATCACCTCGATCACCAACGGCGTGCATTTACCGAGTTGGCTGAACGGGGATCTTTCCGCGCTCTACGATCAATACCTGCAGCCCGATTGGCGCGACCGCTTCAACGACACTACGCTTTGGGAGCAGGTGAAGGAGATTCCGGACGAGGAGTTGTTCGAGGCCCATCGCCGTCGCAAGCGCCGCCTGGTGAGCTTCGTGCGCAGCCGGCAGAGCGAATCGGCCTTGCGCCGGCAGGCCTCCGCCGCGGAGGTCCGGCGGGCGGCCGATGTACTCGATCCCAATGCGTTCACCATCGGCTTCGCGCGGCGCTTCGCCACCTATAAGCGCGCCACCCTGCTGTTCCGGGATGTGGAGCGGCTCAAGCGCATCCTGCTGAACAAGGAGATGCCGGTCCAGGTGCTCATTGCCGGCAAGGCGCACCCGCAGGACGTTCCGGGCAAGAGTTTCATACGCGAAGTGGTGCAGCTTTCCCGCGACCCGGACCTGTGGAAGCACGTAGTCTTTGTGGAAGATTACGACATGAAGGTGGGCCGGGAGATGGTCCAGGGCGTGGACCTGTGGCTCAACAACCCGCGCCGCGGCGAGGAAGCCTGCGGCACCAGCGGCATGAAAGCGGCCCAGAACGGCGTGCTCAACCTGAGCATTCTCGACGGCTGGTTCGACGAGGCTTACGAGAATTCCGGCGGCTGGGCCATCGGCGAGCGCGAGCCGTATTCCGAGGATCAGGACGCGCTGCACGCCAGCGCTATACTGTACTTGCTGGAGAATGAAATCGTGCCCATGTTCTACGAGCGCCGCGAGCAGACGCCGGGCGAATGGGTGCGCCGCATGAAGCAGTCGCTGACCTACATTAGCCCGCAGTACGATTGCCGGCGCATGGTGCGGGAGTACATGAACGAGCTGTACGAGCCGGCCCACCAGCAGCACGTGCGCATACGCGACAGCGCCTACGCCCTGGTGCGCGAAAAATCGGAATGGAACAAGCGTATTCGCGAGGTCTGGGACAAGGTGAAGTTCGTCGAGTGCGGCCCGCTTCCCGTGGGCGCCGTGGTCAGCGGGAAGCCCGTCTCGGTGCGGGCGGCTATCTACCTGGCGGGTTTGACCGCCGAAGATGTGCGCGTGGAAGTGGTAATGGGCCGCGTGGACAGCAATGGCCACCTGGAGGAGACGGAGGTCTCGATTCTCCCCTCGATTGAGCAGAACGGCGCGATAGCCGTCTTCGGAAAAGAGATTGTTCCGGAGCGGACCGGGCGCCTTGGCTACGCCCTGCGCGTCAGCCCCAACCATTTCGACGATCCGCTGACGCGCCCTTGCACCAGTCTGCTCAAGTGGAGCTCGGTGGGATAGGCCGGAGCCGACCGGTAAAGCGGCTCAGGCCTTCGATTTAGGCGCGACGTAATCCGGCGGCAGCGCGGCGCCTTCGCCGAAGAAGAAAGCGTCCATCTGCTGGATCACGAACTCCTGGGCCTCGCGCGTGCCGAGGTTGAGGCGGTATTCGTTCATGATCATCTTCAGGCGATCCACCCACATCTTCCAGGCCTCCTTGGAGATGTTCTCGTAGATCTTCTGGCCCAGCGGATGGCCTTCGAAGGGCACCTCGTCGAGGCCTTCCATCTCGCGCTGGAACTTCATGCAGAACACCTTGCGCTTGCCCGCCGGAATGGGCGCATTCGCGCGATTGGCTCCGCCTTCGCTACTTGCCATTGAGTGATCGCTCCTTCGTTCAGGATATCCTAACGGCCCCCGGTGAAGCCCACGGCCGTGAGCACGATTCCGAGCTGGCGGGCGTCTCCGGGTGCGGAAAAGGTTCTATCGACGAGGATCTCAACCGTGGCTTCTGCGCCGGCCAGGCGTATAGGCATGGATTCGAGCGTGTACGCCCCCGGGCCAGGGTAGGCTTGCGTGACCAGCTCGCGGCCGTCGAGCAACAGCGCCACGCGCCGCGCGCGAGCTTGCTCGGGGATGGTGAAGACCAGGCGCAGCGGCTCGGCGCGGTCGGGGCTCTTGAGCGCTATCTGAGCGCTCGCTGACATCCAGCGGTAGCGGTTGTCTTCCAAGCTGTAGATGCCGCTGACGATCTGCTGCGCAGCTTCGGGCGCGCTCATGGGCAGGTATTCGAGTGTGGGATGGCGCTCGACCACCAGTTCCGCGCGCACGCGGTCGAACGGCCCGCCGGAAACGCCGAAAGGCCACAGGCCGCGGGAGGCATCCGAGTATCCCGAGCGGGTCTCGAGACCGATGAGGCGCAGGGGAATCGCCGAGCCGATCTCCGCCGCGGCCAGGGGTGCAAACGGCGCGGCGGGGCGCACCGAGGAACCCAGATCGCTCGAGACCACGATCTCTCCGGCTCGCAGTTTGCGCGATTTGCTCAAGGGCAGGGCGCCATCCGCTTCCAGGTAGTAGCGCAGGCCCCATTCGCCATCCACCCACACGCGATGGCCGGCCGCCGGTCCGCGCAGAGCGGCGGCGAATTGACGGTAGCCATCCCAGTGTTGGTAATTGGCGGCGGCCAGGCCGAGGCCGAGGGCCATTTGCAGGGCGAATCCGGGCGCCAGCCAGCGCACCCGCAGGCGCGAGGCTACGAGCGCCAGGGGCGCGGCCATGGGCAGCAGATAGCGGGCTGAACCGGCGAAGAAGATTACCAATGCACCCGCGAAGAAGATGGCCATCCAGGCCAGCAGAAACTGCGTCTGAGGCTCGCGGCGCTTACGCCAGGCCAGCATGAACGCTCCAGGCACCAGGGCGGGGAAGACGATGAACCAGGAATGCACAAAGAGCGCTTCGGCATTCCGCAGTTTGTGGAAGAGGGCCTGGAAGCCGTAGCTCTGAAAATAGCCCGCCAGCATACCGGCCGGGACGGCGCCGGTCGAGAGACGCTCGAAGATCTGCCACGCGGCCACCGTGACGGGCGGCGCCAGCAGCACCAGCCACGCGCGGCGGTCGCGGCGGCGGAAGAGCCACACGTAGACCGCCAGAATGGGGGTGAGCAATACCGCCTGGTAGGCGGTCATGGCGGCCAGCACCATGGCCGCGGCGGCCCATGCCAGCCGGCCCGAGCAGAAAAGCGCGATGGCGGCCATCCACAGCGCCAGGAAAGGCAAATCCGCTTCGAGCGAGCCGCCATTCACCACGAAAGCCGGCACCGCCATGAAGAGCAGCACGGCCCACACCGGCCGGGGCGAGAAGCGCCGCGCCAGCGACCACATGGCCGCCACCGCGATCAGCGAAAACAAGATATAAGCGGCGTGGAAGGGGACCTCCTTCACATCGCCGAAAAGAGCCAGCAAGCCGGCCAGCACCCAGGCGTTCAGGGGCGGATGCGAATGGCCGCGTAGATCCACCTCGTCGCCCAGGAAGACGTACTTCGTGTCATTGGGATCGAGCGGGTCGACCAGCGCGTGAGCAGCCTCGGTGAGGTAAATGTGATCGTCGCCCTGAATCGCCTGATTGAGAAAAAGCAGCCGGAGGAGCAGCACCAGCCCCACGAGCAGCAGCGGGAAGCGGCGGTTTACGCCGGCTTCCATCGCAATACCGGCTTGCGCGCGGCGGACACTTCATCCACGCGGCTGGTCCGTGTGCCGTAGGGCGCGTCCTTGAAGATCTCGGGATTCTCCTCGGCTTCCTTGGCGATCGAAATCATGGCCTCGATGAATTGATCGAGTTCTATCTTGCTCTCGGTTTCGGTCGGCTCGATCATCAAGGCGCCGTGCACGATCAGCGGGAAGCTCACGGTGTAGGGATGGAAGCCGTAATCGATGAGGCGCTTGGCGAGATCGCCCGTGCGCACGCCGTGGCGGGCCTGGCGCTCGTCGCTGAAGACCACTTCATGCATGTTGGGCGAGGGATACGGCAGGTCGAAATAGGGTTCCAGTCGCTTGCGGATGTAGACGGCGTTGAGCACCGCATCCACCGTGGCGTTGCGCAGGCCGGGGCCGCCGTGCGCCAGGATATAGGCCAGCGCGCGCACCAGCACTCCGAAATTGCCGTAGAAGGCGCGCACGCGGCCGATGGAGTGCTTGCGCTTGTAATCGAAGGCCCACTTCTTGCCGGCGCGCCGCAAGCGGGGGACTGGCAGAAACGGCTCGAAGGGTTTCTTCACGGCCACCGGACCGGCGCCCGGGCCGCCTCCGCCGTGGGGCGTCGAAAAAGTCTTGTGCAGGTTCAGGTGCAGCACGTCCACGCCGAAATCGCCGGGGCGGGCGATGCCCACCAGGGCGTTCATATTGGCGCCATCCATGTAGAGCATGGCGCCCTTGGCGTGCAGGATATCGGCCGCGCGCATGATGTTCTCTTCGAACACTCCCAGGGTGTTGGGATTGGTGACCATGAGGGCGGCCACGTCGCCATCGACGGTGGCTTCGAGAGCGGCGACATCCAGCACGCCCCGGGCGCAGGATTTCACGTTCTCGACGGTGTATCCGGCGATGGTCGCCGAGGCCGGATTGGTGCCGTGCGCCGAATCGGGTATCAGGATCTTGCGGCGGGGATTGCCGCGTTTTTCGAGTAGCGCGCGGATGAGCAGGATGCCGGTGAGTTCACCCTGCGCTCCGGCGGCGGGTTGCAGCGTGACGGCATCCATCCCGGAGATTTCGGCCAGCGCGGCTTCGAGGCGCGCCATCACTTCCATGGAACCCTGCGAGAGCGCCTCGGGCTGGTAGGGATGGGCCCAGGCGAGACCTTCGATGCGCGCCACCAGTTCGTTGATCCGCGGGTTGTATTTCATAGTGCAGGATCCCAGCGGATACATTCCGTGATCGATGGCGTAGTTCCACGTGGAGAGACGCGTGAAGTGGCGGATGGCCTCGACTTCGCTCACTTCGGGGAAGCCGGGAATTTCCGCGCGCACGTTTTCAGGGCCCAGGGCCTCGGCAGGGTCCACGGACGGCACATCCAGCTCGGGAAGCTGATAGGCGCGCTTGCCGGGGGAACTGCGCTCAAACAGCAGCGCCTCGTTCTGCGAGAGATGGGGGCGGACTTTGTTAATCATGCCAGCACCTCCGCCAGCGCGTCCATATCCGCGCGGCGCGACATCTCGGTGGCGCACAGCAGCATGGAATCGGAGAGCTCGGGATAGAAGCGCCATAGCGGCAGGCCGCCGATGACCTTTTTGCGCAACAGGGCGCGGTTGGCCTCGTCCGGCGAGCGCCCTTCCACGCGCACCACAAACTCGTTGAAGAAGCGCCCGCAAAAGCGCGGCTTCAGCTTGCCCGCCAGATAGTGCGCTTTGGCCAGGTTCTGTTCGGCCAGCTCACGCAGGCCCCGCTTGCCGTAGACGGTCATGAAGACCGTAGCCATGAGCGCGATGAGCGCCTGATTGGTGCAGATGTTGGAAGTGGCCTTCTCGCGGCGGATGTGCTGCTCGCGCGTGGAGAGCGTCAGGCAGAAAGCCCGGTTGCCGCGCGAATCGATGGTCTGGCCCACGAGGCGTCCGGGCATCTGGCGGAGGAACTTCTCCTTGGTCGCGACGACTCCGGCATAAGGCCCGCCATAGCTCGGCGAGATGGCGAAAGATTGCAGCTCGCCGGCGACGATATCGGCATCCGCGGGCGGTTCGAGAATTCCCAGCGACACGGCCTCGGTGAAGACCACGATCAGCAGCGCGCCGCGGCGATGGGCGAGCTCGGCGGCGGCCTTCACAGGCTCGACGACGCCGAAGAAATTGGGCGACTGAATCACCACAGCGGCGGTAGGATCGCCGAGCTTGCGGTCCAGATCTTCGAGGTCGAGGGCGCCGGCGTCCGGTACGTAGCCGAAATCGTCCAGCGGCATGCCCTGGTAACGCGCGTAAGTGGCCAGGACCTCGCGGTATTCCGGGTGCACCGACCGCGCCACCAGCACGCGGCCCTTGCCGGTGATCCGCGCGGCCATCATGGCGGCTTCGGGCACGGCGGTCGAGCCATCGTACATGGAGGCGTTGGCCACATCCATGCCGGTGAGCTGGCACATCATGCTCTGGAATTCGAAAATGTGCGTCAGGGTTCCCTGTGAGATCTCTGCCTGGTAAGGTGTGTAGGCGGTCAGGAATTCGCCCCGCGAAACCACCGTATCCACCAGCACCGGCCGGTAATGATTGTAAGCTCCCGCGCCCAGGAAAGACGCATAGCCATTGGCGTTTTCCGCCGCGCGCTGCCGGAAGTAGTCCACGATCTCGTATTCGGAGATCCCCGGCGCGAGATCGAGCGGCCGCTCCAGGCGGACCTCCCGCGGCAGGTGGGCGAACAATTCCTCGGGCGACGCGATGCCGCAGGCTTCCAGCATGGCGCGGCGTTCGGAATCGGATTTGGGAAGATAACGCAAACTTACTTCTCCGCTCCTATGTATGCTTCGTAATCGGCGGCCGTGAGCAGGCTGCCGGCCTGCGCGGGCGCGCTGAGCCGGATCTTGACCAGCCAGCCCGCGCCATGCGGATCGGAATTCAGCGTTTCGGGCTTGTCGGCCAGGGCCGGGTTGGCTGCGGTGACTTCGCCGCTCACCGGCGCGTAGATGTCCGAGACGGCCTTGACCGACTCGACGGAGCCGAGGGATTTGCCCTGCTCGACGTGCGCTCCCACTTTGGGCAGGTCCACGTAAACGATGTCGCCGAGTTCCTGCTGGGCGTGATCGGTGATCCCGACCGTAGCGGTGTCCCCTTCCACGAGGACCCATTCGTGTTCCTTCGTGTATCGAAAGTTATCCGGATGCATGTCTATTTCGCTCGCTTGTAAAAAGGAGTATCCACCGTCACCGCATCCACGGGCTGGTTGCGGATCGCGATTTGAATTTCTTTGCCCGGCTGGGCCTCCGCAAAGGGCAGGTAGCACAGGCCGATGTTCTTGTTGAGAGACGGCGAAGGCGAACCGCTGGTGACCCATCCCACCGGCCGGCCTTCGAGAAATACTTCGTAGCCCTCGCGGGCGATGCCGCGGCCTCGCATTTCGAAGCCCGTCAGCTTGCGGGTGAGACCGTTTTCTTTTTGGCGCTGGAGGGCCAGGCGTCCCACGAACTCGCCCTTGTCGAACTTAACGATCCAGGCGTGTCCGGCCTCGAGCGGCGAAATGGAGGCGTCGATTTCGTGCCCGTAGAGCAGCATCCCGGCTTCCAGGCGGAGCGTGTTCCGCGCGCCCAGGCCGCAGGGCTTGATGCCGAACTCCGCGCCGGCTTCCATTATGGCGTTCCACACGGGCACGGCTTCAGCGGGCGGAATGTAGATCTCGAAGCCATCCTCACCGGTGTAGCCCGTGCGTGCGATGCGTGCGGGAACGCCGGCCACCGCGCCATCCGTGAACCAGAAGTAGCGGATGGCGGCCAAATCCACGGACGTGAGCTTTTGCAGGGTTGCACGCGCCAGCGGTCCCTGGATGGCAAGCTGCGCATACCGCGGGCCGGCGAATTCGACTTCGGCCTCGAAGCGGTTGAGCGAGCGGATGTGCTCGAAATCCTTCTCCTGGTTCGCGGCATTCACGCACAGGAAAAAATGGTCGTCCGCCACTTTGTGCACCAGGATGTCGTCCACGAAGCCGCCGTGCTCGTAGAGCAGCGCCGAATAGTGTGCCTGCCCGTGGTGGAGCTTCCCGGCGTTGTTGGTGGTGACGAAATCGGTCAGGCGTTCGGCCTGGGGGCCGCGGATCTCGATTTCGCCCATATGGCTGACATCGAATAGCCCCACGCTCCGGCGCACGGCGAGGTGCTCCTCGATGATTCCGGAGTATTGGACGGGCATGTCCCAACCGCCGAAATCCACCATCCTGGCCCCCAGAGACCGGTGGAGCGAGTTCAGAGGGGTCGCGCGAAGAGCAGGCGCAATGGCCATGAAAACTCAGGCTAGCATAACGGGCGGAAGGGGTTTCGTTTTGCGGGGCCTTGCCCGGCCGGAGGTCATTCGCGTATGAAATAATGTGAGTTCTCAAGCGGAGTTTCGATGAAGAATCTCAGTCTCAGCCGGCGGGCGGTCATGCTGGGGAGCGCGGCGCTTCCCATGGTCCAGAGCGCGACGGCGCAAGCGCGGCCCAGGCCGGTGGTTATCTCGAGCGCCAATCGCAACAACGGGGGCGTGAACTGCTGCGCCAAAGCCATGGAGATCATCCACGCCGGTGGCGACACGCTGGATGCGGTGATCGCGGGCGTCAACATCGTGGAACTCGATCCACGAGACAACAGCGTGGGTTACGGTGGGTTGCCCAACGAGGATGGCGTGGTCCAACTGGATGCCAGTTGCGTGCACGGTCCCACGCGGCGGATGGGATCGGTGGGGGCGCTCGAGGGCATCAAGACGCCCTCGAAGGTGGCCAAACTGGTGATGGAGCAGACCGACCACATGATGCTGGTGGGCGCCGGCGCGCTGCGCTTCGCCAAGGACATGGGCTTCAAAGAGGAAGACCTGCTCACCGAGGAATCGCGCATCGCCTGGCTGGCGTGGAAGCGGTCGCTGCGGGATCCCCAGGGCCATACCAATTGGGGACCGGGAGTGGATGCGCCTCCGGCGGAGCGGACGAACCGGCTGCGCGGCGAGGTCCTCAGGGAATTGCGGGAGATGTTCCCGCAGGTGGATGAAGCGGTACTGGAGCAGGCTTGGGAATATGCCATCCATCCGCCGCACGGGACCATCAACTGCATCGGATTGAACGAAAAGGGCGAGATGTCGGCGGTGACCACCACGAGCGGCCTCGCGTGGAAGATTCCGGGGCGGCTGGGCGATTCGCCGATTATTGGGGGCGGGCTATGGCTGGATAACGAGGTCGGCGGGGCGGGATCCACCGGGCGCGGCGAGGAGAACCTGCGGATCTGTGGCGCGGGGATCATTGTGGAAAATATGCGGCACGGCATGAATCCAAGGGATGCCGCGATGGATGCCTTGAAACGCGTGGCGCGTAACTTCGATGGCGATAGAAAGCGCATGGAGGCCGTCGATCTGAACTTCTACGTGCTTCGTAAAGACGGCGAGTATGCCGGGGCATCGCTGTGGGGTCCTAGGGAAGGGCGTGGCGCGCAGTTCGCGGTGTGCACGGGGGACCGCGAAAGCCACGTGGAACAGTCGGTATTCCTCTACGAGCGAAGCTGAATTCATATCAGCGGCGCATGTCAAGGGACATCGGTGTTGGGAATTTCAGCAGGCCGGCGCCTGTGTTTCCGTACATACAGATGTCCGCAACGGCTTGACCCGATTTCGTTTGCAATGAAACAAATCGGGCGATCTTGCATCCGTTAAGTGGGCCGATTCCTGGGAAACTGAGAGTTCTGTATTTGCTCCGCTACCTTGCTGATGCGACACAACACAACTCTGCAATCCGACATGGTGCAAGGGTAAATCATGTCCCAGATTTTCAATCGCAGTGCCAACGCGCTGGTGCGCGTTTCCCTGTTCGGGGGCATCGCCCTGGTCGCATTCGTGGGGTGGGTGGGGTATGAGTTGGACCGCTCGGCCTACGCGACGCGCGCCATGCAGACGCGCGAGCAGCCGGTGCCTTTCAGCCACGCGCATCATGTAGGCGGGCTGGGGCTGGACTGCCGCTACTGCCACACGAGCGTGGAATCCTCCTCGTTCGCCGGAATCCCGCCCACTAAGACCTGCATGAACTGCCACTCGCAGATCTGGATCACGAGCCCGACGCTCGAGCCGGTGCGCGCCAGTTTCCGGACAGGGGAATCGATCCGCTGGACGAGGGTGCACGATTTGCCGGATTACGTCTACTTCAACCACGGCATCCACGTGAATAAGGGGATCGGGTGCGAGAGCTGCCACGGCCGGGTGGACCGCATGCCGCTCACCTGGCAGGTGAATTCGCT
>CAYRWE010000188.1:0-9817 GCA_964427655.1 uncultured Solibacteraceae bacterium | reverse complement strand
GGAGCGCGCCGCGGCGCTCACCAAGCAGCTTCTGGCCTTCAGCCGCCGCCAGGTGGTCCAGCCCAGGGTGTTCGATCTCAATAAGCTGGTGACCAGTCTGGGCACCATGCTGCAACGGCTGATCGGTGAAGATGTCGATCTGCGGCTGGCGCTGGGGGCCGAGATGGGATCGGTCAACGCGGATCCCGGGCAGATTGAACAGGTGCTCATGAATCTGGTGATCAACTCACGCGATGCCATGCCCCAGGGCGGCACCCTCACCATCGAAACGCAGATGGTGGTGTTGGACGAAAGCTATACCAGTCGGCACCTGGAGGCGCGGCCGGGTTCGCATATCCTGCTGGCCGTGAGCGATACGGGCGCGGGCATGGATGAGTTCACCAAGGCTCACCTGTTCGAGCCGTTTTTCACCACCAAGGCGGCCGGCCGGGGCACCGGGCTGGGACTTTCGACGGTTTTCGGCATTGTCCGGCAGAGCGGCGGCAGCGTGAACGTATACAGCGAGCTGGGGCTCGGCACCTCGGTGAAAGTCTACCTGCCCAGCGTCGATCAGCCGGTGGCCGCGGAATCGGAAAGCCGCAAGGCCGGCGTCAAGCGCGGAACCGAAACCGTCCTGCTGGTGGAAGACGATGAGGCGGTGCGCGCGCTGGTGCGTCAGGCATTACTGCGCGATGGCTACAAAGTCCTGGACTCCGCCGATCCGCTCGAAGCGCAGCGCATTTCGGCCGAATACCGGGGACGCATCCAGCTCCTGATCACGGACGTGGTGATGCCCAAGGTGAGTGGCCGCGAACTGGCCGAGAGAATCAGCCAGCTCCGCCCCAACATGAAGATTCTCTACATGTCGGGCTATACCGATGGCGCGGTCCTCAACAGCGGGATACTGGAGGAGGAAGTGGCCTTCCTGCAGAAGCCCTTCACACCCGATGCGCTGACCGCCAAGGTGCGCGAAGTTCTGGAAAGTGCCAACAACAAGATACTGCGCGCCGGCGAGTAGGGAAGCGGGCGGCTAGCGGAAACCGCTTGCTTACGCACGCGGATCCGAACGCGGTCGCAGTTCTAGCCCAATTCCGGCAGCGGCACGCGCAAACGCCCCTCGAATATCTCGCCGAAGATCTCCAGCGCCTGATCGTGCAACAAACCGTTATCGGCCAGAATGGTTTCCGATTCCGTCAGACTGTGGGGCGCTCCGTGCATATCGCTTACGCGTCCTCCGGCTTCGGTCACCAGCAGGACTCCCGCCGCTACATCCCACGGATTCAAGCCGAATTCCCAGAAGAAATCCAGGCGCCCGGCGGCCACATAGGCCAGGTCGAGAGCCGCCGATCCGGTGCGCCGCACGCCGTGGGACGCCATCGCCAACTGGTAGTAGAAGTGAATGTTGACGTTGTGGGCCCGCTTGCGGCTTGGGAAGCCCGTGGAGGCTAGGCTGGCGCCCAGGCTCTTGCATCCGGAAACATGCAGTCGGTGGTTGTCGAGGTATGCGCCCGCGCCGCGCTCGGCGCTGAACGTCTCCCGCCGCGTGGGATCGTAAACCACCCCCGCGATGGGCTGGCCGTTGCGCGCCAGTCCGATCGAGACGTTGAAGGCCGGGAAGCCGTGAGCGAAGTTGGTGGTGCCATCGAGCGGGTCCACGAACCAGCAGTATTCCGAGGGGCCGCTGAATCCCCCGCCCTCTTCCGCCACGATGTTGTGGGCCGGAAAATGCGCGCGCAGGCGCTCCACCACCAGCTTCTCGGAGGCGCGGTCCGCCTCCGTCACCAGATCGAACTCGCCCTTGATCTCGTACCCGATGCGGCGTTCGAAGTAGTGCCCCACCAGCGCGCCGGCCTCGCGCGCGATCTCCACAGCCGTTTCCAGATATGCCATGATTTCGCGGAATCGTTCGGGATTAAGCCTCTTCCACTTCCATCAAATACTTGATGTCGTGTTTGAAGATGAACAGGTTCGCTTCGCCGCGCCGGGTCAGGCGGATGAAGGATTGGTCGTAATATTCGATCACGCCCACGACTTCCTCATCGTCCGCCATCTTCACCCGCACGGGTATGGCGTTCTCGATCAATCTCTTGAGGTACTTCGCCTCTTCAAATGTCTGTTCCGGCGCGCGTCCGGATTTTCCACCCTGTGACGTAATCTCACCTCTGCTGCCGCTGCGGCTTTCGCGTGCCCTCGGGAGTAACCGAAATACGAGCGTCCGGGCTCCCCGTGGAGCCCTCCGCCTCACCATAATAGCCGTTGCGCGCGGATACCTGCAATTCCGGTCGGCTCAGGTGGATAGCCAGCTTATGAAAGCGCTCCTTGGTGAGCGGCACGTTGTGCGGGTAGAAGGCCAGCAGGTATTGGGTGCGCAGCTCGTTGATGATGTCGGCGAAGGCCTGGTCGAGCTGCGGGCCGACGGTGGGCAGGAAGGTCCGCCCGCCAGTGCCCTGGGCCATGAAGGTCAGGGCGTTTTCGCCGCCGATATTGCGCCCGGCATCGTTGGTAATGGGCATGACCACCACCGGGTACATCACCGCGTCGGCCAATTGGGCCTGCGCCAGCGCCTTCTTCAAATCCACCGAACTGGTGGTATCGCCGCCATCGGTCACCACCACGATCACTTTGCGACCCTCGCGCGCCTCCAGATCCTCGGAGGCCAGGTAAATGGCGTCGTAGAGCGACGTTCCGGCCTCGCCGTGCAGCAGCCGGATCTCGTGCTCGAGCGGAGCGTAGTTGTGCGTGAAGTTGTGCTGCCGGCTGACTTCGTAGTTGAAGCTGTAGAGCGCCACGGCGTCTTCCGGATGGCCCTCGGAGAGCAGCGCGTGCAGAAACTTGGCGGCCGAATCCATCTCGTACTTCAGTTCCTTGGCCGTGGAACCGCTGGTATCCACCAGCAAGGCCACCGAGAGCGGCCGGTCGGTCTGGCGCTCGAAAACCGCGATCTCCTGCGGGACGCCGTTATCGGAGATTTGGAAATCGCTCTTCTGGAGCGCGCCCACCAGTTGGCCGGCCTGATCCTTCACGGTAGCCACCATGCGCACCAGGTTGACATCCACGCGAATGACCGGCTGCTGCGCGTAAGCCGCGCCGGCCAGGAGCAGGGTCGCGAGAGCGCTAACGGGCCAGCGGGACATGTGCATCCCACTCTCCCGCAACCCAAGCCGAGCCGTCGTCGAAATGTTCCTTCTTCCAGATGGGGACGGTCTTCTTGAGGCGGTCGATGGCTTCCTCGGCGCCTTCAAAAGCCGCTCGCCGGTGCGGCGCCGTGGCCACCACCACCACGCTGGCCTCGCCGATCAGAATGCGCCCCAGCCGGTGCACGATGCCGATGCGCACCAGGCGGCGCGCGGCGGCCACGTCGCAACCCAGGCTGGCGATGGCCTTGAGCGCCATGGGAGCGTAGCATTCGTAATCCAGGCACAGCGTGCGGCGGCCGTTGGTGTGGTTGCGAGCAGTGCCTTCGAAGATCACCACGGCGCCCTCCGCGCCGGTCAGCAGGCGCGCCACCAGGCGGGCCGTCTCGATGGGGCGGCGCGTCAGGGCGAAGTAGTTGCCGTTCTCGGATTCTTCAAGGATCACCGGCGGCACATCTTCGCTCCCGCCGCTCACGGGCGGCAGAAAGGCGATCTCGGCGCCTTCCACCAGCTTGGCGGACGGCTCCGCGAACTCGCGGTTCTGCGCAATCGCGACGGTTCCTTTGAGATCGCGGAGAGACGGGTAGCGGGCCATGCAGCTTTCCCAGACGGCCGCCAAATCGGCTCCCTCCGGGAACTCGGCTTCCTCGGCGGCACGTCCCGCCAGATCCTTGAGAGGTCCGAAAAACAATACCTGGGCGCGCATCGTTACACTCGTAACTTCCAGTGTAACAGGACGTTTCCAGGCTCCTCCGCGTTGCGCGGGGGTACAATGCGGTTTCCATGGTAACTCCCCCTTCCGAAACGCGCCTGCGCGTGCGTTACGCCGAAACCGACCAGATGGGCGTGGTCTATTACGCCAATTACCTGGTGTGGATGGAGGTGGCCCGCGGGGACCTCTGCCGGGCCTGCGGCTTCGATTACGGCGCCATGGAAAGCAACGATGGCGTGCTGCTGGCCGTCGTGGAGGCCAATTGCAGGTACCGCTTCCCGGCGCGCTATGGCGACGAGGTGATCGTCAAGGCTTGGATCGAGAAGGCCAACCCGCGCATGGTGACCATCGCCTACCAGATGCGCACAGCCGCGGACGACCGTGAGCTGGCCGTCGGCTTCACGCGCCACATGTTCGTCACGCGCGAAATGCAGCGTATACGGCTGCCGGAAAAGTACCACCCCATGTTCGGGCTGTAGGGCGGTCGGCTACAGCTTGGCTGCGGCGCGCTACGGTTTGGCCGCGGCGGCCTTGACCTTCTTGGGCTTGGTCCTGGCCGGCTGCGCGGTGATCTGGCGCAGGAAAGCCGCTTCCTCCGCCCGGTAAGGCTGCCCATCGTAGGTGAAGATGTCGTGGAACCAGACCACTGGCTCGCTGGTGTAGGGGTGCTGCCAGGAATCCCACGGCAGGTTCGTCTGCGTCTTGCCGTTCACCAGGCCCCAGTTGTAGGCCGCCACGTTGTACTTTTTGGCGATAGGCAGAATCGTCTCGAGGGTGCTGCCCACCGGGCGCGCCATGTATTCCGTGCAGAAGACCGGCCGGTGATAAGCCTCCAGCCACTTGACCCGCTGCTCGAACTCCTCGGGCGGACCGTAGCTGTGAAACGAGATGATGTCCGACTGCTCGATCTGGATTCGCTCCATGGCCGTTAGCTTATCCGGCGAAGACCAATCCCCGCGCCACAGCCCGCTGGTGAGCGGCTGCGTAGGCAGCGCCGCGCGGGCGTATTGATAGACGCGCGGGAGCAGGGCGCGCACGCGCTCGGATTTGCCCGCCGGGTCCTCCGATCCGTAACTGCCCTCATTCACGTTATCGGGCTCGTTCCACAGATCCCACGCCAGCACGCGTTTGTCTTTGGCAAAAGTCCGGACGACCTCTACCACGTAGTCCAGGATGCGCTGTTCCTGCTTGGGGTCCATGAGGGCTTTGGCTCCGGGACTCTGCACCCAGCCGGAATTATGCACGCCCGGTTTGGGAGCGCGCTGCTTGACCGCGGACTCCGGGAAAGGATCCCAGCAGGAATCGAACAGGACGAAGATCACGCGCATATTGCGATCGTCGGCCAGTTTGAGGAAGCGCTCCATGCGCCTTTGGAAGCTCCAGCCCTGCTGCCAAAGCTGATCGTGGAGGAACACGCGCACGGTATTCATCCCGACGCTTTGCGCCCACCCGAGTTCCATGTTGATGCGGTCGGCATCGAAGGTATCGGCGTTCCACATTTCCAACTGATTGATGGCGTTGGCCGGAATATAATTGCAGCCCACCAGCCAGGGCTGCTTGGCATACCACTCTTGGGCGGCCTTGGGAGACCACGGGGTGTTCTGCGCGAAGGCGGCGGCGCAGAGCAGGAGGAACAAAAGGAGGGAGGCCAAGCGTTTTGTCATAAAAATGTTGGATTCAGCCCGAAGATAGCGTGGGTACAGTGGCAACGTCAAGCCGGGCCGGGGAAGGCGGAACTGCGCAAGCGCCCCTGCCCCGCCTACGGCTATAGCCCGTTAGGCGCGTTGCGATGGCTCGGGCGCAGCATGGCTTGGCAAGCCAAACCACGCGCCGCCGCGGGTGTCGACCATGATCGCCGGGCGCCAGCCCTCGGGACCTCCGCTTCCTCCGGATCTCAGGTGTTGACTTTCGCTTCTCCGCGTTCCTCCGCTCCTCGGCGTCTCCACGGTGAGCTTTATTTTGGTCTCCTCCGGGCAAGCTAAAGCATGCCCACCGCAAAGAAGCGCGCGCTTGACGGCTGCTACACTGGGAATCGGTGGGACGCCTCTATAACCGCGCGGAACTCATCGAGGAGCGCCGGCGCTGCCAGCGGGACTCCAAGACCGTGGTTTTTACGAACGGCTGCTACGACCTGCTGCACCCGGGGCATGTCCGACTGCTCGAACAGGCCTGCTCGATGGGCGATTTCCTCATCCTGGCGCTGAACTCGGACGCCAGCGTGAGGCGATCCAAAGGGCCTTCGCGGCCCGTCCTCCGCGAAGCTGAGCGCGCCGAGGTGGCGCTGGCCCTCGAAGCCGTTTCCGCGGTGGTGTTTTTTGACGAGGATACCCCGCGCGAGCTAATCTCCCTGGTTCTGCCGGAGATCCTGGTGAAGGGCGCCGATTGGTCGCATTTCGTGGCCGGAAGGGAAGAGGTGGAGGCGGCGGGGGGTAAAGTATTCACTCTGCCGCTGGAAGCGGAGTATTCTACAACTAATATTGTAGAAACCATTCTGAACCAGCCAACTTGATTCATCCGTCCGTTCGAGATCTGTTTCTGGACCTGGGGAAGCACCCCAGCTTCCAGGAGGTGCTGCGGCGCCTGGCCGGCGGCGGCACGGCCTCGCTCTCGGGCCTTACCACCACCGCCAAGGCACTCTATGCGGTACTGCTATCGCAGTCCTCGCAACG
Organism: uncultured Solibacteraceae bacterium; assembly: GCA_964427655.1. Lineage (GTDB taxonomy): Bacteria > Acidobacteriota > Terriglobia > Bryobacterales > Bryobacteraceae > CAVQNQ01. The sequence continues at coordinate 3,323 of CAYRWE010000188.1, read as the reverse complement.
CCCTCTGATTGTTGTAGTAGATGGCAACAAGCAGGCCGAGGTCCTCTACGAGACGCTCCATACGTTCTTCTCGCTGCTCGCGGCGGAAGACCGTAACGGCCCGCAACTTCTTCCAGCTCTGGATGTTCTGCCGTTGCAGAATCTCTCGCCGCACGCCGAGATAGCGGAAGAACGGGCCATCGGATTGTGGCGCCTGGCGACGCAACGGGTGCCCATCACGATCCTCCCGGTGGCTTCCGCTCTGCTTCGCATCGAGCCGGGCGATTTCTACCGGCAATTGGCGCTCAAGCTGCGCGTGGGCGACGAATTGCCTCTCGAAGATGTAGTAGCTCACCTGCAGAGCGTGGGTTACGAACGCCGCGAGCCGGTCGAGATGGTGGGCGAGTACTCCGTGCGTGGCGGAATCCTGGACGTCTTCTCGCCGGAGTCGCCGAAACCGGTGCGGATCGAGCTGTTCGGCGACCAGGTGGATTCCATCCGCCGCTTCGACGTAGAATCGCAGCGCTCGGTTCTGAAGCTCGAAGACTGCACGCTGCTGCCGCTCGCCGAGTATCAGAAATCGCGCGAAGTGCTGGCGCAACTGGCCGATTTAATGCGCCAGGCCGATATTCCCGGCCGCGACCTGCCGCCTCCCGGCGAGACCTTTCCCGGCTGGGAAACCGTGGTCCCCATGCTGCGACCGCGCAACGCGTCGATTTTCTCGCTGGTGGACCGGCCGCTGGTGGTGTGGGACGAGCCGGAGCAGGTGCAGTCTGCCGCCGAGCGATTCTGGACGCGCCTGGAGCAGATCGAGCGATCTCCGGCCTACGACCCCGAGCATAGCTATTTCACCTGGGAAGAGCTGCAGCGCCAGACCGCCTCCGCGCCTCAGATCTCATTCAAAGAACTGGAGATCGGCTGGGATGCGGAAGGCCAGGGGAACGGCCATATCTCGACGCGCCCGGCACAGACCTTCCACGGCAGTATGCAGGTCGCCATTGCCGAGGCGCGCAATCAGGTGGAAAGCGGCAGCCGGGTAGCCTTCTTCGCTTCTTCTACAGGAGAAGTAGAACGGGTCGCCGACATCCTCAACGAGTATGGCATCCCCTACCAGTTGGGTCTCGAGCAATTCGATTCCACGCCCGCGTATCTGGCGGAGCGAGCCTACCTGGCCGGAGCGGTTGCCAGTATCTACCTGATCAAAGGACAGGTCCGGCGGGGGACCGCGTTCCAAGATTCTAAACTTGTAGTTTTCGGATCGGAAGATCTGTTCGAGAGCTCCGAATTGGTGGCCCGCGCGCCGGCTTCGAAATCGGCCCTGGCCACTTTTTCGGCCGATCTGATCGAGCTGAAACCCGGCGATTACGTGGTCCATGCCGAGCACGGGGTGGCGCATTACCTGGGGACCCGCGAAATCGCACAAGGCGAGGCCCAGGGCGACTACATGCTCCTCGAATATGCCGGAGGCGCCAAGTTGTATGTCCCGCTGACCCGCATGGACTTGGTCCAGCGCTTCCGGGGAGCCGGAGAGACCGCCCCGGCGCTCGACCGCATGGGCGGCGCCACATGGACCCGCACAAAAGCGCGCATCAAAGCCAAAATGCGCGATATGGCGGACGAGCTACTCAAGCTCTACGCCTCCCGCAAGATGGCGGAAGGCTTTTCGTTTTCGCTAGATAGCAACTGGCAGCGGGAATTTGAAGACGCCTTCGAGTTCAACGAAACGCCCGACCAGTTGACCGCCATTCGCGACATTAAGCACGACATGGAAGACCCGCAGCCCATGGACCGCCTGGTTTGCGGGGACGTGGGATTCGGCAAGACCGAGGTGGTGATGCGCGCCGCCTTCAAAGCTCTGGGGGATGGCAAACAGGTGGCGGTGCTGGCGCCGACTACGGTTCTGGCGTTCCAGCATTTCGAGACGTTCAAGCGTCGTTTTCAGCCGTTTCCGGTGCGCGTCGAGATGTTCAGCCGCTTCCGCGCGCCCAAGGAAATCAAAGCCGGGCTGGCGGACCTGGCGGAGGGCAAGATCGATCTCGCCATAGGGACGCACCGCCTCCTGTCGCAGGATGTCGTGTTTCGCGATCTGGGCCTGGTGATTGTGGATGAGGAGCAGCGTTTCGGGGTACGGCACAAGGAACGGCTCAAACACCTGAAGCAGACCGTCGATGTCATCAGCATGAGCGCCACCCCTATCCCCCGAACGCTACACATGTCGTTGTTGGGATTGCGGGACATGTCCGTGATCGAAACTCCGCCCAAAGATCGCCTGGCGATCCACACGGTGGTGGCCCCTTACCAGCCGGAGCTGATCCGCTCGGCGCTGGAGCAGGAACTTGGGCGCGGCGGGCAGGTCTATTTTCTACACAACCGCGTGGATTCCATCTGGGCCCGCGCGGCTATGCTGCAGCAACTCGTGCCCAACGCGCGGATCGGCGTGGGGCATGGCCAGATGAGCGAGGCCGAGCTGGAAAAGAGCATGCTCAGCTTCATGCGCCACGAGTTCGATATTCTGGTATGTACTACGATTATCGAAAATGGCTTGGATATCCCGCTGGCCAACACGATGATTATCGAGAACTCGGAGCGCTATGGGCTTTCGGAACTCTATCAGTTGCGCGGCCGGGTGGGCCGCTCGAACCGGCGCGCGTATGCCTATCTGCTGGTTCCCCCCGATACCGAGCTCACCGAAATCGCCCGTAAACGATTGGCGGCATTGAAGGAATTCAGCGAATTGGGGTCCGGCTTCAAGATCGCCGCGCTGGACCTGGAGCTGCGCGGCGCGGGCAACCTGCTGGGCGGCGAGCAGCACGGGCACATCAACTCAGTGGGCTTCGACACTTACGTACGCCTGCTAGACGAGACCGTGCGCGAGTTGAAGGGCGAAGAAGTCGCCCCGGAAATTCACTCGACGCTCAACCTGGGTCTCGATATTCGCATCCCCACCGACTACATCGCCGACGAGAATCAGCGTCTGCGGGCCTACCGCCAGATCGCCAACGCCTCCGATGACGCCGCACGCGACCGTGCCGAAAAGGAACTGGCGGACCGATACGGCCCGGTTCCCGAGGCCCTGCGCAACCTGCTGGCGTACTCGGGGCTCAAGAATCTGGCTGAAAAGGCCGGCATTGAAGCCGTCGACCGACGCCATAACCTATTGAATATAAAGTTCCACAAGGATACGCGCGTAGATCCGGTACGGCTCATGACGCTGGTGGGTCGAACGCCCGGAGCGCAGTTCAGTCCGGCAGGCGTCTTGCTACTACCACTAGATGGACTAACGGGGGCTGGCGAGATTCTGCGCCATTTGTCGGAGAAGCTGGAACAACTGATCGTGCCGGCGG
>CAYRWE010000187.1:0-9963 GCA_964427655.1 uncultured Solibacteraceae bacterium | reverse complement strand
GGGAATTCGACCTCATTCTGGATAGCTCGCAGCTCGGCTTGCAGATTCACGAATCCATCGGCCACCCCATCGAGCTGGACCGCGTGCTGGGCAGCGAGGCCAACTATGCCGGCATGAGCTTCCTCACGCTCGACAAGCTGGGGAGCCTGCAATACGGCTCGCCGCTGGTGAATGTGGTCTGCGACGCGCGCCTGGAGCACGGCCCGGGGCTGGGCACGTTCGCATTCGACGACGAAGGCGTGCCGGCGCAGGCCACCGATATTATCCGTGAGGGGCGATTCACGGGCTACATGACCTCGCGGGAGACCGCCGCGGCCGTGGGCGAGACGCGATCGAACGGGTGCATGCGCGCGGATGGTTGGGCGCGACTGCCGCTGATCCGCATGACCAACGTGAGCCTGAAGCCCGGGCGGCAATCGCTCGAAGAGGTCTTCGGCGCGGACCACGCCATTTACATGGAGACCAACCGGAGCTGGTCGATCGACGACAAGCGCTACAACTTCCAGTTCGGCTGCGAGATCGGCTGGGAGATGCGCGGCGGCAAGCGCGTGCGCATGCTCAAGAATCCCAGCTATAGCGGCATCACGACGGAGTTCTGGAATGCCTGCGCGGCCATTGCCGGGCCGGAGCACTGGACGCTGTGGGGCGTGCCGAACTGCGGCAAGGGCCAGCCCGAGCAGGTGATGGGCACGGGCCACGGCGCCAGCCCCGCGCGTTTCCGCAAGATCCGCATCGGGAGCGCGTATGGCGGCTGAGCGCTTCGACGCGGCGGAAATCTTCGGGCAGGTTGTGGATGCGGCGCGCGCGCTGGGCGTGACCGAAATCGAAGCCATGATGGGCGGCGGATCGCACGCCCTGACACGCTTCGCCAATAATGCGATTCATCAGAACGTGGCGGAACACGACCGGCATCTTTCGGTGCGCCCGGTGGTGGATGGGCGTACAGCGCGGGCCGGGACCAACCGGCTGAGCCGCGAGGGCATCCGCGCGGTGGTGGAGCAGGCCATCGCCATCACGCGCCTGAACGAGGCCGATCCGGAGCTGCTGCCGCTGGCGGACTCCGCTTTCATCCCGCGCGTGGATCGTTTCTTCGGGACTACCGCGCACGCCACACCGCGCGAGCGCGCCCTGGCGGTGGCGGAAGCCATTCGCGTGGTGGAGGCCGCCGGCCAGACCGCCGCGGGAATCTACTCTACCGGAGAATCGACCCTGACCCTGATGAATTCGCGCGGGCTTACGGCGACTCACCGCGAGACCATGGCGCGCTTCTCCATCACCGCCATGAGCGTGGACAGCTCCGGCTGGGCCAAGGCCAGCGCCTGCCATCACGCCGATCTGGACCCGGTGGCGCTGGCGCGGCGGGCGGCGGCGAAGGCCACCGAATCCCAGGCGCCGCGCGAGCTGGCGCCGGGCCGTTACACCGTGATCCTGGAGCCTGCCGCGGTACTCGACCTGGTGGGCCAGATGTTCGGGGACTTCAGTGCCACGGCGATCCGTGACGGCCGTAGTTTTCTGAACGACCGCATCGGAAAAAAGATCTTCGGCGACAACGTTACGATCCGCGACGATGCATCTCACCCGTTGCAATCGGGCCCGCCGTTCGATGGCGAGGGCGTGCCGCGGCGGCCGCTCATGCTGGTGGAGCGCGGCGTGGTGCGCGAGATCGCCTATAGCCGGCAGGCCGCGGCCGTGAGCGGGGTGGCGCCGACCGGCCACGGCTTCCCGCTGCCCAATGAGCTCGGCGAAGCCCCCGGGAACATCGCTATCGAAGGCGGTGACAGCGGGGTGGAGAAGATGGTGGCTTCCACCGAACGCGGCATCCTGGTGACGCGGTTCTGGTATATCCGCGAGGTGGACCCTTACGAGAAGATTTTCACCGGCATGACGCGTGACGGCACCTTCCTGGTGGAAGGCGGCCGCGTGACGGCGGGAGTGCGGAATTTCCGCTTCAACGAGAGCCTGCTCGAGATGCTCTCCAAGGTAGAGGCGCTCTCGCCGGCGGTGCGCGCCTCGGGCGAGGAGGCCGGTGACATGGTGGTGCCCGCCATGAAGGTGCGCGATTTCAACTTCACGGAAGCGACGCGCTTCTGAACGCGCCGGACCAGGCGCGAATCCGGCCGCGTGCGGCCCCGTCAAGGCAGAGGCAAAACCGGATCGGAGCCTGCGCCTTTGGGAAACTCGAGAACCTTGACGATTTCCTGCCGGGCTAAAGAAACCACGTAGACCTTATCCTGCTCCTGCACCGAGGAGTACGCCATGGTGCGATCAGCGGAAAGCGTGAGCGAGACGGGCGGCCCGCTTAACGGCAACCGCTTGGTTTCATTCAACGTCGCCACGTCCGCAAAGCCAACCGCGTGGCCCGCCTGGAGGGCGTAAACGAGGGTCTTTCCATCGGGGCTGACCGCGATGCGGCACGGTCCTTCACCGGTCTGAATGGTGCCGGTTCGCCGGTTGCTGCTCAAATCGATCACTGCGATCGCGGCGGCACCCATCAAGGTGACGTAGAGACTCTTCCCGTCTCTCGAAAACGCCTCGCCCTGGGGCCGCGCGCCCAGTGGAATCGTCACGACCGATCCGCTTTTCATGTCGATCACGGCCACGTCGCCCGTACGGTCGTTGCTGACGTAGCCGGTCTTGGCGCCGGGGCCCAGCAATACGATATGCGGAGCCTGCCCGTGCGTATCGTAGCGGCGCAGGACGGTTCTGGAAGCCGGATCGACCAGCAGAAGACCGGACGGATTCTCAACCGTGACGGCCAGGTGGCCGGTCGCAGGGTCCACGTCAATCCCGTGCGGCCTCCGGTTGCTGCCCAGATCGATCACGCCTACCCTCTTGCGCGCCGCCAAATCGACAATCGAAATCGTGTTCTCGCCCGCGCCGGGGTCGGTCATCCACAATATTCCGTTGTCGGTGACGTATAGATAGCGCTTATCGGGCGAGAAAACGGCCTCATGCGGATGCAGGCCAAGCTTCACGTCCGCGAGGCGCTTTCCGTCGAGATCGTAGAATCCGAGGCTGCCGGAAACTTTCTCCACCGCTACCAATTGAGGCCTCTCGGCACCGCGGGCGCAGGCCGCCGCCAGCAGGAACACGCACGCCATGCCAGCGGATTTCACGCATATGAGCTTCATCGTCGCCGTCATTCTCGCACACGCCGGCTTGGCATTCAAAGCTGAGTCCGGCGATGACAGCCCGGCCCGCCGTTCGACGGCCGAGCGTGCCGCGCCGGCCGCCGACGCTGGCCGAACGTGGCGTGGTGCGCGAGATCGCCGCGCCACGCGTGTCTCCACGTCCGCGATGGGAGTTTCGAGACGATCCGGCCCGGTGACAACGCGAAGGAGGCTTTCGAGACATCCTCGCGCAATCCAGAACGACACTGGAAAAGTAATGGCCGCGACCGCGACGCAGATGAAAGCGCTTTCCACGAACTTCTCCTTCTCGCTTAGGCGGGGGCCGTCTCGTTGAGGCGGATCACCTTCTTCTGGATGGCATATTGCACAAGCTGGGCTTTGTTGTGGATGTCGAGCTTGCGCATCAGGTTGAACTTGTGGGCCTCCACGGTCTTCACGCTCAGCTCGAACGAGGCGGCGATATCCTTGACGGATTTGCCCTCGGCCAGTAGTTTGAGGATCTCGCGCTCCCGCTTGGTGAGCGTTCCGAAACGCGCCTGGCGCGGCGATCCGGCGGCCTGCGAGCGGAAGCCATCCACCAGGCGCGTGAGCAGCCGGGGGCTGAGATAGCTGCCCCCGCGATGAACCTCGCGGATGGCGGTCACCAGTTGATCCGCCTGGCTCTCCTTCAAGATGTACCCGTTGGCGCCGATGTCGACGCATTCGGCCAGATAGTCGTCGTCGTCGTACATCGAAAGAAACACCACGCGCGTCTCGGGGAGTTCCTTGCGAATCAGCCGGGTGGCCTCGAAGCTGCTCATGCCCGCCATCCCGATATCCATTAGAACCACGTCGGGATGCGTTTCACGTGCCACGCTTAGGGCCTCGGAGGCGCTGCCCGCTTCCGCCGTTACGTCGATATCGGGCTCCGTCGAGAGCATCGAGCGAATCGCCTGGCGGAACAGGGTGTGATCGTCGGTCAACAATACGCGAATTTTAGGCATGAGTACGATCCGTGCTTAGGCAAGCGGCAATTGAAGAACGACAGTTGCACCTTTGCCGGGCGAACTGTCGATGGCGAGGGTCCCACCGAGGAGCGCGGCGCGCTCCCGCATACCCGCCATTCCGAATGACATCGGCTTAGCTTCCGCAGTATCCGTTTGAAAACCGGCGCCATCATCCGAAATCCTCAACCTGATTGTTCTATCGGCGGCTCGCAGCCAAAGGTTTACATGAGTCGCCTGGGAATGTTTGGCAATGTTCTGCAGGCACTCCTGGGCGACCCGGTAGATCACCTCCGCGGCCCGCCTGGGAAGCTGGCCGGGAGGATCCTCGATGTGGCACCGCATCCGGGCGGAATGCATCTTACGGAAGCGGCCGGCCAGTTGGCGGAGCGAAGCCCGCAAGCCCATCCGATCGAGCACCGAAGGCCCCAGGGCCGCCACGATGCGGCGCAGCTCCTCGACGATTCGTCCGGCGCCCTCGCGTGTCTCCCGGAGGCGCTCCACCAGCGCGGCGGGCGCATCGCGCTCGAGCATCTCCAATTGCAGGCGCAGCAACAGCAGGGTTTGCCCGGCCTCGTCATGCAGCTCGCGGCCGATGCGGCGGCGCTCTTCCTCTTCGGCCTGGCGCGCCTCGGCCTCCACGCGGCGGAGTTCTTCCACCAGGCGCACACGCTCGATGGCTTCCCGGCAGCGGCCCGCCATGGCCTCAAGCAGCACCAGTTCCCGTGGCAGCCAGGGATAATCCACATCGAAGGCGAGCTGCAGCACAGCGGCCGGGCGAACCGGATACGACCAATAGGATGCGTAGCGGCCGCGCATGGCAGCGTCGGCGATCAAACGCTGGCGGGCGTCCCCGCGCCGGATATAGAGTGGACGCGCCATGGAGCGCGCCAGCGGCTCCTTCAGCAGCATCAGGCGGCCGGCGCGGGCGCGAAAAGTCCGCGTCAGAATGGCGACGAACCGCTGCAACATATCGGCCAGGCTATCGGCATCCGCCTCGGCGTGGTACAGGCCGAAAAAGGCCTGGGTTTCGCTCTCACGCACCTGGTAAAAGGCGTTCTCGACGGCCAGGAGCGTGGCCAGTTGCAATTGCTCGCGCGCGGGTGCGTGACGCCCCGCAAGTTCCTCTTCCACCAGCCCGCCGAATTGGCGCAGCGCGTCGTTCACCTCCGCGGGCGGCACGTTCATCTTGGCCAGCCGGCGGCCGTTATACTCAACTTGTTCCAGGAATTGTACGGTGGAGCGCAGGCGCGCCGCGGCGCCGGGCGTGATGGCGGCCAGAGCGCGAATCTGGGCCGCGTCGTAGACGTTCTGGCGGAGCAGCGCGCGAAAGCGCCGGTCCAGGCGCCCCAGTGCCGGCTGGATGGCCTGCTTCAACTGCGCGATATGCCGGCGCGCGGCCGGGGTGAAGATCGCATCCGTCATGGGCCCGTCTCACACGGTGACAGGACTATAATCGGCGGATCTGCCCGGCCGCTTTAGTACCAGCCGGCTTTATCGGGATCTATTTTTCGTCCTCGATCTGGCGCGCCAGGTAGCGCTCGTAGCCGATCTCTTCGATCTGATGGAGCTGCGCCTCGAGCCAGTCCACGTGCTCTTCTTCGTCGCGCAGCAGCGTGTCGAACAGCTCGCGGGAGGCGTTGTCGCCCTCTTGGCGGGCCAGCTCGACGCTGCGGTTATACATGGCCACGGCGTCGATTTCGAGCTTCAGGTCGCTTTCGATCTGGGCTTTGACGTTGGCGCCGATATTGACCTGCATCGGCTCGGTCATGTCCGGCGTGGCATCCAGGAACAGGATGCGCTCAATGAGCTTTTCGGCGTGCTTCATCTCGTCGATGGACTGCTTCTTGATGTGCTCGCCGAGCCGGTCGTATTTCCAGTTCTCGCACATTTCGGCGTGCAGAAAATACTGATTGATGGCGATCAGCTCCTCGGTGAGCGCTTGATTGAGAGCTTGAATAACCTTGGGATTCCCCTTCATGGTCTGTGCTGTCTCCTCTTTGTCTGGTTGCTTTCCTGTAACATGGTACCTTTTTTACCCGGCGGCCCGGCCACGGCCCGCCATCAGCCCACGTACTGCACTTCTTCTTCGAGATCCAGGCCGAAGCGTTCCCGCACGCGCGCCTTCAATTCGCGGATGAGAGCGCAGAGATCGGCGGCCGTGCCCGTGCCGCCGTTGTAGAGCAGGTTGGCGTGATAAGCGGCCACGTGGATATCGCCGCGCTCCAGGCCCTTGGCGCCAGCCCGTTCGAGGAACCAGGCGGCCGCCACCTTGCCTTCGCGCACGGCCGCGGGTGGCACCTCGCGGGCCGCGGATTCCGGAAGCGCGTCGAACAGCAGGTTCTTGAAGATGCTGCCGGCACATTTCATGGTCACGGGGAACTTCTCGTTGCGCACGCGCAGGATCTCGCCGGAGGTCTCGCGCAGCGAGTCGGCGTCGCCGGTTTCGAGCGACAGCTCGGCCGAGAAGACGATCCACTCCTTGTGGCGCTTGAAAACGCTCTCGCGATAGGCGAATTCGCATTCCCGCTGGTCGAAGAAGCGCACCGCGGCGCCATCGAAAAACCGCACGCGCGCCACTCGCTCGGAGATCGAGTGGCCGTACGCGCCGGCATTCCCGTAAATGGCCGCCCCCACCGATCCCGGTATGCCGGCCAGCGTTTCCAGACCCTCAAGGCCCCGTTCGATGGCGAAATCCACCAGGCTCTGAAGGACCACGCCCGCCTCCGCGTGGATGCAGGTGCCCTGAGCTTCCAGCCTTTCGGCGCGATAGCGCAGCACGATGCCCCGGAAGCCCCGGTCGGAGACAATCAGGTTGGTTCCCCCGCCGATCACCACGGTGGGAAGGCCGCTCGCGCGCGCCGCTGCCATGGCAGCCGTGAAGGCCTCCGCGCTGTCGGTTTCGGAGTAGATATCGGCCGGTCCTCCGATACCGAAGCGCGTGTAGCGGGAAAGGGGAACGTCCGTGGCGACGGTCAGCCCGGGAATCGCGGCGAGACGCGCACGCGCCTCTTCCGTGGTCGGCATTACCTTAATTATAGTGGCGCAAGCCACGGAGGTGCCGTAAGTGCGGCATAGCATACGGCCTTTTGAATTACGGTACACTTGCAGCCAATGAGCTACTCGGACCCGAATCGGCCAAATGGGGAAGGGAGAAAAGGAGATTGTCAGATGAAGAGCAGCAATGTACAGACCGGTAAGTCGGTCAGCCGGCGCGCGCTGATCGGGAGCGCGGCGGCCTTGGCCGGCGGTACGGCCGCCATGGGATTGGGCTGCCGCACGGCCCCGCCTGAGAGAGCGGAGGCGGCCGGCGGTGGAACCATTATCGTCGCGTCGGATTCCAATGCCGTCGCCGAGACCACGGCCGGCAAGGTGCAGGGCTTCACGCGCAATGGCATTCAGACCTTCAAGGGCATTCCCTACGCCGCTTCTCCCGAAGGCCAGGCGCGCTTTCAGCCGCCGGCCAAGCCGAAGCCGTGGACGGAAACGCGTAGCGCCATGTGGTATGGAAAGACGTGCCCGCAAGTGCCGCGCGCGGGATGGGATAACGACGTCGAATCGTTTCTTTCCCAATGGGATGACGGCCAGCCGGGCGAGGACTGCCTGCGGGTCAACCTCTGGTCGCCTGCGCTCGATGGCAAGAAGCGGCCGGTGATGTTCTGGATCCACGGCGGCGGTTTCGAGGCCGGATCGGGCCAGGAGCAGCCGGCCTATCACGGCGAAAACCTGAGCCGGCGCGGCGATGTCGTGGTGGTCAGCGTCAATCACCGCCTCGGCGCCCTGGGGTTCCTGAACCTGGCGGACTGCGGCGCCCGGTATGCCGAGTCCGCCAACGTAGGAATGCTGGATCTGGTGGCGGCGCTCGAATGGGTCCGCGATAACATCGCCAATTTCGGCGGCGATCCGGGCAACGTGACCATATTCGGCCAATCCGGCGGCGGCGGGAAGGTCAGCACCCTCATGACCATGCCGTCTGCCAAGGGCCTGTTCCACAAGGCAGTCGTGGAAAGCGGTTCACTGCTCATGGCCAACAAGCCTGAAGAGTCCGCCAAGCTGGCAGCCGCGGTGATGGCGGAGCTGCACCTCACCAAAGCACAAGCCGCCAAGCTTCACGAACTGCCGGCCGGCTCTCTCATCGATGCGGGCGTAGCGGCCATGCGGAAGCTCACGCCGCCCCGTGCGCCGGGCGTCGGCTTCACGCTTCCCAAATTGATGTGGGCTCCGACGGTGGAGGGCAAGGTTCTGCCCTCCGTGCCCTTCGATCCCGCGGCGCCGGAGATTTCGGCGGACGTCCCCATGCTGATTGGCACCGCCTTGAACGAGTTCAATCCCGCCATGAGCAATCCCAAGGCGGAATCGATGACCGAAGACGAGCTGCGCAAGCAGGCTGGGGCGGCATACGGCGATAAGGCCGGCCCCATCATCGATGCCTGCCGAAAGGTGTATCCCAACATCAAGCCGGTGGAGGTCAGCTCGATTCTCTCCGCCATCAGCGTCTTCCGGTCCGGCGCGGTGCGCCAGGCGGAGCGCAAGACGGCGCAGGGGAAAGCTCCGGCGTTCCTGTATGAGTTCTGCTGGAAGACGCCGGTAATGGATGGGCGCCCGCGGGCCTTCCACTGCTCCGAGATTCCGTTCGTCTTCTACAACACGGACGTCTCGGCATTCGCCACGGGCGGAGGGCCGGAGCCTCGGACGCTGGCCGCCAAGGTCAGCGATGCCTGGATCAACTTCGCGCGCAAGGGCGATCCCAATCATCCCGGTCTGCCGAACTGGCCCAGGTTCGACGCGCAGAAAGGTCCTGTAATGATTCTTGACAAGACCTGCGAGGTCAAGGAGGATCCTGAACGCGAGTTGCGCAATCTCATTGCGGACGCGGCCCAACCTGCCAAGAGCTAGCTGAATGAGTAGCGTGCTCATCGCCGGCGGCGGGTTGTCCGGGCTGGCCGCGGCGGCCGCGCTGGGCGAAGCGGGCTTCACCGTCGATCTGTTCGAGGCGCGTCCTTTCCTGGGGGGACGCGCCGCCTCCTACACGCTGCCGGACACGCCGGACCAGCCCGGCGAAACCATCGATAATTGCCAGCACATCCTGCTGCGCTGCTGCGTCAACCTGCTGGATTTCTACCGGCGCATGGGGGTCGCTGAGCGCATCCGATTCCACCGCGAGTTCTCTTTCATCGAACCCGGCGGGCGCGTCTCGGTTCTGCGCCGCGGCCTTCTGCCCGCGCCGCTGCATTTCACCGGCTCGTTTCTGGCGATGCGCTGCCTGGACCGGCACGATAAGCTGGGAATCGCGCGCGCGCTCATGGCCCTGCGCCGCGAATGGAACCGCGGCAACCCGCGCCGCCAGGATCTCGACAGCATCAGCATGCTCGAGTGGCTGCTGCAGAAACGCCAGACGCCGCGAGCCATCGATCGCTTCTGGCGCCAGGTGCTGGTCAGCGCCATCAACGAGGATCTCGACCGCATGGCCGCGCGCCACGGCTTCCAGGCCTTCTGGCTGGGATTTCTGGCGCGCGCCGATGCCTACGAGATGGGCGTCCCGGCCGTCCCGCTGTCCGAGCTTTACGCGGCCGAGTCCTGGAGCCGCCTAGGCAATGTGCGCATCCATTTGCGATGCCCCGTGGAGCGCATCGAAGAGGCCGGTTTCACGGTGGGCGGAGAGCGGCGGACGGCGGATCGCTACATCTGCGCGCTGCCTTTCGAGCGCCTAGCGGCCGTGGGTCTGACGGCGCCTCCGCTCGAGCATTCGCCCATCACCGGCGTGCACCTGTGGTTCGACCGGCCCGTCACCACCCTGCCGCACGCCACCCTGCTGGGCCGCACCATGCAGTGGATGTTCAACAAGGATG
>CAYRWE010000186.1:0-9972 GCA_964427655.1 uncultured Solibacteraceae bacterium | reverse complement strand
TGGAATTCGAGGTGACGAAGGGGCCCAAGGGTCTGCAGGCAACCAACGTCACGGCCGCTTAGTAGCTCCGCGGGCCGCTCGCGAGGCATCTCCCATGCTCCGGTCCGGCCCGCTTCCCGATCTGGAGGTTTATGAGCAAAGAGGACAGCATAGAAGTAACCGGGACGGTACTCGAGAAGTTCCCCAGCGGGCTTTTCAGCGTACAGCTCGAACACGAGCGCGTGGTCCTGGCGCATCTGGCCGGCCGCCTGCGCCGCAACCGCATCCGCGTGCTGGCAGGCGACAAAGTCACCCTGGAATTATCCCCGTACGATCTCACCAAGGGCAGAATCACTTTCCGCCATCGTTAAGGTTTTCCCCCCACCGCGCGCGCCTCCTCCGTGCGGAAATTCACATACGATCCGGCGCCAAGCGTGGTACAAGACAGGTTGGGCCGGCCCGTTCACGTATACGACTCGATTCATCTCTTACCCCCGGGCTTCCCTGACCAAGTTGTTGAATATACGTAAATAAGGGAGTGTCATGAAAGAGTCGAACCGGCCTCCGGAGCGCCGGCGCACCCGGGCCGGCAAATCCGCCGCCGGTATAATGGTGAAGTCGGAGGGTGGCGTGGACAAACCACGAAGTTCGCAGAAGGGGTCCAAAAAAGAAAACGCCAACGCGGCTGAGGACCTGGTCGCGATCCTTTCCCGAAAAGTGGTCGGGCAACCCACGGCCACCAACGTCATCGTTCCCTACATTCAGATGTATCAGGCCGGCCTGGCGCCCGAGGGCCGCCCGGTAGGAGTGTTCCTGCTTCTGGGGCCCACCGGCACCGGGAAGACCAAGACGGTGGAAGCGCTGGCCGACGTGCTGCACGGTTCGGAAAAGAACGTCCTCAAGGTGGATTGCGGGGAATTCCAGATGGAGCACGAGGTGGCCAAGCTGATCGGCGCGCCTCCCGGCTACCTGGGCCACCGCGAGACCCAGCCCATGCTGACCCAGCAGAAGCTGAACGCCGTGACCAGCGAAAAATCGAGCCTTTCGCTGGTGCTATTCGACGAGATCGAGAAAGCCGCGCCATCCATGACGCGCCTGCTTCTGGGCGTGCTGGACAAGGGAATTCTCCGGCTGGGCGATAATTCCACGGTCAATTTCGAAAAGAGCCTGGTATTTCTGACCAGCAATTTGGGCGCGCGCGAGATGATGCGTGAAATTAACCCGGATTTCGGCTTCCAATCGGTCAAGATGCCGGAGCGCACCGATCTCACCAGTAAGTTGCAGAATATCGCGCTGGTGGCGGTGCGTAAGCGCTTCTCCCCGGAATTCGTCAACCGCATCGATTGCATCATCACCTACCAGCCGCTCACCTCCGAATCGCTTTCGGCCATTCTGGATCAGCAGATCCGCGACCTGCAGAACCACGTCAATACGCGGCTGGCCAATCGCTCCTTCACCCTGGAAGTGCCACCCGAAGCGCGCCGCTTCCTGCTCGAGAAGGGCACCAGCGCGGAGTATGGCGCGCGCGAGCTGAACCGTACCATCCACCGCAATCTCACGCAGCCGCTGGCTACCCTGGTAGCCAGTAACCAGGTGAACCCCGGAGCGCGCGTGCGCGTAGAAACCTCCGAAGCCGGGGACAAACTCATCATTCGGGCGCTCGATGCGCAGCCGGGCGGCACGCCGCCGGCCAACCCGACCGTGCTGCTGGTGGACGATAACCGCGACCTGCTGCACTTCCTCGAGCGGCTGATGGCGGATGCCGGCTGGAACCTGCTCACCGCCGAATCGGCCACCGAGGCCAAGCGCCTGGTGCAGGAGCACCGGCCGCACGCCGCGCTGCTCGATTACATGCTGCCCGATGGCAACGGCGTCGAGCTGGGCGTGGAGTTTCTGCGCGCCGTGCCCGATGCGCTGGTGATCGTCATGACCGGCACTATCCTGCCGCCCGAAGAGGAAGCCCTGTGCGAGGAGCACAACTTCCCGGTGCTGCGGAAGCCGTTCCTGGCCTCGGACGTGATGAGCCAGATCCGCAGCCGCCTGGCCCCGGCTAACGAAGCCGTGCGTAGCGCTTAGGCTAGGCCCGGCCAGCGCGTTTCACCCGGCGGCGAATGTATCCGCGCCGGGTATTTCCGCTCCGACTGTCCGATTCTTCGCGCATATAATCTAATCGATGCCTCTAAACAGCTTTGGCGCGGCTTCCCGGCTGCGGGCCGGCGACACCGCATATCGATATTTCCGTCTGGCCACCCTCGAAGAGAAGGGCTTGGGAAACATTTCCCGATTGCCGGTCTCCACCCGCATCCTGCTCGAGAACCTGCTGCGCTACGAGGACGGCGTGCGCGTGACCGCCGCCGACATCGAGTACGTGGCGCGCGGCGCGGCCGGAGCGGAACCCCGGGAAATCAGCTTCATGCCGTCTCGCGTGCTGCTGCAGGACTTCACCGGAGTTCCCGCGGTGGTGGACCTGGCGGCCATGCGCGAGGCTCTGGCAGCCATGGGCGCCGATCCGCAGAACGCCAACCCGCTGCTGCCCGTCGATCTGGTGATCGATCACTCCGTGCAGGTGGACCGCTTCGGCTCGCGCGATGCCCTCCAATTGAACGCGCTGCTCGAGTTCCAGCGCAACCGCGAGCGCTACATCCTGATGCGCTGGGCGCAGACGGCTTTCCAAAATTTCCGCGTGGTGCCGCCGGACACGGGCATCGTGCACCAGGTGAATCTCGAATACCTGGCGCGGGTGGTCTGGTCGGCCGATGGAACGGCGTACCCCGATTCGGTCGTGGGCACGGACTCGCACACCACCATGATCAACGGACTGGGCGTGCTGGGCTGGGGCGTGGGCGGCATCGAGGCGGAAGCCTGCATGCTCGGGCAGCCGGTCTCCATGCTGCTGCCGCCGGTGGTGGGGTTCAAGCTGCACGGCCGCCTGAAGGAAGGTTGCACGGCCACAGACCTGGTGCTGACCGTGACCCAGATACTGCGCAAGAAGGGCGTGGTCGGCAAGTTCGTGGAGTTCTACGGTGCCGGCCTGAGCGCGCTGAGCCTGGCGGATCGCGCCACGGTAGCCAACATGGCGCCCGAGTACGGCGCCACCATGGGGTTCTTCCCGGTGGACCGCGAGACCATCGAGTATCTGAAATTCACCAATCGCGATGCGGCGCTGATCCAGCTCGTGGAAGCGTACACGAAAGAGCAGTGCCTGTTCCGCACCGACGCTACGCCCGACCCGGTCTACTCCGACACGCTGGAACTGGACCTCTCTAAGGTGGTTCCCTCGATGGCCGGTCCGCGGCGGCCGCAGGACCGCGTCGAGCTGCCCGACGTGAAGAAGAACTTTCACGAGGCCTTCAGCGGCAACGGGAAATCGGTGACCGTGGAAATGGAAGGCACGAAGGCCACCTTCGGCAATGGCGCGGTAGTGATCGCCGCCATCACGAGCTGCACCAACACTTCGAATCCCTCCGTGATGCTGGCGGCCGGTCTGCTGGCGCGCAAGGCCGTAGAGCGCGGGCTGAAGGTGAAGCCGTGGGTGAAGACCAGCCTGGCGCCGGGATCGAAGGTGGTGGCGGATTACTATCGCAAAGCCGGCCTCACGCCCTATCTCGAAGCGCTCAATTTCCACCTGGTGGGATTCGGCTGCACCACTTGCATCGGCAATAGCGGGCCGCTGCCGGAGCCGGTGGCCGAGGCGGTGCAGCAGGAGAACCTGACGGTGGCGGCGGTGCTCAGCGGCAACCGCAATTTCGAAGGCCGCATCAACCCGCTGGTGAAAGCCAACTACTTGGCCTCACCGCCGCTGGTGGTGGCCTACGCGCTGGCGGGCACCATGGATATCGATCTGGCGCACGATGCGCTCGGCGAAGACACCGCCGGCCAGCCCGTGTACCTGCGCGACATCTGGCCCACCAACCAAGAGGTGCGCGACGCCGTGCGGGATTCCATCGATCGCGACATGTTCGCGCGGGAATACGGCCAGGTCTTCGATGGCGACGAGAACTGGAACACCATGCCGGTGCCCACCGGCGGCCTGTACCAGTGGGACCCGCTTTCCACCTACATCAAGAAGCCGCCCTTCTTCGAACATCTGGCCGATCCGCGAGCCCAGGTGGCGGACCCGGCCGGCCTGCGCGCACTGGCCGTGCTGGGCGATTCGGTAACCACGGATCATATCTCTCCCGCCGGTTCCATCGCCAAGGACAGCCCGGCGGGACGCTATCTCATGGCCCAAGGCGTGGAGCCCAAGGATTTCAACTCCTACGGCTCGCGCCGCGGCAATCACGAGGTGATGGCGCGCGGCACGCTGGCTAATATCCGGCTGCGCAACCTGCTGGTGCCGGGAACCGAGGGAAGCTGGACGGTGCATCTGCCGGATGGCGAGCGCATGTTCATCTACGATGCCGCCATGCGCTATCGCGAGGAAGGCGTTCCGCTGGCCATTATCGCGGGCAAGGAGTACGGCTCCGGCTCGTCGCGCGATTGGGCCGCCAAGGGCGTGGCGCTGCTGGGCGTGCGCGCGGTGATCGCCGAAAGCTTCGAGCGGATTCATCGCACCAACCTGGTGGGCATGGGTGTGCTGCCGCTGCAATTCGCCGAAGGCGATAGCGCGGCCGGCTTGAAACTCACCGGCCAGGAGGTCTTCGATATCGAGGGCTTGCGAGCGGCGCTCGAAGGCGGCCCGCGCCGGGTCACGGTTCGTGCCATCGGCGCGGATGGCGGTGAGAAGAGCTTCACGGCGATTGTGAGGGTGGATACGCCGCAAGAAGTCGAGTACTACCGCTCCGGCGGAATTTTGCCATACGTGCTCAGGCAATTGGCCAGCGCGTAGCGAAAGTTTTTCGCGCCCACTTACTAACCTCGGTGTAACAAATCGCGCCGCAGCGCCGCTCAGTTCCGCGGCCGTTCGATGGCTGCAAATTCGTGGCCTTTTTAACTATTGTCTGGTACACTACGGCCAACGCATGGTAATCCACGGAGCACTATGGCTACGCTCAGTCCGGATCTGAGGGCGGAATTTCGGCCCAATCCCGACCGGCGGCTCACCAGCCGGTTCCCTTTCGGGGAAGAGGTCCGGTATCGCGTAATCAATTCCAGAGCCAAGGCCAACAAGATAGCCGGTTCCGGGAGAACCCTGAACATCGGTAGCGGGGGCATCTTCTTCACCACCGAGCATGAGCTGCCCGTGGGCCGCAACGTGGAGGTGGCGGTGAATTGGCCGGCGCGGCTGGATGGCACCTGCCCCTTGCAGTTCGTGGTCAGCGGACGGGTAGTCCGCGCCGAAAGCAACCGCGCGGCGGTGCGCATCGAGCGCTACCAGTTCAAAACGCGCCGTCTCGAACCCGCCCAAGGTCTCACTCTCGTCAAGTAGCCCGCCCCGCCGGCCCGATCCCCAGATTCGGACTTGCCGTACAGTCGGAGGCACCGCTATACTGTCATTTCGCTGAGTTGTTTTATGACGGCGAGAGACGATTTCGACCCCTTAGCCCCCCAGCGGGAAGCCGCCTTTTTCTATGGCCTTTTTTTGCGAGGCCACGACGTGGATGCTCTCCGGCAGGATATCGACGTACCCCGGTCGATGCTCGATAAGTGGATGAAAGCCCATGATTTCGAGGCCTCCTTCCGGGATAATTTGCAGCGCGTGTACACTTACCGCAAACAGGTCCTGGCTATCTTCGACGGTCTGATTTCCAACGAGCAGCTCCAGCCCCGTCTTCAGTAACTCCTTTGGTTTGTTTCTTCACATGGCAAGAAAATGTGTTCGCAAGAGAAGCATGGTAGCCCGTTTGCACTAGCGCTGGCAGCCCATGTCGTCTAGAACATTACTTCCCGGAAAACCCTACCCCCAAGGCGCCACCTGGGATGGCACGGGCGTCAATTTTTCGCTCTATTCGGAACGCGCCACCGGCGTGGATCTGTGCCTCTTCGACGAAGTGGACGGTTCGGAGTGCGAAACCATTCCTCTTCGGGAATGTACCGGATACGTCTGGCACGGCTACCTCCCCGGAGTCAAGCTCGGGCAACTGTACGGCTACCGTGTGCAGGGTCCGTACGACCCCGAGCACGGCGACCGCTGCAACTCCGCCAAGCTGTTGATCGATCCCTACGCGCACGCCGTGGCGGGGCACTTGAACTGGGACGCGCCGGTGTTCGGATATCACCTGGGCGATCCCCAGGTGGATCTCTCCCAGGACACCAAGGACGATGCCTGGGGCGTGCCCAAGGCCGTGGTGACCACTTCACATTTCGATTGGGAAAACGACCGGCCGCCGCTCACGCCGCTGCACGACTCGATCGTCTACGAATTGCACGTGAAGGGATTTACCGCCCTGCATCCGGCCATCCCCCCGGAAATACGCGGCACCTACGCGGGGCTGGCCCATCCCGAAGTCACGGATTATCTCAAGCGGCTCGGCATCACCGCCGTGGAATTGATGCCTGTGCATGAGTTCGTGGACGACAAGGTGCTACTCGATCGCGGCCTGCGCAATTACTGGGGGTATAACTCGATCAACTTCTTCGCCCCCGAAGCGCGCTACTCCGCGGCCGGAGATCGCGGCGAGCAGATCGGCGAATTCAAGGCCATGGTGAAGGCCATGCACCGCGCGGGCATCGAGGTGATCCTGGACGTGGTGTACAACCATACCGCGGAAGGCAATCAACTGGGTCCCACTTTAAGCTTCCGGGGCATCGATAATTCCACCTATTACCGCCTGGTGCAGGAGCACCCGCGCTATTACATGGATTTTACGGGCACGGGGAATACGCTGAATGTGCGCCACCCTCAGGTCCTGAAGCTTATCATGGACAGCCTGCGCTATTGGGTTCAGGAGATGCACGTGGATGGCTTCCGCTTCGATCTGGCCTCCGCGCTGGCGCGCGAACTCCACGCGGTGGACCGCCTCTCGGCCTTCTTCGACATCATCAATCAGGACCCGGTAATTTCGCAGGTCAAGCTGATTGCCGAGCCGTGGGATGTGGGCGATGGCGGATACCAGGTGGGCAAATTCCCTCCCTTGTGGGCCGAGTGGAACGGGCGCTACCGCGACGTGGTGCGGCGCTACTGGAAGGGCGACGACGGCCAATTGGCGGAGCTGGGCTACCGGCTCACGGGGAGCAGCGATCTCTACCAGCGGGATGGCCGGCACCCCACCGCCAGCATCAACTTCGTCACCGCGCACGATGGCTTCACGCTGGCCGACCTGGTGAGCTACGAACACAAACACAACGAGGCCAACGGCGAGGGGAACCGGGACGGCTCGAACGATAACTACTCGTTTAACTATGGCGCGGAAGGCCCCACCGCGGACCCGGCGATCCAGGCCGTGCGCCTGCGCCAGGTGCGCAATTTCCTGTTCACCCTGCTGCTCTCGCAGGGCGTGCCGATGATCTGCGGAGGCGACGAGATCGGCCGCACGCAGCGCGGCAACAACAACGCCTACGCGCAGGACAACGAGACCAGTTGGTTCGACTGGAAACTGGACGCCGGTCACCAATCGCTTCTGGATTTCACGCGCTTCCTGGTGGACGTGCGCCGCCAGCATCCCAACCTGCACCGCCGCAAATTCTTCCAGGACCGCAGCATCGACCCGGGCCGTTCCGAGCGGCAGGTCAACGGCCACCGCGAGCCGGATATTACCTGGCTGCGGCCGGACGGCGGCGAAATGACCCAAGAGGAGTGGACCGCCGGCTGGGTACGCTGCATCGGCCTGCAACTCAACGGGCGGACGCTCGACGATGTGAACGGCGTGGGCGCGCCCATCCGGGACGACACCTTCATGATCCTGCTGAACCCCCACACCGAGCCGATCAAGTTCTTCATGCCGCGCGTCGAGGGAACCGCCTGGGCGCTGGTGCTGGATTCCGCCAATCCCGCGCGTGCCGACCAACCCGTAATCGCCGCCGGCGAGTCCTACGAGCTGATCCCGCGCAGCACGGCGCTCTTGCGGCAACTGGCGGATTAGGGTAGCCGCGAGCCGTCGCGGCGCGCGTTCAGTGGTTGGCGCAGCGCTCCGATTTTTCGAGTCCTTCGCGATTGCATATAATCAAAGTAAGCCGTGCACTGGGTAACAACTCCGCTCCATAAGGAATCCTGATCCATGTCCACTCTAGAGGTTTCGCCCGTTGAGCCGCTGTCCGGCGAGGCGCGCCCCGCGGTTGTCAACGATTTCAGCATTCAGGTCGCAACCGTCAACGGGTCGGGCAGCCAGACCGCCAATTCGATCCTCATGCGCGCCATCTTCCAGATGGGTATCCCCGTGTCCGGGAAGAACATGTTCCCCTCCAACATCGCCGGGCTGCCCACGTGGTTCACCATCCGCGCCAGCCGGCATGGATACGTCGGCCGCCGCAAAGAGGTGGATTTCCTGGTGGCCATGAATCCGGAAACGGCGCGCGAAGACGTCCTGAAGCTGGAACCGGGCGCCGCGGTGGTCTATGACGAGCCGCTGAAGCTGGACGCGCTGCGCGGCGACCTGCACTTCTACCCCGTCCCCTTCGACAAGCTGGTGGCGCCCGTCTGCCCGGATGCCAAGCTGCGCAAGCTGGTGCGCAACATGATCTACGACGGCGTGGTGGCGCACCTGCTCGCGATCGAAATGGATGAAGTTCACAAGGCGCTCGTCAAACGGTTCGGCAAGCGCAAAGCCAAGGCCGCCGATCTCAACTGGGGCGCCGCGAACGCGGGCTTCGAATACGCCGCCAAGACGTTCACTAAGTCCGACCCGTACCGCGTGGAGCGCATGAATGCCACCGCCGGGAAGATCATCGTCGACGGCAATGCGGCCTGTGCGCTGGGCGCCATGTTCGCGGGCGTCACAGTGGTGACCTGGTATCCCATCACGCCCTCCTCGAGCCTGGTGGAATCGCTGATCGGCTACATGAAGCGCTTCCGCAACGATCCCGAGACCGGCAAAACCACCTACGCCATCGTGCAGGCGGAAGACGAGCTGGCCTCCATCGGCATGGCCCTGGGCGCGGGATGGGCGGGCGCGCGCGCCATGACGGCCACCGCCGGGCCGGGCATCTCGCTCATGTCCGAATTCGTGGGGCTGGGCTATTACGCCGAGATCCCCGCCGTGATCTTCGACGTGGAACGCGTGGGGCCTTCGACCGGCCTGCCGACGCGCACCCAGCAGGGCGACCTGCTCTCGAACGCCATCCTCTCGCACGGCGATACCAAACACCCCATGTTCTTTCCCTCCTCGCCCGAAGAGTGCTTCACCATGGCGATGGAGGCCTTCGATTTCGCCGAGCGCTTCCAGACCCCGGTCTTCGTCATGACCGATCTCGACCTGGGCATGAACAACTGGATGGCCGACCCGTTCCCCTATCCCGAGGAACCCATCCATCGCGGCAAAGTGCTGACGGCCGAGGACCTCGCGAAACTCGGCGGCTTCGCGCGCTACAAGGATGTGGATGGCGATGGCGTGGGCTATCGCACCCTGCCCGGCACCGACCATCCGGCCGGCTCCTACTTCACGCGCGGCAGCGGCCATAACGAGAAGGCTCAATACACCGAGCGCGAGGACGATTACATCCACAACATGGATCGCCTGGCGCACAAGTTCGAGGTCATGCGGCAGCACGTGCCGCTGCCCGTGGTGGATACCCGCGCGGGCGCGCGCATCGGGATCGTGGCCGTGGGGACGTCGGATTACGCGGCGCGCGAAAGCTGCGACCAGTTGCAGGCCGAGTACGATCTTCCGGTCAGCTACCTGCGCCTCAAGGCGTATCCCTTCACCCCGCACCTGGCCGAATTCATCGCCCGCCACGAGCGCGTCTACGTGGTGGACCAGAACCGCGACGCGCAGTTGCTGGCGCTCATGCGGCTGGAATTCGAAGCCGAGCTGATCGCCAAATTGCGCAGCGTGCGCTACTACGGCGGCCTGCCTATCGACGCGCGCACCATAGCCGACGACGTGATCAAACAGGAGGGCAAATGAGTACCACGGTAACACCACCGCCCAAGAAGGTGAACCGCCTGGGGCTGGAGGT
>CAYRWE010000185.1:0-10087 GCA_964427655.1 uncultured Solibacteraceae bacterium | reverse complement strand
GCAGATCAGGTGAGCGTTGTCGGTAGTGAAGAAGACCCGGTCGCCCAGCAGCGCCACGCCCCGGTTGGGCTGCGCGCCCCCGCCGCCCGCGCCGACGTTGCCTATGGGAGCGCCGCGGCTGCCCGGCCGTGTGTAGCACCAGATCTCGCTCCCCGTGCGGGCGTCCAACGCGCACACCTGGCCGGGAGCGGTGACATACATCATGCCGTCGCTGACCAGCGGAGTCATTTCCAGATCGATATTGTGCAGCGCGTATACCCATCGCAGTTGCAGGCGAGCCACGTTGCCCTTGTCGATGGCGGCCAGTGGGCTGTGGCGGTTGCCGCCCAAAACGCCGTTATAAGTGGGCCACTCTCCCGGTTTGGGATGAAGGACCGTTTGCTCCGCCTCGGGCGGAACGGTCTCCGGCTCTCCGGTCAGCGGACCCGCCACCCCGCCGCTCAGGCGGCTGAGGAACGCTAGCAGGTCCCGGCGCTCATCGGCGGTGGCCTGAAGAGCGGGCATGTACGATTTATTCTCAGGGGAAATGTCCAGGTAATCGGCGTCGGTCAGCAGGCGCATGCGACCGTCGAAGGTTTGCAACTGCAAATCCCGTTTGCCGCGGCTGCGCGCAAAACCGCGCAACGAGGAGCCATCGCGCAGGCGCACATCGACCACCCTCCAGGATTCGTCCGGGCAGAAGGCCCAGCCGGGGCAGGAAGCCGTCGAGTGCGCGCCCATTTGCGCGGTGGGATTATTCAGAATCGCTTCGATCTCGCCCAGTTTCAACTGATGACCGAGGTCCGAGAGGTCGGGGCCGTTCGCTATGCCGCGCCCGTGAACCATGTGGCACGTGGCGCACTGGCCTTTTCCGAAGAAGAAGCGTTCCCCCGCGGCCGCGTCTCCGGCGGACGGCACGTCGGAGGCCGACGTATTGAGCGAGCGCACCCAGCGAGCCAGCGGTTGAAGCTCGTTCTCTGGCAGCGGAAACGGAGGCATGCCGCCCGAGGTGCCATCGCGGATCAGATCGTGGATCTGGGCTTCGGTGCGGTTGCGCAGCGAGCGACTGTTGGCCAGCCCGGGAGCGCGTTCACCGCCCCCGGCGTTCTCTCCGTGGCAGCCGGCGCAACGCTGCGCAAATAAGCGCTCGACATTCGGGGGGGCGGAGGCATCTTGCGAGGCGGCTGGAGAAGGCAGCCATAGCATCGCGGCCATGGCCAATGCAGGCAGGGAAATCCGTACGATCCGCACCATCAACCTTCCAAGATGCGGATCGTACCGATTTGGCTTCGCCTATTCCAAGAGAAGCGCGCCGCAGCCGGTGATCTTCGGTATGGAGATTTCCGTCCGGCTGGGAGTGTGTTTCACGGGCAGATCTACCGCCGCGCCATCCGGGATGTAGAGGTGGGCGGAATCGAATTGATCGGCCACCCAGACGGTGATGGCTCCCGAGGGGGTGTCGGCGTAGTTGACCAACTGGATGAGCATGTGGTCGCCGGATTTGTCCGTGCTCACGTAGGAGAGCACGGAAGGGGCGTTGAATAAATTGACTCCCAGTTCCTCGGTGACCAACATATCGTTGATATCCCGAGGGATGGACTCCGGGTCCGGCGTGGCCTCCTTGAAAACCGCCACTTCGCCCTTATCCATGGCGGCGATCCGATAGGCCTGGTCCTTAGGCGCCCCGCCCCATGAGGGACCGATCAGAACCAACCCGCCGTCATTGGCGTACTTCTCGAGCGTTTTGCGCTCCGCGTCGGTGGCCGGAGCGAGGTCGAACGCCAGCACCCCTCGCAGCCCTTCGATCTCCGCGGCGCCGAGCTTGGAGCGGTCGATCACGCGATACGAAATCTGGTGGCGTGCCACCAGGTTGAGATACTCTTCCGAATTGGCCAGGTTCGGCCCGGCGGTATCGAGGATCATGCCGATATTGCCGAACGGCTCGAAAGCCCGCCAATCCGCGTGCTTCTCGTAGAAACTCAGCACGTTCCCGATGTTCCGCCACACGGCCTGGGCATCCGCATCCTGGTGCAGCAGCTTGGCGCGCAGGGCATCGTCCAAAGTCACGATCCAGCGGGCTCCGGCGGCGGCCGCGTCGCCGACGCTCTTGGTATAAATGCCCGACGGAGCGCCCGCGGCGGGGCGCTGGCTGATCCAGAGTGGTCGCGGGGTGGCATCCAGATGAAACGAGCGCACCAGCCACATGTTGGAATCTACCCAGGTACCGCCCGAAGCCGATGCCACGGCGCCGCTGTCAGCCTTGCCGACGCCCGGCGAAACTCCCTCGACGGCCAGCACCGGCCAGGCGGCTTTCCGCTGAACCCCGGCCGTCCCTATGGGGATCACCACAGCAGCGTTGTTCGCCGAGCGCAGCTTCCGGTCCAGCTCCTCGGCGAATTGGGCTCCGCCGGGAAACTCTCCTTCGAGAACCAGGCCGTCCAGCCCCGCATCTGTGGCCGCCGCCGCGACGGCCGACGCATCGGCGCCCGGATAAACTAGTCCCAGCGCCACGATCCCGCGCTCGTGGGCTTTCCGCGCGTATTCCTTGACCAGTTGCTGCTGCTGTTTCTCCAGCTCCGGGGCGGCTCCCGCGCTGAAGGTGAGCAGCAGGCAATTCACCGGCGTGCCTTCGAGCAGGCCCAGGGTGGCCGGCTCATACCAGCCCGCAACGGCGTCGCGAACCGCGGCATCGGCCAGCGATTTATCCTTGGCGCGGTGCGCCACCTCGAGCGGCCCGCCATCCCAGCGCGCGGGTACCCAGGTGTCCGGCTTCCCCGCTGCCAGGCCGGCCGAAGCCAGGCACAGCCCGAGCAGCATGCCGAGTGAACAGCGCCTGACACCCGGCAGAACGATCGATGTCATCCCGACTCCTTACCTAAACTCAAGCCGCCGTGCGACGCGACCGCCTTTGCCGCCGGATCGCCGCGAAATCGAAGAGGGCTTGTGTAACGGGGGTACCGAGTACTTCTATGTCTTTCAGGTCGCGTGTGCCGAGCTGGACCGCTTCCGCCAGCCCAAGAGTGCTGTCGCACTCCTCGAACGGCGGCGTGCCGCGGTCCGCCTTGGGATCAAAACCCATCGCAGCCATGCAGACGGCATCGGTGGTTACCGGGTTCATGCCGACAGCGATGAAACCGGGGCTGGCGGGCGCGCACCCGGAAATCCACGGGCCTTCGCCGCCGGTCATGGTCTTGACGCACTCCACGACCGCCAGGTCAATGGGCCGCGCGGAGACCAAATCCACCACCGCGCGCGGCACTCGGTAGGTATCCTCTCTTGGCGACGACGGGTCCTTTTCCGGCGGAGCGCTCTTGGAAGGCTGGCGGTATCCGGTGTGGACCGGCGTACGGCCGCCCTTAGGCACTTCGGAAGGCCCATCGACCCCTGCGCCCACACCATAAATGGTGGCCGGGGTGAGTCCGAAACAATTCTTCATCGAAAGCGTGATACCGGCGGTAGCGTGCTCCTTGGCCTTCGCGACGCTCACGAACACGTCGCAATCGCGGTACGAGTGGTTGAGATCGAAGGCCGGAAACAGATAGCCGCCGTGAGGAACCACCATTCGGGCATACTCTTTGCCTTTGCCCAGGTAGTTGGTGTTTTCGAATTCCACGTTCGGCGCACTGCGCAAGATATCCCGCGGCTCCCAATTCGAAGCCAGCAGATACTCTTCGATGGGGTCGGCCGTGGACCAGGGGCTTTCCAGAATGCGTATGCGCGTAGCCCCGGCCTTGCCCAGAAGGTGCGCGGTGGCCGCGATGACGTTGGGATGCGTGTAGTGTGTGTCTTCGAGGGGAAGGTAGCCCAGGCGGTAACTCGGCGCGCCGGTCAGATTGACCTTCATAGCGACCGTTTTGCCCTTCACCAGCCGGCCCAGGCCGCCCAGTTGATCGAACATTCGCTCGAGCGTGGGCACCAGCACCGCCGGGTCGTAGGTCCGGCATCTCGACACCGATACAGGGGCCGTGGGAGCGGCGGCGCCCCTGCCCAAACGCGTAGCCAGACACGTCCCGGAAAGCCAACCGGCGGCTCTCAGGCCAAACTCTCTGCGGGAATAATCGTACGACATACCGATCCTGCCTCCTTCCCTTTACACCCTTAGTTTATATTCCCTGCCGCGCCACCGCGGATTCCTTCTTACCGCGGCGGAGGCTCAGGTGTGCGGTCTTATGCCTTTACCGTCTTGATCGGCTCGGGCCACGCCACCAGTTCGATCCCGTCGCGTTTGCCCAGGTTGCGCGAATACTGCCGGTCGGTCGAGTTATTCCAATGCTCGTGCACGCCCAGGCTGGTCACCGGTTTGCCATCGCGGTCCGGATCGTAAACCGTTCCGGAAGGCGGCTTCTCGGCGAGGGCCGCTTCGTGCAGATAGTTCTCGGGCTTGCCGCGGCATTCTTCGTTGTTGGGCTCGTTGCGGACGAAATCCAGTGCCACCGAATCGATCGCCACCGGGTCCTGGGAAAGGAACATGCTGGAAGCCCAGTGGTCGCCGAACGACTTGTATTTCACCACGCCGCCCATATTGTGCTCCGACGCGTATAGGCCGTCGACCATGAAAAGCAGCGTCTTGGCACCCAGATGGTTGTGCGCGATCAGGTCCACCAGGCAGTTGTACGATCCCATGGGCAGATCCCGGGAAGCGAAATCATGCAGCGGCCGGGGCGAAAATCCGGAGCTATCGAAATGGACCGAGCCGAAATGGTTCTTGGCCGTGAGCGTGACTCCCATCAGCGTGTGCGCGCGCAGCAGGCCGACATTAATCAGATATTTCGCGTCGGTGGCACATTGCGGAGGCAGCGCCGTGGGAACGCCTTCTTTCGAAAACACGATCGGGTTGGCTTTGTCCGCGGTCACCGCCAGCCGCCCGGCGCCCGCGAAGCGCTCGTTGACATAGAACCGGATGGCCTGGAAGTTCTTATCGGGATTGGCCTTGATCCGGTTGAACATGGGATCGCCGACATACCGCGAGGCGTCGTACACGATCAGGTCTTCGCCGCGCACGCCGGCCACCGTGATCAACTGGTGAATCAGCGCGTAGGTCACATGCGGGCTGGGAAGAGCGCCGCCCTTTTTCCAGTCGCCGGGCTGATCCTGGACGCCGTTCCACTTGATGGCGATCGTCTCTCCCGGCCGGTACCCGCCGTTCCCCCGGGCGTGAGTTTCGTTGAACTGCTTGAATAAGGAGGCCCAGGCGTGCTTATCGCTCTTTTCGCCGGTCAGCAAGCGCATCGATTCGGACATCATCTCGTCGACGAGCTTCTGATCGCTATAAGCGTCATCCCACCAGTTGCCGGTCGTGCCGTCCCAGGAGGTCGCCTTGGGCTGATGAACCCAGGAAACCCGGCCGGGGTGAATGCCCTTCCCCGTCCCCATAGGCGTGTTAACCGGCTCGGAAGGCGTTTTGAAAGGCGGATCGTCGGTGGTGTACCGGCCCGGTCCTTTAGTGGGAGAGCCAGCCCTTTGGCGCCGGGGTGTCGTTTGCGAAAACAGATGGGATGCCGAGCCGGTGGCCGCGAGCGCGGCAATTCCGGTGTTGAGCAGCCTCCGGCGTGTCATCTGACAGTTCTTCCGTTCATCTTGGTTCAAGAGCAGCCTCCTTGTGCGCCGTAGATTTCGACGCCCACCCGCGCGGCGACTTTGCGAAAACAGGCATAGGCCTCACTCGCATAGTGGCTCCTATGGAAGTAGTATATCCCGATTCATGAAACCATCTAACATTCCAGTCAAGCCTAGCTCTGCGGCGACCCCGCGCAATTTACCGGCCGCTCCCGCGAAATACACCGACTACCGCTGGCGGCTCCCCTAAGGAGGGCGAGTCCCTCCCCGGCCCGGTTACCACGCCGGGCGAGCTTGTTCGCGAGGGATCTCGAAATTCGACTACGCCGCACTACGCTCGCGTGCCGAACACCATGGTAGCAATCGTCGCATTGACAGGCCTGCCGCCGTGCATTAGAATTTCTTCTTTTCCAGAGAGGAGTGCCATGTCGCAGAGAGTGACTGAACGCGAAGCTGTTTTGCCCGGTTGCCTTTGCGCTTCCGGGTCCGCCGCAGCAGGACCGCTGGAAACTCGCGCGGCAGGTAGAACTGAAATGGTAGTCCGGCCGGCACTTCCGCGGCTCGTTACGCTCCTCGGACTGCTGGCTCTGGGCTGGCCGCTTTTCGGGCGGTCCGCCTCGTTTCACGAAGACACCCTGCACGGGCGCCGCGCCTTCGTGCTCGAAAACGGCAAGATTCGCGTGAGCACGCTGCCGGGCGGCGGCTACTTCGGCGAGATCCGCTTCAAATCCGACGATCCGAAGAAGAGCGTCAACCCGATGCGCGTGCCGCATTACCAGACCATCGATCCCTACACCTTCGATATCGCCAAACACGGCCCCCTCTACGGCACCGGCAACCAGCGGCTGATCATGAGCGGCTACATGGGCCACTTCCTCTGCTTCCCGACTTTCGGACAGGGTTCGGAAGCCGAACTCAACCACGGCTTCGCGGCGCACGGCGAGGCGCTGGCCGTGGAATGGAAACAACAGAAGGTGGAGACCGCCAACGGAGCCGTCACACTGCGCTACGGGGCGGACCTTCCGCTGACCCAGTTCCGCGTCGCGCGCGCCGTCACGCTGCTGCCCGACGAAACGGTGGGATATGTCGAGGAGTCGGTCGAGAATCTCACGTCCTTCGACCGCCCCGTGCAGTGGGTTCAGCACATCACCTTCGGCCCGCCTTTCCTGGAAGTGGGAAAGACCGGCGTGGACGCTCCCGTGGCCAAAGGCGTCGCGGGGCGGCTGAGGCTGGGGCCGCAGGACCCTCCCGAGGGCACCTGGCCTCTGGTCAAGGATGTGCAAGGCAAGACCGCGGACTTGCGCCTCTTTTCAGGCGAGAGCGGCACTTGGCTGCTGGACCGGTCGCGCCCCCAGGTCTATTTCGCGATGTATAACCCGGATTACCCGGTCTTGATCGGATACATTTTCCCCAGCGCGACGAACCCGTGGGTTCTGGACTGGCAGGAGAATCAGCGGGCCAAACAAATCCCCTGGGACGGCAAGGCGATCGCCCGCGGAATTTGCATCGGCGACTCGCCGGTCGAGGGCCTGCGGAACGCCGTGCGCCGCGAGAGCATCTT
This sequence comes from uncultured Solibacteraceae bacterium, assembly GCA_964427655.1. Classification (GTDB taxonomy): domain Bacteria; phylum Acidobacteriota; class Terriglobia; order Bryobacterales; family Bryobacteraceae; genus CAVQNQ01. Next base: position 2,991 of record CAYRWE010000185.1, on the reverse strand, counting down.
CGGCGTCCCCGTGTATAGCTGGATCGAGGCCGGTCAGCGCCGCACACAGAACTACGCGTTCTTCCTGGCGGAGATTCCGCTGGGATTCAAGGGCGTCGACGACCTGCGGGTCGAAGCCGGCAAGATCGTCATCGTGGAACGGGAAACCGGCAAGACGATCACGCTGGCCAGCAGCCGCTTGCGGTGAAGGGTGGGGCATGCTTGAGCTTGCCCGGATTAATGCAGAAGATACAGAGTCAGGAGGCGCTATGAATCGCAGATCTTTTTTCCGTACGGCACTGGCCGGCGCTGGCGCGGCGCTCCTTCGCCCCTCGATCTCCTCGGCCGCCCTGCCGAAGACGAAGATCACCCGCATCCGGTACTACAAGGCGCCGACCGACGCCGCCGGCCGACCCAACATTCATCAGCCGCTCTTCAATCAAAGCTCGAACGTGGTGGTGGTCGAGACCGACGCCGGCCTCACGGGCATCGGCGAAGGCGGCGTGCACGACACCATGGAACAGTGCGCCGGCATGCTGATCGGCGAGAACCCGTTCCAGATCGAGCGCCTCTGGCAGATCATGAGCCGGAGTTACTTCTATCCGGCCGGCCGCGAGAGGCTGCACGCCATCGGCGCTCTCGATATGGCTCTCTGGGACCTCAAGGGCAAGGCGCTGGGCGTTCCCGTCTACGAGCTGCTGGGAGGCCTGACGCGCGAATACGTCGAGTGCTATTCGACCAACTTCCCGCGCCAGGGAGACGACCGCGAAACCGCGCGCGCCTGCCGCGAATTCGGCTTCCGCGTCTACCGCATCGGAGTTACCGGAGGACCGGTTTTCGACCGCTTCGAGGAGGTCTCCCGCACTTACGACCTGTGCAAAGCCGTGCGCGAGGGCGTGGGCAAAGATGGCGCCTGGGCCATCGACTTTCACACGCGCCTGGACATGCCAGATGCCGTGACGCTCTGCAACATGATCGAGCCGCTGCGCCCGTATTTTGTAGAGGACCTCATTCGTACCGAGAATCCCGCGATCTACCGCACCTTGCGCGGCCAGGTGAAGGTGCCGATCGCGACCGGAGAAGAGTACGGCAACCGCTGGGACATCAGCGACCTCGTGGAGCAGCACTCGATCGACTACGCGCGCGTCACGGTGCCCAATGTGGGCGGCATCACGGAATACCTCAGGATCGCGAGCCTGTGCGAGACCCACTTCGTAGGCCTGATCCCGCACTTCACGGGGCCGATTTCGGAAGCCACGCTGGTGCACCTTTGCGGCGTCTTTCCGGGGCCGGCGCTGATGGAGATGCTGGGCAAAGGCGACACGAGCTGGCCCTACGTGACGCAGGGATACGACTTCCGCAAGGGCAGAATGTATCCGGTGGCGCGGCCTGGTCTGGGCGTGGAGGTCGATACCAAACAGTTGACTCAGATTCTGGACATCAGCGAGCATTACGCGCCGCTGCCGACGAATCAACGTCCGGACGGGACGCCGACTAACTGGTAAGGGAGGCGCCCCACAGAGCCATGCCTCGCGCCATGCCGAGCAACGGCGGGATATAATTCCTCGCAGAGGTCACCGTTAGACCCCAGCATTAGTATCGGGAGAGGGTTCTGTCTTTTTATTTCATCGTCCGTTTTCAGCCACTGCCTGGAATGGGGGCAGCTTTCCGCGAGGAGCTACTGCGCGTAAACGGACCTTCGCGAGATGAAATCGGCTGCCTGCGAATCGATGTCTTCGAGTCCGTTCGCGGACCTTTCGAGTTCGCGGTTTATTCCGAGTGGGTCGACGAGGCTGCTTTCGAATTGCATGCCGCTCTGCCGCACACCACACGATTTATCGCCGCTTCCGAGAAGCTCTTGACTCATCCGATTAAAGGGCTCCGGTTGCGTCAGATTGGCGGAAGGCCAGGCAGAGGGCGGAGGCAGGCGTAAGGATCTCACTATCTCAAGTGTGTTTGATTGCCCGTCGGGAATGCGAAGCAGGCACCAACCATACCGGCACCGGCATCCAACGGACCAAGGAGAAGGCTTATGAAAGCTGCGGTCGTACCCGCCGTGAACAGTTCCTGGCAGATTGAGGATGTTCCTCAGCCTCAACCCGGACCCGGTCAAGTGTTGGTGAAGATGCGCGCCAGTGGCATCTGCTATACCGACGTACACGGAACGCTAGGACACATTCCAGGGCAATTTCCCCGAATCCTAGGTCACGAGCCGGTCGGCGAGATCGTCGCGGTGGCTCCCGACGTAGCCACGCGAAAAGTTGGCGGCCGCGTGGGCACCGCATGGATTCAATCCACGTGCGGACGCTGCGAATGGTGTCAGCGTGGCCGCAGGATGTTTTGTCCCTATATGAAGAGCACGGGGATCGATGCACAAGGAGGCCATGCCGAGTACATGTTGATGAATGCCGACGCCACCTATTTGATTCCCGACAAAGTTGGCTACGAGCAGGCGGCCCCGATATTCTGCGCAGGCTACACAGTCTATAGCGGCCTTCGGTGGGCAGACCCCAAACCGCACGAGCGCGTGGCCGTGCTCGGGATCGGTGGACTCGGGCACCTGGCCGTGCAATACGCCAAGGCGTCAGGCTTTGAGACCGTGGCAATTTCGCACTCCCCCGATAAAGACAAGATGATCCGCGATCTCGGGGCGGATGAGATTGTCCGCGATGGAAAGGGCCTCGCCGCGGCAGGCGGCGCGGACGTGATCCTCAGTACCTCCAATTCGACTAAGTCAATGGTGGACAGCATTCAGGGACTGCGGCCGGACGGCAGGCTTGTCACGATGGGTGCCGACGCCGAGCCGCTTTCGATTTCCTTGATGGACCTCATCGCGAAGCGCATTCGTATTATCGGCAGCCAGCAAAATGGCCCCGAGTATCTCTACGAAGCCCTTGATTTCGTAGCGCAAGGAAAAGTTAAGACGATCGTCGAGACGTACCCATTAGCGGAGGCTCCGAAGGCCTACCTGCGCGTCGTGGAAGGCAAGGCTCGGTTCCGTGCCGTCCTCAC
>CAYRWE010000184.1:0-10108 GCA_964427655.1 uncultured Solibacteraceae bacterium | reverse complement strand
CCGCTCTTCAGGCTCAGATCGCTCTGCAGATAGGCATAGCGCAACTCGCCGCTGAGATGCTTGTAGAGATTCTGCCCCAGGAATGCGCCGGCTGCCAGCCCGGTATTGAATCCGGCCGTGGCTGCCCCGGCGGCGCTGGTGGCGTTAACGGTATTCAGGAAGCCGCCGCCCCCGACGCCTCCGAATTCCCACTGCTGGCCGAAAGCGGCGCCGGCCACCAGCAAAATCGAGATTGCCAACTTCTTCATCTGCGTCTCCTATCGTGTTCGCTTCAGTTCACTACCCGGACGTCGATCTCCGTCGAGCCGCTCCCCTGGCTGATCACCAGCGGGACGGTCAGGCCTTGCGGCGCTCCCGAGGGAACCGAGGCATTGATTTGGTACACACCCACTTCGCCGGGGGCCAAACCGGCATACGAAACATTCAGACTGGCCCCTCCCAGCGTGATCGTAGGCTGGATGGATGCTTGCGCCAGCGGGCTGGTGGGGGCGGGGAGGCCGGCATCCACCTGTGGCGTGGTCGCTCCCATGCCGGTCAGGTAAATGCTTATCGAATCGCCCGGATGCAGAGGATTGGTGGGCGTGACGAGTTGGCCGTTATCGTTTCGCAGTATGGTCGCCAGACCGGTCATCGGGCCGGCCGAGCCGCTGCGGAATACGCTCGGCGCCGCCGTCGAGACCGTAAAGTAGTAGTTGTTGCTGATCCCGCCCGGCGAGTGGATGTTCACGGTGGCGTTGCCGCTCACATTGAAAGGCAACTGCGCGTTGATCTGCTGGCCGGAGACGTACAGCAGGGGTACCGGCGCGCCGTTCACGCTCAGGCAGGAATCGCCCAAGGCGGTGGGCAAGGGAATCTGCGACGTGGCTATGTTGACGGGGCTCATCTGCTGCCCATAAGCGCTGATGAGGCCGCCGGGAGCCACCGGCTGCGTGCCATCGGCGGCATTCACCACCGACGAGATCGTGGGCGGCGCGACCGAGGCACCGTAATTGGCCGCCAGCACGGTGAAGCCGGAGACGGTCAGCACCACTACCGTCCCGGCCGAAGGCATGGGCGCCACCGTCCGCGTAAAAGCCGTATAAGTGTAGGCACTCACCGTGCCCGTCGTGCCGGTTCCCGTTCCGGTTCCGGTGCTGCCCGAACCCGTACTGCCCGAACCCGTGCTGCCCGAGCCTGTAGATCCCGATCCCGAGCTGCCGCTGCTTCCGGTCCCGGTGGTCGTCGTGGCAGCCCCGGTCACCGGCAGGAGCGGCGCTTCCGCCATCCGTACGGGACTCATGGAGCTGGCCTGGGTGCCGCTCACGGTGCTCATGTTCTGGATTACGCCCGCGCCGGCCGCCGCGGGTGTGGTCGCCATGTAGCCGCCCTGACCGACGAATGCGAATCCGGAGGAGTTGCCGTTGGAAGTGCTGAAATTAGCCGCCGGCACCAGGGAGGCGTTGAACACCGTGTTGCCCACCACATAGGTGTTGTAGGCGGAGGCGGCGTACGCCCCGGTGAGCGACGTGTAATCCTTGCGCGACACGGTAAAGGTATCGGCATCCGCCGAATAGAGCATTAGGGTGCCGTCCGCGCCGGCCATAAGGATGTTGCCGCCGTTGGGCGAGGGGCTAAGCACGCCTTCGGTGGAAACGATGTTCTGCCAGACGCCCAGGGTGGGCAGCTCGAACGACCCCGTGAGCGCGTTATTGATCTTGTCGATGGCTCCCGTGCCGGTTCCTTCGTCGCGCGCAAGCACCAGCAGCGAAGCGTTGGATTGAGCGATCGAACGTCCGTAATGGCCGGGCGGCAGCACCACCGGAGTCTGCGCCTGCAGCGCGTTCAGATCGTAGATCATGACCAGTTGCGAATCGTTGTGGCCGACCAGCAGATAGTTCCCGTCGTTGGTGAACGACATGGTGGTGGGCGAAGTGGCCGTGCGCAGCGTGGCGATGAGCTGGTCGGTTCCGCCGTCGAAGACCAGCAACTCATTCTTGTCCTGCCGCGCGATGTAGAAGCGGTTGCGGCTGGGGTCGGGCAGGATATCGGTCAGCGTTCCGGGCACGTCGACAACCGTGCCGCGCTGATCCGAATCCGGGTTGTTCATCAGCAGGCGGACTGAGCGTGGCTGGTTGACGGCGCTGTTAGAGGTGATCTTGAGCGTTACCGTGGTGGTTCCGGTGGTGCCCTGGAAAGCCGTCGGGTCCACACGGATCTGCACGGTTTGGGGAGTCAGGCCGGAGGAGGGCGACACCGTTACGCCGGCCTGGCTGGGAGTGATTGTGAAATCGGTATTCCCGCCGCCCGGGTCGGTGATGGTGAGTGTCTGCACCACCGTGCTGCGATTGCAGAAATTGGTCTGCACGAAGACGTCTTCCTGAGAGGCCGCCAGGCGGTTGTATTGATTCAACGATCCCACCGGGAAGACCGTTACACCGCTGTCGGATACCGCGTAGAGCACGGTGCCCGCGGCATTCATCACCCCGCGCCCCACCAGGTTCTCCTGCATGGTGATGCGGTCCCGCACCGTCAGGTTGTCGGAATCCATGACGAAAAGCGTCGGCTGGAGGGTGGTCGTGGTGGTCCCGGAGCTGGTGGTGGTCGCCAGAGGAGGACCCGACGGCTGGTTCACATCGGGGAACTGGCCGTAAACCAGGTTGTGTACCGAATCGATGGCGTGCCCGGTGATATTGGGCGAAGTAATCACGTTGGGATACCGGCCTGCGATGGCGACGCCGTTGGCGCCCGCGGCCTCCACCATCAGATAGCCCACCATGGCGAACGAGCCGTCGCTCGAAACGCTGACGCGCGGCAGCAGCGCCGGAGAGGTAACGAATCCCCAGGCCTGGAGCGTACCGCCGACGCTGTAGCGAAAGACCAGTTGCGTGGCGGTGCCGGCTCCGGCCACGCCCCAAATCACCTGCCCGTTGGCCGAACTGCCCAGCGCGGCCTCCAGAATCTGGCCCGGGAAAGTGGCGGTGGGTACCGGCAGCGTCGCGGACAGCTCGGCTATGGTCGCCAGCACCGACATATTGCCCGAGAGCGGGTCGAAGGTGACGAAGCTGGTGGTGGTGACGATCAGCGCCGTGCCGGACGAGGCCGGCGGCTGTGTGTTCAGAAACGCCACTCCGAGCGGCGGGTCGCCCGTGTAGAACGTCTGGATCGTATTGCCGTTGAGGTTGATAACGGTGATGAGATTATTCGTGGGGGACGCCGTGGATGTGTTGTCGTAATGCGTCACCACCAGGAATTGAGCATCCGGCGAGAGCGCCAGCGATCCCGGCCCGGGCGCCACGTTGATGGAAGTGTGGATGGTGGAGTCCGCCGTGGACATCACATCGATACGGTTGGCCGTGTAGTTGGCGATATACAGCATGCCCCGCGATTCGTCCAGGGCAATATCGGCGGCATGACCGCCGATGGGCACCACCTTGCCGAAGCTGGCGGCGGCTCCCGGCGTGGGGGCGGCAAGCAGCGCCAGCGCCCACGCCATCGAAATCAGGATTGCATTCCGGCGCATAGGGGTAGTCTTCGAACGATACGATTACATTCCCGCCACGCTCGGGAATCAATGATCGAAATGGCTAATAGCCCCCGCATCACCAAAGTTAGCCGTGCATTTATGGGAATTTATGCCTATACTTCACCTGGGAAAGAGCGCCATATGGGCCGCTCGGGCGGAGTGTTATGCGCAGATTGTCGCGGAAAATCAAAGGCAATTTAATATTCCTATCCTTAATTTGTGCGCTGGCCGGATTTTTGACGGCCTCCGCGGCGGCCCAGTCGGGAGGCACCGCGACACAGGTCTATACGGTTCCCTCGGGCCTTACTTTTCAGGTAGATGGGCAGATCTACACGCAGCCTATGTCGGCCATGTGGCCGGCCGGCAGCAAACACACGCTCTACGTGCAGCCGCTTCAGTCGTTTAACGGTGCGCTTTATGCTTTCAATCAATGGATATTTCCCGCCGGAAAATTCACGACTAACCCGGTCACGATCACGGCCGATCCCTCCATTACCCAATACAGCGCGGTATTTGGGATTGGCTACGATCTGAGTATCCGATTTAATTCGTGTAGTAATCCGGCGGGTTGCGCCAGCCCCGGCACGATCACGGTAAATGCCAGCCCGACCACCGTGGATTCGGATCAGTATTTCGCCATCGGATCGACCGTCATTTTGCAGGCATTTCCCAATCCCGGCTGGGTATTCGCGGGTTGGACGCCCGGTCCGAACCAGCTCATTCAAGGCCTGCAGGATACCGTCACCATGGCGGCCCCCGTCACCGCCACGGCGCTCTTCCTGGCCGCCCAGCCGGTGAACCTCGCCACCTCTCCGCCCGGACTTCAGGTGGTGGCCGACCACACCACCATGAGCACCCCGGTGAGCCTGGAATGGGGCGCCGGCAGCGTGCACAGCGTGGGCGCGATTTCCCCCCAGCAGGACCTGTTAGGCAACTGGTGGGCTTTTTCTTCGTGGAGCGACGGCGGAGCGTTGAACCATTCCTACACCGCCGGCAATTACGGCGGTACGCTTACGGCCACGTATGTTCCGGCCGCGCATGTGGCGCTTCTGACCTCGCCTCCCAATCTGCAACTGAGCGTGGATGGCCGGACCAACTGGCCCAGCTTCGTCTTCGAGTGGGGCGTGGGCGAGACCCACCAGATTTCGGCTCCCAGCCCGCAGACCGATTCGCAGGGGAATACGTGGGCTTTCGCCAACTGGTCGATCGGCGGCGCGGCCACCCAGAGCTATACCGTCGCATCCAGCGCCAATGCCACCGTTACGGCGGTTTATGGGCCGTCGGCGCAACTCACCGTGGCTAGCTCCATGCCTGGAATCTCCGTCAAAGTAGATGGCGGCACCGCCTGCCCCACGCCCTGCCAGGTCGAGCGCGCGGTAGGCGCCTCGGTGCGCGTCACCGCGCCCGCCACCATTCCGCGTTCGCACGCGTATTTCACGGGCTGGTCGGTGAATGGCGCACCGCCGGGTTCGGCCGGCGACTGGACCGGCATGCTGAGCAACGCTCCGTTGAACCTCACGGCGGTGTACAACGCCATGAACCACCTGGCGACGTCGGCCGACCCGCCCGGTGCGGCCACGTGGCAGATCGTGCCGCAATCGAGGGACGGCTTTTACGAATCCGGAACAGCCGTGAACGTGGGCGTGACGGCTTTGCCCGGCTACCGCTTCCGCGCCTGGACGGGCGACCTCAGTGGCTCGGCTCCCGCGGGTTCGGTATTAATGAACGCCGCAAAGGCCGTGGAGGCGCTGTTCGACGCTATCCCCTATATCGCTCCTTCAGGCGTAAGCAATGCCGCGGGTGTGACGTCCCAGCCGGGCGTGGCGCCCGGATCGATGATCTCGATCGCGGGTACCAACCTGGCGCCAGGCACAGCCACCGCTCCGGATAGCCTGCTGCCGCAGACCCTGGGCGGGGTCACGGCGCATATCGGCGACCAGTTGCTGCCGCTGGCTTTCGTCTCGCCCATCCAAATCACTGCCCAGCTTCCGCCGGATCTGCCTTTGGGCGCGCAAACGCTGGCCGTGAGCATTGCGGGGCTGCCCGACGCGACCGTGAGTCTTACGGTAACGCGCGATGCTCCCGGATTGTATCAGCAGACCGTGAACAGCCAGTCATACGCTCTGGCCGTGCATGCGGATGGGTCGCTGGTGACCCCGGCCTCGCCGGCCGCTCCCGGGGAGCTGATCGGCATCTACGGCACCGGTTTCGGCTCGACCAGCCCCGCGCGCCCGGAGGGTTTCGCCGTGCCGGCGAGCCCGCCCTACGCGGTCCTGGATACGGTTGCGGTGCTGGTGGGGAGTGCCTTGCTGGCTCCGGAGAGCGTCTTCGCGGCGCCGGGGAAGGTGGGAATCGACGTGGTGCGGTTCCAAGTATCGGCGGATGCCCCCGCAACCGGCAACGTCACCGTGCAAGTGACCGTGAACGGGGTAGCCAGCAACGTGGTGGTGCTGCCGGTTCAGTAACGCGGGGTCGCGGAGCAGGGCATCGGCTGGTGGCCGGCAAAGCCTCCGCACGGGCGGGATCGACGGAATGGGCAGCGACCGATCGTGCTGCCGTCGAAGGGGCGGGGTGTTGGCTGTCCGGCGGCGACGTCTCTGTGCCGGCGAGATCCACGAAGTGGTGGGCCGGCCGATCGAGTCGCGCGGCGCCAGGTGTCTGGCCAAAAGGGCAGTGCCTGAAGACAAAAATGGGGACGGCCATGCGACCGTCCCCCGTCCCGCTCACAGGCCGGCGGGCGCCGGCCATGCGCGTACAAACTCAATACCGCGAAGCTACCGGGCGCAGCGGCGACGCGAAGCGCACGGGCGGCTCGGTCCGATCGATGGGCGCTCTCTCGAGCACCAGCGAGCGCAGCCCAGGCACGGCACCAGTACGGGCCGGCTTCTCGCCAGTGGAGAAATGCCCAGTGGTCAGATTCTTCAGACCGAACAGGGCCAGCTCGAAACGGTCCTTGACGCCGACCTTCTGGAACAGGCGCGAGAGATACACCTTTACGGTGCCCTCGGAAATCATGAGGGTGGAGGCGATCTCCTTATTCTTCAGCCCCTGCGCCAGCAGGCTGACCAACTGCCCCTCGCGTTGCGTCAGAGCCACCCGGCGCGCGCACAGGAAGCTGTCCGTCAAGGCCTTCTCGAACCACAATTCGCCGGCCTGCACCTTTTGCAAGCATTTCACCTGCAAATCGGTGGGCAGGGTCTTGCGCAGGATTCCACGCACGCCCAGACCCATGGCCTGGAACGCCAGCTCGGTCGAAATGGAATTGACCCACAACACGATCTTGGAGTTCATCATGGCGTGCTTCATCTCGGTGAGCACGGCGAAGGTGATCTCGGGGGTCAAATCCATCAGAACCAGATCGGGCAGGCCGTGGGACATCTGCTCCATCATAGAGGCCACCGTGTTCGAGATCGGCAAAAGGTCGAAACCTTCGACCTGCCGGAGCACAGATTCCAGGCCTTTGGCCAAAATCGGTTCGTCGCTATACAGAAGAATTCGCGTCATATTCTCCACCTTTACAAACGTTCAATCGGTGGGAGCGGGGCCGCTGCATCATCCAGCTCCTTAGTACTTCCCACGCAATTTGTTAGTTCCTGACTGAATTGTCCGATGATAGATGCCAATTGTCAACATATTTTTTGTATTAAATCGTAAAAGTTATCCTGAATTAAGGAGTATATCGGCTAGAATGTCCATACTTATGCGAGTCATAATTGCCTATTAAGCCATTTAGTTTCAGTGTATTATGATCAAGATGCTTGGGCTAAAAGAGGGAGATAATCGGGTTAATTCACTGGATATTGCCACTATCGGAGTACACCTGGAAAGGCCTAAGCGCATTCCTAAAAACGCAAGCGTGATATTTTCGAGTGTAAATTCGATTGCAAAGACGCCCGATTTTGCTGATAACCTTCGCAAACACCACGGTATAGCCCATTTACGATATTGATACACGGTCACTTAGGGCGCTACATTCACGTTGTCGAACCACGGAAATGAAGAATATCAACCGGCGAGAGAGCCCGCGAATCGACATCAAGCTCCGGTGTCATGTCACCTCACCGGCGCTGTGGGCGCAGGGTGCGATGTACACCGAGAACATCAGCCGCAACGGGCTGCTGGTGGAATGGCGCGGGCAGGACGGCACGCCGCCGCTGCCCGGTTTCGGCCAGATCGTCACTGTCAACGTCGAGCTGCCGGTGAGCCACGATTTCGGGCAGAAGTGCATTCACTGCCAGGGCACCGTGACTCGTATTTCCACGGCCGATCGTGAATTTCCGCTGGTGGCGCTGCGGGTCAATTACATGGATTTCCGGGCGCTTCACGACCGGATGCGCATGATGGAGGTCAACCAGCCGGTGGCGAACTCCTGGATGGCGTGATTCTCAGATGGCACCCGGAAGACCCCAAGTCGCGCTCAAGCTGCTGCCCTCGCTGGCGGACTTCGCCTTTCTGATGCCATTCGCTTTCCTGTTCGGCCGCATGAACGGAGCCGGAGCGCTGCTAGGCGACGGGGATACCGGCTGGCACATCCGCACCGGGGAGTGGATACTGGCGCACCACGCGGTGCCCACGCAGGACCTGTTCTCCTTCTCGAGACCGGGGGCTCCCTGGTTTGCCTGGGAGTGGCTTTCGGACGTGCTGCTGGCGTGTCTGAACGGAGTGGGGGGACTGCCAGCGGTGACACTGGCGGCCGTCGTGATGCTGGGCGTCACGTTCGTGCTGCTGTTCCGGTTGGTGCGCCGCAAGGTCAACCCGATCCTGGCTTTCGTAGTCACCGCGATCGCCCTGGCCGCCAGCTCGGTGCACTGGCTGGCCCGGCCGCACCTGTTCACGCTGCTGTTCGCGGTGGTCTTCTACACCATCCTGGAACGCGTGCGGGAAGGGCGGACGCGCCTGGCGGGAGTGCCCTGCCTGGCGGTGCTGCTGCCGGCCGCCACCATCTTATGGACCAACCTGCACGGCGGCTTCTTCGTGGGCATTCTGATGATTTCGGCTTACGCCGCGGGCGACGCGCTCGAGGCGATCCTGGCCACCGGCCCGGAGGGCGGGCGGCGAGCCTCCCGGCGGGCCCGGCAGTGCGCGGCCAGCGCCCTGTTGTGCCTGGCGGCCAGCCTGGTCAACCCGTATACCTACCACCTGCACACACACATCGTGGCCTACCTGGGCGACCCGTACCTGTCGCAGCACATCGACGAGTTCCTCACGCTGAGCTTCCATCATCCGGCGGCCATATTTTTCGAAGCCCTGCTGCTGGCGGGCGCGGCGGCGGCCGTCTGGTATCTTTCGACTGGGCGCCTCACCGAGTTCCTGCTGCTGGCGATGTGGGGGCACGCGGCCCTGCTGGCGGGACGCAACATTCCGATCTTCGTGGTGCTGGCCGCGCCGCCGGTGGCCGAGGCGGTAGCGCGCTGGCTGAGCCTGCTGCCGGTATCCGATCTGCCCGCGCGGCTGAAGAGCGCGGGCGCCCGACTGAGCGGGACCTGTGCCGGCCTGGCCGAGCTTGATCGAGTGCCGCGCTGGCACGTGGCGAGCGTGGCGGGCGCGCTGCTGGTGGCGGCTCTGCTCTTCGCCCCCGCGCCGCCCAAGGCCTTCCGGGCCGAATACGATCCGCAGCAGTTCCCGGCGGCCGCCGTGGAGATGCTGCGCGGCGATCGCGCGGCGCGCATTTTCACCAACGACTCCTGGGGCGGCTACCTGATCTACCGGTTGTATCCGGCGACGCGCGTGTTCGTGGACGGACGCAGCGATTTCTACGGAGCCGACTTTTCGGAAGGCTATATCGACGTCCTGAGCGTGAAGTACGACTGGGAGAAGACTCTCGGCCGCTTCGGCGTCAACACCATCCTGCTGCCCACTTCCGCTCCGCTGGCCGGGGCGCTCAAGGAATCCGCCCGCTGGCGCGTGGCCTACGACGACGGCGTCGCGGTGGTGTTCCGGTCCTCCCGGAGGGCCGTGGGCGAGACGATTTCCGCTACCGCTGGCGGTGACGGAATCAGCCGTGATCGCGAGATCACGAAGACCGAGGCACGCGGTCGGGAGATCGCGCAACTTAAACCAAGAATATAGGAGCGAATAAATAAAATGACGCTTATGCACAACCTTTGGAAGGACGAACAGGGGCAGGACCTGATCGAGTATACCCTGCTCATGGCGTTCGTTGCTCTGGCTTCGGCAGCCCTTTTCCTGGGAGCCGGCAAGAGCATCAGTACCATTTGGACGACTACCAATACGCAGCTCGCGAATGCGGTAACCGCATCGAGCTAACCACGGGAGGGGCTCGCCGGCTCCGGCTCGGTATTACCCGGTGCGCCCCACCCGGCCTCCGGCTATGTCGCCGGTATGAAGGCCCAAGGCTCATGTCAGCGATCGGGAGCCATGCCAAGGATCCGCAACGCGCACTCGGCGGAAGCAATTCCAGGCGCGTTGCGGACCGAAGGCGGTGCCGCCGTCGGGGGCATGAACCGGACGAAGCCGGCGCCGGCCGGCGCCGGAGCCGACGGTCAGGGGAAGAGCCGTTCGCGGCGGGTATAGCCGGTCTTTCCCATGTGTGAAACGGGGTCCAGGGATGAATAAAAGATTTTTCGGAGTTCTCATCTTCGCGTT
>CAYRWE010000183.1:0-10208 GCA_964427655.1 uncultured Solibacteraceae bacterium | reverse complement strand
CGCAATTTCCGCACGCGCGCATGATGGCCCTGAGCACCTACGGCGGCGACGAGGATATCCGCCGCGCGCTGGCCGCCGGAGTGCAAGCCTACCTGACCAAAGACGTCCTGCATGACGAGCTACTCAAGGCCATTCGCGCGGTTTACGCCGGGCAAACCTACCTGCCTCCGGGAGTGGCGGCGGCCCTGGCCGCGCAGGTTCCCCGCCCGGATCTGAGCTCGCGCGAGGTCCAGGTACTGGGGCTGATCGTGCGCGGGATGCCCAACAAGCAGATCGCCTATGCCCTGAGCATCGCCGAGCATACCGTCAAGAACCACGTCAAGAACATCTTGAGCAAGCTGGGCGTGCAGGACCGCACGCAGGCCGCCACCGCGGCTATCCAGCGTGGAATCATTCATCTATAGGACGGTAAGGGACCGCCGGTACGAATCGCACGGATCGGCGGTACGCCTGAAGCCGAACGCCGCGGGTACCCAGCTCAAAAGGGCCAGCCAGCCAGTTGTGCAATCGAATACTATATAAATATAAAGCTGGTGCCAGGATTTCACCCTCGGCCCGAAGTGTGTAAACCACAATGTGGATCGTTCGATTAGCGCTACGGCGCCCCTATACCTTTGTCGTGGCCGCTCTGCTTATTGCCATACTGGGCGGCTCGGCCATCGTCACCATGCCGGTGGACATCTTCCCATACATCGATATCCCGGTAGTCGCCGTGGTGTGGAGTTACAGCGGGTTGTCGCCCGAAGAGATGGAAAAGCGCATGGTCACCATCTTCGAGCGCAGCATGACCACCACGGTGAACGACATCGAGCACATCGAGTCGCAATCCTATAACGGCGTCGCAGTGGTGCGGGTCTATCTCCAGCCCAATGCCAAGGTGGAACTGGCTCTGGGCCAGATCAGCGCCGTCGCCCAGACCCTGTTGCGAATTTTGCCGCCCGGCACTACTCCACCCAGCATCATCAAGTACGACGCTTCCGAGGTCCCCATCCTGCAATTGGGAATGCAGAGCTCGACGCTTAGCGAGCAAGAGATCTTCGACCTGGGGAACAACTTCATCCGCACCCAGCTCGCCACCATCCAGGGTGCCGCCGTGCCGCTGCCCTATGGCGGCAAGTTCCGAGCCGTCATGGTCGATCTGATTCCCGACCAGCTTTTCGCCAAGGGCCTTTCGCCAGCCGACGTTTCGGCCGCTTTCGGCAACCAGAACATCATTCTGCCCGCCGGCACCGCCAAGATCGGCGACCGCGATTACCAGGTCAAGCTGAACAGCAGCCCGCGCGTGTTGAACGACCTGAACGACATGCCCATCAAGGTGGTCAACGGCGCCACCGTCTACATGCGCGACGTGGCGCAGGTGCGCGACGGCAATACCGTTCAGACCAGCATCGTTCGCGTCAACGGGACACGCGGCGCGCTGCTGACCGTAATGCGCAACGGGAAAGCCTCCACGCTAGCGGTGGTGAACGACGTAAAGCGCACGCTGCCGAAGATCCTGGCGGGGCTGCCTTCGGCGCTCCAGGTCCGGCAGATGTTCGACCAGTCGATATTCGTGCGCGCGGCGGTAAACGGGGTGGTTCGCGAAGCCACCATGGCGGCTTTCCTGACCGGCCTGATGATTCTGCTCTTCCTGGGAAGTTGGCGCAGCACGGTGATCGTGTGCATCTCGATCCCGCTCTCGATCCTAACCTCGCTCGTGATCCTCAGCCTCATGGGCGAGACGATCAACGTGATGACCCTGGGCGGCTTTGCATTGGCTGTGGGCATCCTGGTGGATGACGCCACCGTGGCCATCGAAAACACCCATCGCAACTTGGCGCTCAAGAAGCCGCTGTTGCGGGCAGTTCTGGATGGCGCCCAACAGATCGCGGCACCGGCTTTCGTGGCCACGCTCTCCATCTGCATCGTGTTCGTGCCGGTGCTTCTGCTGACGGGCGCCGCCAAGTTCCTCTTCACCCCCATGGCCCTGGCGGTGGTGTTCGCCATGCTGGCCTCCTACTTCTTCTCCCGGACGCTGGTCTGCACCATGATGCACCACATGCTGGGATCGGAGGTGAAGATCTATGCCGCGGGCGAGCACGGCACCGGCGGGAGCGGCCCTATCTGGAAAGCGCACAATGTCTTCAACCGCCAGTTCGAGAAGATGCGCGGCTCCTACGCCTCGCTGTTGCACTGGGCGCTGGACCATCGCGGACTGATGCTGACGCTGTTCTTCCTGTTCGTGGGCGGATCGCTGTGCCTGGCGAAGTTCGTGGGTGAGGATTTCTTCCCCACGGTCGATTCCGGCCAGTTGCGCCTGCACGCGCGCGCTCCCTCGGGCACGCGCATCGAGAAGACCGAGATGCTGTTCGCCGATATCGAGAGCGAGATTCGCCAGGAGATTCCTCCCGGCGAGATCGAGACCATCATGGACAATATCGGTATCCCCAACGGCAGCACCAACCTGGCCTACGGCGATAATCCCACGCTGGGCGTAGGCGACGGCGACATCCTGATCTCGCTCAACGCCGAAAAGCACGGCCCCACCGAGGTGTACACCGATCGCCTCCGGAAGCGTCTGAGGGCGCGCTTCCCGGAGATGGTTTTCTACTTCGAGGCGGCCAACATCACCAACCAGATTTTGAACTTCGGACTTCCCGCGCCCATCGACGTGCAGGTGGTGGGGCGCAACGCCGACGCGAACTACGAGATCGCCCGCCAGTTGGAGACCGAAATCGCCAAAGTGCCGGGCGCCGCCGACGTGCACATTCACCAGGTGGTGGATTACCCCGAAATCGACGTAGATGTGGACCGCAGCAAGGCCGCCCAGGTGGGTCTCACGCAGAGCAACGTCAGCCAGAGCGTTCTGATCTCGCTGACCGGCAGCGGCCAGGTGGCACCCACGCAGTGGCTGGACTACCGGACCGGAGTCAGCTATACGGTAGCCGTCCAGACGCCGCAGTACCGGATGGATTCGATGTCCACGCTGCTGCGCACTCCTATTTCGGCGGCCGCGGGTGCGATGAACACGAGCACACCGACCTCGCTGGCGGGCACTTCGGACTTCACCAACTCCAGCACCGGCGCCGGTCCCAGCCAGTCGTCGGAGGCCTACGGCAATCCGGGCACCGCCGGCCACAATCCGCAGGTGCTCGAGAACTTGATCGTCACCCGGCGCGGCGTAGCCCCCTTGATCATCGATCATTACAACGTGCAGCCGGTCTTCGACGTATATGCCAATATCGACCGGCGCGACCTGGGCGCGGTGGGATCGGCGGTCGAGAAGATCGTCCGGCGCACCGAGCCCAGGCTGGTCAAAGGCAGCAGCATCGAGATGCGCGGCCAGGTAGCCACCATGCAGAGTTCCTTCTACCGCCTGGGCGTCGGGATTATCTTCGCCATCGTGCTGGTCTACCTGATCATGGCGGTCAACTTCCAGTCGTGGCTGGATCCCTTTATTATTCTGATGGCGCTGCCCGGCGCATTGGCCGGGATCGTGTGGATTCTATTTATCACGCAGACGACCTTTAGCGTCCCCTCCCTGATGGGTTCGATCATGTGCATCGGCGTGGCCACGGCCAACAGCATCCTGGTGGTGGTGTTTGCCAACGATCAGCGCCTGGAGGGAATGGACGCGCGCTCGGCGGCCCTTTCGGCCGGCTATACGCGCATCCGGCCGGTGATGATGACCGCGCTGGCCATGATTATCGGTATGCTCCCGATGGCCCTGGGAATGGGCGAGGGCGGCGAACAGAATGCGCCCCTGGGCCGGGCAGTAATCGGCGGCCTGGTGCTGGCGACCGTCACCACGCTCTTCGTCGTTCCCTTAGTCTACAGTCTGCTGCGCAGCAAGCCGCCGGTGGATTGGGCGCGGAAGCTGGAGGAGGAAGAGCACGAATACCTGCGAGACGAGACGCTATTGCGTGAGGACCTGCAATGAACCAGATCAACACCACCGAAGAGCATTTACGAGCCGAGATCGAAGATCTCAAGCGCCAGTTGGAGCAGGAAAAGAAAACCGCGGCCGCCGGTCATAAGCTCCAGACATCCGGTCCCTCCCGAGGCACTTTGCTGATCCTCGCTCTGGTCGTGATCGCCTTGATCGTGGCGGGATTTTTCAAGGGGTATGGGCCTCGCGAGCGGCGCGAGACTATGCTGGCGGCCGAGGCCAAGACCACCGGCGAGAGCCTGCCCGTGGTGAACGTGGGGATCGTGAAGCGCGCCGACGCCACGGCCGGCCTGGTTCTGCCCGGCAACATCCAGGCGGTCACGGAGGCTCCCGTGCTGGCTCGAGCCAACGGCTATATCAAGAAACGGAACGTCGATATCGGGGATCGCGTGGCGGCCGGGCAGGTGCTGGCGGAAATCGACGCTCCCGAGCTCGATCAGCAGATTCTCCAGGCCCAAGCCTCGATCGAGCAAGCCAATAGCACGGTGCAGCAGGCCGAGGCGGCGCTCCAGCAGGGCCGCGCCAACGCCAACCTGGCGCGCGTGACGGCCCAGCGCTGGGCCAACCTGGTGGCCAAGGGCGTGGTTTCCAAGCAGGAAAACGATACCTACCAATCGCAGTACGAATCTCAGCAGGCCAATGTCCAGGCGCTCGAAAAAGCCGTGGCCGCGGCGCACAGCAATGTGGCGGCCGTCGAGGCCAACCTGGCGCGTCTCGGCGATTTGAAGAATTACCAGACCGTGCGGGCGCCCTTCGCGGGTTCCATTACGGTGCGCAACGTGGATGTGGGCGCGCTGGTGAACGAGGGCAGCACGCTGCTGTTTCGCATCGCGCAGACCGGCCGGCTGCGCACCTACATCAACGTCCCGCAGTCCGAAGCCGGCGAGGTACGCGTAGGCCAAACCGCTACGCTCACCATTCCCGATGTGCCGGGGCGTAAATTCGCAGGCACGGTCAGCCACCTCGGCAACTCGCTCGATCCATCGACGCGCACGCTTCTGGTGGAAGTTCAGGTCCCCAATGCCGCCGGCACCCTGATGCCCGGCATGTATACGCTGGTCGATTTTGCGCTGCCCCGGCGGGATCCGCCCATGCTGATTCCCGGCGACACCTTGGTGATCCGGCCGGACGGGCCGCAAGTGGCCGTGGTCGCCGACGACAACCGCGTGCATTTCACGCGCATCCAGTTGGGCCGCGATTTCGGGGACCACCTGGAGGTTTTCAGCGGCCTGGAGGCCGGCCAGCGCCTGGTGGTGAATCCCGGCGACCTGATTCGCGAAGGCGTGCGCGTGAGGCCCATCGCGGCATCCGCGCCGAAGGGGAACCAGTGAAACGCGGCATAGGCATTAGGCCTCTCCTCAGTATCCTGCTCGCGTGTCTGCTGCCGGCCGGCCCCCTGGCGGCCGCTCCGCAGACCCCCGGCGGCGATGCCGTTCCGCCGGGCGCCGGGCTTCCGCGCATGAGCCGCCCGGTGAGTTTCGATAATTCGCCCCGCGTGCACGAGCTGATCCGCGCCGGAAACCTCTATCTTTCGCTCCAGGATGCCCTGGCGCTGGCCATCGAAAATAACCTGGATATCGAACTCGAGCGTTTCATGCTGCCGCAGAGCGATACCGAATTGCAGCGCGCCAAGGGCGGCGGCACGTTGCGCGGCCTGAACTTCACGCTGCTCGAAACGCCCGCCGGCGTGGGCGGGCCGCTCAGCCCCGTGGTCACCAACGCCGCCACCAGCGGCAGGGCCACGAGCGGCACGTCGGTGGCCACCAACGCGCTCGAATTGAACGGCCTGGGCGAGGCGGCAACCAATCTCTCCATGCAAGGCACCATTGCGCAATCCGGCGGAACTGCGGTTCCGGTGCGCGACCCGGCCGTCACCGCGCTGGTCAACTGGGCGCATAACTCCCAGCCGCAGACCAGCTACAACTCATACGGCACCAATGCACTCATATCCAGCACGGCCAGCGTCAACGGCGGAATTCAGGAAGGTTTTGCGACCGGCGCCCAGGTGGGATTGAATCTCGTCAACGGCTACCAGTCCTGGAACGCCACGGCCGTGCCGTACAGTTCATACACCGGTTCTTCGCTCGGTTTGAATGTCACCCAGCCGCTGCTGCGCGGTTTCGGCATGAGCCTGAACCGGCGCTTCATCCGGATCGCCGCCAACGAGCAGCGCATCACCAGCCTGCTGTTCCGGCAGCAACTTATCGCCACCTGCTACGGCGTGATCCGGCTGTATACCGATTTCGTGGCGCTCTACGAAGACCGCAAGGTCAAGCAGGAGACCCTCGCCCTGGCCGAAAAGCTGCTTTCCGACGTGGACGCCCAGGTGCAGGAAGGCACCCTCGCGCCGGTCGAGAAGACCCGCGCCAGCGCCGAAGTCTTTTCCGCCCGCCAGGATCTCATCAACGCCGGCGGCCTGGTGGAAGAGCAGGAGGCCATCCTGAAAGAGGTGCTGACACGGCGCGGCAACGAGGATTCCGACGTGCGCGCGGCGCACGTTGTTCCCACCGACGCCCTTTCCATCCCCGCCAAGGACGAGGTCCGCCCCATACAGGACCTGATTGGGGACGCCCTGGCGAACCGTCCCGATCTGGGCCAGGCGCAGTTGCAGGTGGAGAATTCGCAGATCGGATTGCTGGGCGCCCGCAGCGCCACGCTCCCGGAAGTCGACCTGGTGGGCATCGCGCAGAACAACGGCTTCGCCGGCTCCACCAATCCCTTCTTCGCCAACACCCAAGTCGGGTTATATGGCGGGGTCGGCGGCGCGCTAGAGCAGGTTCTGGCACGCGACTACCCAACCTACGGCGTGGGGTTGCAAGTGACACTGCCGATCCACAATCGCATCGCCGAGGCCGACCTGGCGCGCGACGAGCTGCAAGTGAAGCAATCCGAGATCCGCGTGCGACAGTTGCAGAACCAGGCCCGCCTGGAAGTGGAGGACGCGCTTATCGCCATGCGCCGCGCGCGAGCTTCCTACGAGGCGGCCACCGAAGCGCGCAAGCTGCAGCAGGAATCTCTCGAGGCTGAGCAGGCCAAGTTCGAAGTGGGCGCTTCCACCAGTTTCTTCGTGATCCAGTACGAAAGCCTGCTGGCGCAGGCGAAATCCACCGAAGTGGCCGCCATGAGCTCCTACGTCAAGGCGCGCACGGCCCTGGAACGCGCCACCGGCACGCTGCTCGAGGCGCATCAGGTATCCTTCGACGCCGCCGTTAAGGGCAGGATGCAGTAGACGCGCGGTTCAATCGGAGTGGAATAGGCGGCTTTTGGCGAAGAATTTTTTCTGAATGTCCGGCCAGAACTCGGACATCAGGTTCCCTATGACCCCGCCGGTGAGGCTGGTGGTCACGCGGCTGGCCATCACTTCACCGCGCACGCTGGCCGACGGGTAATAGGCGTTCGAAGCCGCGATTCCCAATGCCATTCCGAATATCCCCGAGGCGTTGAAGGAGGACCTGCCGGAATCCATGGGCGCGATTACCAGCCGGCTGACCGAATAGAGCACCCGCGACACGATCGGATGTCCCGGCCCGCGGCGGTAATAGCGCGGGTCCTGATGCAGCGCGGAAGCCATCAACCCGGCGCTGAAGAAGTTCTGGGTGGCGAAATCGGCCTCGGCGGCCGCGACCCGCATCCCGTAGGCCGCTCCGCCTTCGCCGTACTTGGGAGTCTGGTTCCCCATTTGAGAGAACCCCGCGGCCATCACCGCGCTGGCCAGGTTAAAGGGATCGACGGTTTCCTTCCACGCCAGGGACCATTTCTGTTTCACGGTCAGAGGCGCCACGTGCACATCCGGATTCCGCACCGTCTGGTAGTCCGGCATCACGCCGAAGATCCGTTGCTCATTGAATGGGCCGGGATCGGGGGCAATCGCTTCCGCGCGTTGAGCCCACGCGCTCGCGCATGCCAGCCCGCTCATCAGCACCAGGGCAACCCACCTGGTCCCGCAACACCGCTCGCATCCCACGTCTGCCCGCTTCCAGTTCCGCACTGAAGGACGAGCACGCGTGCTTCCGCGGTTACGGTTGTGACTCTAAAGGGCCAACAAACGCTTGAGCGCCAAGGCGTTATGCGCCGCGTAGGCTTCCTGGTCGTTGTCGAAGTAGAGGTACACGGCCCGTAACTTCTTTTGCCACTCGCGAATCCGCCCCGCCCATTCGCGCAGGGCCGCTTCTGGATAGCTGCCCTGGTAGGCCGCGCCCGGCCCGTGCAGCCGGACGTACGTGAAGTCGGCGGTGATCTGAATGCCCGAAAAAATGCCCGCGATCTCAAAAATGCAGAAAGCTGCTTTGTGCCTGCGCAGGATTCCGTAGATCTCCGCGGTGTGCCAGCTCGGGTCGCGCAGCTCGAAGGCGTAGCGGTGACGGGGCGGCAGGGCGCTCAGAGACTCTTCCAGGCGGGCGCCATTGACCGGCCATCCGGGCGGAAGCTGGAGCTTTCGGGGGGCAGATGGTAGAAGCTGTTGTTGACCTCGACCGTATCGAAATGCGCGGTGTAGTACTCCAGCATCTTCGATGCCGGCAGTTTCTCGGGATAGAACAGCCCGCGCCAGTGCCGATAGTGCCAGCCGGAAGTTCCGATGTGAACCGCGCCTAGCCCGGGCATGCCGCCGCGATCTCTTCGAGCACGCGACGGGCCTCCGCGGCGGGATCGGCCGCGCGGGTAATCTGGCGCCCCATGACGATGTAATCCGCCCCGTTGCGCAGGGCCTCGGCCGGCGTGGCCACGCGCTTCTGATCGCCCACCGCACTGCCCGCCGAGCGCACGCCCGGGGTCACGATGATGGCGTCGCGAAACGTAGCGTAGCGGATCTTGCCGGCTTCGAGCGGCGAGGCGATCACGCCATCCACGCCCGCCAGTTTGGCCTTCGTGGCGAAGAAATGCACCAGCTCGGGGACATCGCAGGAATAGCCGAGATCGCGCAGGTCCTCGCGGTCGAAACTGGTCAGCACGGTGACGGCGAGCACCTTCAGAGCCGAGCCGGCCCGGCCCTCGACGGCCGCCCGCATCACTGCGCTCGAGGCGTGCACGGTGAGAAAGCGGACTCCCAAGGGCGCCACCTGCGCCACGGCTCGTTTGACGGTCTCTGGGATGTCATAGAACTTGAGATCGAGGAAGACGTCCTTGCCTTCACCGATCAGTTCGAGGACGAACTCCATGCCGGCGGCGGCATAGAGTTCCATCCCTACCTTGTAGAAGCCAATATGCGGGCCCAGCCGGCGCACCAGGTCGCGCGCCGCGCCGGCCGATTCCACGTCCAGAGCCACGATGATGGGATTGGGGTTCATAGCAGATTTATCGGTTTCTCGCGCTTTTCGACCACGCGGCCCATACGGTAGGCGCCTTCGAGCGAGCCCTCCAGCGCGGCCGCGTCGCGCTCGGGCAGGGCGATCAGCAGGCCGCCCGACGTCTGCGGGTCGTAGAGCAGGCTTTCCAGCTCGCTCGCCAGCGTGGCGGTGGTTTCCACCGCACAAGAGGCGAACTCGCGATTATTCTTGAGGCCGCCGGGTAGCGCGCCTTGCCGCGCGTAATCGAGCGCACCGGGAAGAAAACGCAGGCGGCCGGTCTCTATCTCGAGCGTCACGCCGCTGGCGAGGGCCATCTCGCGCGCGTGGCCGATCAGCCCGAAGCCGGTCACATCCGTGCATCCGTGCACCTCGAAGTGCAACATTTGCTCGCAGGCACGGCGGTTCAGCGCCAGCATCGAGGCGATGGAGGCCTCCACATGCTCGGGCGCGGCCATCCCGCGTTTCAGCGCCGTCGAAATCACCCCGGTTCCCAGCCGCTTGGTGAAGACCAGGAGATCGCCGGCCCGCGCGCCGGCATTGGCCAGGACGCGCTCCGGGTGGATGGTGCCGGTCACCGCGTAGCCGAACTTGATCTCCTCGTCGGCCACGCTGTGCCCGCCCAGAATCGAGCAGCCGGCCTCGCGCATCTTCTCCGCGCCGCCCTTGAGGATCTCCTGCAAGTCGTCCAGATCGCCCTTCGCCGGGTACGCCAGGATGGAGAGCGCCGAGACGGGCCGCCCGCCCATGGCATACACGTCGCTCAGCGCGTTGGCCGCGGCGATCGCGCCGAAGGTATACGGATCGTCCACGATGGGCGTGAAGAAATCCACGGTCTGCACCAGGGCAAGCTCCGCCGTCAGCTTGTACACCCCGGCATCGTCGGCGGTGTCAAACCCGATCAACACGTTCTCGTCGGCCCAACGGGGCACGCGCGCCAAGACCTGGTCCAAAACCTTTGGACTGAGCTTGGACGCTCAACCCGCGGCCTTCACGTG
>CAYRWE010000182.1:0-10209 GCA_964427655.1 uncultured Solibacteraceae bacterium | reverse complement strand
GCAGATAAGTGAATTCGCTGCGCGCGATATCGAGCACCAGCGGGTTGATCTCGTAGATGCGCAGCGTGTCGCCGGCTTTGCCATAGGCCGCCAGCGTGCCGCAGCCGAGGCCCAGGATTCCTATGCGGCGCGGCGCGCCTTCGAGCGCGCGCATGGCGCGGCCGATCCCCGAATCCGGGCAGAAATACGTGATGGGCCGGTAGCGATACTCCGGGCGCAGCATCTGCTCGCCGTGATTGACTACGCCGTGCAGCAGCTTGCGGCAGGCGTCCAGGTCGATGGCGGGGTCGCCTTCCTGGCTGACGCGAAGCTGGCCATAGAAATTGCGCGCCACCACGCGATAGCCGCCCACCATCTCGCGGACGTTGCTTCCCAGATAGACCAGGTAGCCACACAGCAGCATGGCCGCCGCCACCATCCCGGCGCGCACCACCAGCGTGGAGGGCTTCCAGAATTCGCGCAGGAAGACCAGGAGCCACACGGTGGCGGCCAGACCCAGGCCGAGCGGGAATTCGTACTCGAAGTTGAAAACGTTGGGCGCCACCAGGCCCACGAAGATGCCGCCCAGCGCGCCGCCGAGCGCGACGGTCACGTAGAATCCCGTGAGATGCCGGGGATGCGGCTTGAGACGCGCCAGCTCGCCGTGACACACCATCGAGCAGACGAACAGGCTGCCCACGAAGAGGGCGATGGCCGTGCGCGCAGGCAGGCTGCTATCGGAGGGCGCAAGCTGCCAGGCCAACGCCACCAGGCACACGGCGGCCAGCGGCACGAACAGCAGCCGCTGGTAATAATGCGGCGCGTCGAAACAGAGGATGAAGCTCAACAGGTAGGCGGCCAGCGGCAGAATCCAGAGAAACGGGATAGCCGCCACGTCCTGAGTGATGTGCGTGGTCACTGCCAATAGAAGAATGGAAGCCGCGGCAGCCAGGCCCAGCCACAGCAGCCGCACGCCCCAGCCGGGCGCGGGATCGCCGGAGCCTTCGGAAACCGGAGGCGCCGTAGCGCCGGCCTCCGGCTGCTTCAAGTTTCGCCAGGCCGCCGCCGCGCACAGAATCGCGAAGCCCACATAGGCCGCCGACCAGACCAGCGCCTGCGTGCGCGAGGAAAGATGCGGCTCCACCAGAAGCGGATAGCTCACCAGCGCCAGCATGGAAGCGAAGTTCGAGAGCGCGAAGAGGCGATAGGGAACCGTGCTCTTGTGAGTGCGCGCATACCAGGCTTGCAGGAGAGGGCTGGTGGATGACAGCAGAAAATACGGCAGCCCCACGGTGGCCGCCAGCAGGCCCAGGATGCGCAGGGAAGCCAGTCCCACGGCGGTGCTCTTCCACAAGGCGTTCGGCAGGATCGGCAGGGTGGCCAGGCTCAACGCCAGCGCGGCGACATGGATGGCCGCCTGCTTGCGCGGCGCGAGCTTCGAGTGCAGCCAGTGCGCGTACACATATCCCAGCAGCAGGGCCACCTGAAAGAACAGCATACAGGTGCTCCACACGGCCGCGGAGCCGCCGAACCAGGGCAGGATGATCTTGGCGACGATCGGCTGGACCTGAAACAGGAGGAACGCCGAGAGGAAAATCACAATCGGGTAAAGCGGCATTCAGGAGCTATTATCGGTGGAATCGAAGAGCGGCGGCGAGGGGCGAGGTTGCCGATTGCGGGCGACGCGTTATACAGTTCTGAGTGACGGATTTATACCGAAGCTCCGTCGGGTCAAATAAAAGGAGGCCAAAGTGTCTATAAGAAATATGGCCATGGGCCGGCGGGGCCTGCTAAAATCGTCCGCCGCTATTTTTGGAGGCGCGCTTCTCGGAAAGAATTCCGATGCGCAAGAAGCTCACGTCAAGAATGTAAATACGAACTCGAGCCCGTCGACTCTCAAGATCACGGATATGCGCATCGCTACCGTGGTTCGCGGCCCGGGAGACGAGGAGGCTCCCCTGCGCCCCCGTCCGGCCGGCACACCGGCGCCCGCTGGGCCGGCGTTCAGCTTCGGCTGCACGATCGTCCGGATCGACACCAACCAGGGAGTCTATGGACTGGGCGAGGTGCGCGATGGCGCGAGCGCCACTTACGCGCTGTTCCTGAAGAGCCGGCTCATGGGCGAAAACCCGCTCAGGCTCAACTACCTCTGGCAGAAGATCAAACAGTTCGGCGGCGACGGGCGGCAGGCCGGCGGCGTAGTGGCCGTGGAGGTGGCGCTCTGGGACATCATCGGTAAAGTGTACGGCGTGCCCGTCTACCAGATGCTGGGCGGCAAGTTCCGCGACAAGATTCGCATCTACGGCGATACCACCGAATCGCTGGACCCCAAGATCTACGCGCAGCGAGAAAAAGAGCGCAAGGAAAAAATGGGCCTGACCTGGCTCAAGATGGACCTGGGAATCGAAATGGTCTCGGATATCCCCGGCACAGTGACGGCCCCCTCGGGGCTGAGTTCCTGGGAATCCCGGGTTCTCCCGCACCCCTTCGTGGCCATGGAAGTGACCGACAAGGGAATCGAGAAGCTTTGCGAGTACGTGGCGGCCGTGCGCGAGGCGGTCGGGATGGAGATTCCCCTATCGATGGATCACCTCGGCCACCTGGGAGTTAACTCCATTATCCGGCTCGGAAAGGCGTACGAAAAGTACAACCTGGCGTGGATGGAAGACGTGATTCCGTGGCAGTATACCGACATGCTGAAGCACATCACGGACAACAGCCCCACGCCCATCTGCACCGGCGAAGACATCTATCTCAAGGAAGGCTTCATCAACCTGTGCGAGAAGCATGCCGTTAGCAAGATCCACCCGGATCTCTCGACCTCGGGCGGGATCCTGGAGACGCACAGGATCGGCGAGGCGGCCTTCGAGTACGGCGTCCCCATGATGATGCACTATGCCGGCCTGCCGATCAACCAAATGGCCAGCGTCCACTGCGCGGCGGCCACGGAGAATTTCCTGGCCCAGGAAAATCACTGGCTGGATGTGCCCTGGTGGCAGGACATCGTGGAAGGCGTCGAAAAGCCGATCATCGACAAGGGCTATATTACGGTTCCGGACAAGCCCGGGTTGGGCGTCACGCTCAACGAGGACGTGGTCCGGCGCCACCTGCAGCCCGGCACGGGCTACTTTGAGCCGACGCCGCAATGGGATAACGAGCGCTCCGGCGACCATCTCTGGAGCATGGCGCCGCCGCAGTCGCCCAAGCAGGAAGGCTGAGCCATTCAAAAGCTAAGGCATGCCGGTGGGGTATGCTTTAGCTTGCCCAAATTTTCCCTGCGCACCGCGTCCCGGCTCGCCGCCTCCTTGGAACTCCCTCCGCCTCCGCTCATGACCAGTAATTCCGGTCCAGGCTGCGGTATTGCACGGCCTCGGCTACGTGCTTGGCCGAGAGATGTTCCGCGCCATCGAGATCGGCGATGGTGCGGGCCACTTTCAGTATGCGGTCGTGCGCGCGCGCCGAGAGGCCCATGCGCCGTACGGCCATTTCGAGGGTGCGCTCGCCCGCGTCGTCCAACGCGCAGACTTTTCGGACTTCGCGTGCCGGCAGACGGGAGTTGTAGCCGCCGCGCGCGCGCTGCCGCTCGCGGGCTCCCTCGATGCGCTCCCGTATGGCCGCGGATGTTTCGGAGTTCCCGTTGCCGCGCAGCTCCTTGTAGGGCACGGCGGGCACCTCCACGTGGATGTCGATGCGGTCGAGCAGCGGCCCGCTGATCTTGCCCAGGTACTGCTGGATCTGGCCCGGCGTGCAGCGGCATTCGCGCGTGGCGTCGCCGAAAAATCCGCACTTGCAGGGGTTCATGGCGGCCACCAGCATGAAGCGCGAAGGGAAGCGCAGAGTCATCTGGGAGCGCGCGATCGTCACCACTCCATCTTCGAGCGGCTGGCGCAGCATCTCGAGCACGTCCCTGGGGAATTCCGGAAGCTCGTCCAGGAAGAGCACGCCGTTGTGCGCCAGGCTGACCTCGCCGGGACGCGCCACGCCCACTCCGCCGCCGATCAGGCCGGCGTCCGAAATCGTATGGTGCGGCGTGCGAAAGGGACGCCGATCGAGCAGGCCGCCCGCTCCCAGCACGCCGGCGATGCTGTGGATCTTGGTGGTTTCGATGGCTTCCTCGAAAGTGAGGGGCGGCAGAATCCCGGCCAGGCGCTTAGCGAGCATAGTCTTCCCGGAACCCGGCGGCCCGATCATCAGGACGTTGTGCGCGCCTGCCGCAGCCACCTGGAGGGCCCGCTTGGCGCTGGCCTGGCCCCGCACATCGTAGAAATCCGGTGCCGCGCCGGGTTCCTCCGCTCCCGCGTGTCCGTTGGGCGCCATGGGCTGGAAATCGTCCGGGCGGCTGATGAGCGCCACGACCTCGGCCAGGTGGCGCACACCGTACACACGGATACCCTCCACCACGGCCGCCTCGGCCGCATTTTCCGCCGGCAGCACCAGGTTCGGCACGCCTTCATTGCGCGCGCACACGGCCACCGAGAGTGCCCCGCGCACCGGCCGCACCGTGCCATCGAGCGAGAGTTCTCCCACCACCAGGTGGCGATCGAGGCCGGTGAGCATCCCCATGGCGCCCAGGATTCCCAGGGCCATCGGCAGATCGAACCCGGCGCCTTCCTTGCGCACATTGGCGGGCGCCAGGTTGATGGTGACAGCCTTGTTGGGGTAGCCGAAACCCGAGTTGAGCAGCGCGGATTTAATGCGCTCGCGGCTCTCACGCACGGCCGTATCCGGCATCCCTACCAGGAAGAAATCGCGCGCCGAGCCGGAGGCGTACATATCCACCTCCACATCGATCAGGTGCGCGTCGATGCCGTAGACCGCGGCCGTGCGGGTTTTGAAGAGAGCCATGGAGGGCCGGAATTCGAATTGGGTGCCGAGTATGGAAGTGCGCGGAACGGGCCGGGATTCTCAACAGGATTCGGCGCCATCCGGCCGGCTGCCGAAATGGATCTAAGGTATAAAATGAAAGCACTCTTCAGGTTTTCCTATGAAGGCCGTCATCATCTTCACGAGTTTTGCACTGGTATTTCCGATCATTGCCGCTCAGGCTATTCTGTTCAGTGCACGCGACCGGATCTATGAGGTGGTCACGCAGCGCATCGGCCCCGTGCTGACATTCCCCGGCCATTGGCTCTACGAGCCTTCCGTGATCACGCCATCTCCGCGCACCAACGGTTCTTACGTGCTGCTGTTTTCTTCGAACTTGGTATCGCAGAGCGATTTGAACCACGGGGAAGCCCTCTTTCTCTCGACGTCTCCCGACGGTTATTCCCATTTCACGGCTCCGCAACCGGTCCTGACCAATACTAGCGTCGAGGATCTGTGTGACATGGGCGATGCCCGCCCGATATGGGATGGCTCCCTGTGGCACGTTTACGTGTACGCCGTCCAGGGAACCTATACGACCGACAAATGCGACCCTACCGCGGGTATTTTCGAAGCCACGGGACCCACGCTGACCACGCTCGCCTGGGTGACCTATCCCGGCGGCAACCAAGCCCGCCCGATCGTGACCGGCCAGGGCAGCGCCGGGGTGGCCGAGGATATGCAATGGTTCTATGCCCCCAGCGCATCGGCCGCGCTGCCGTTCCTGACGGCGTTTAACGACTGGGGCGCGCCCACCAACAATCTGTACACGTTCCAAAGCGCCGATGGGACGAACAACCTGCAGCCCTGGTATCAAACTCCGACGGCTTCGAGCGCGAGCGGGACGCTGGTCCTTCCGGACGCGATTCTGGGCCAGTCGCTGGATGCCGCGACTCTGGGAGACCCGGCCATCGGGGTGCAATCCGCCTGCGTGCCCGGCGACGGCCGCTACCAATATCCCGCCGGAATCGCGTATTACGATGGGCTGATTCCGGCCCCCGGCGAGGCTGTCTCCCCGAACGGGCTGTTCTTCGCCGGGCCGCTCGAATCCGTGTCGAACGATAAGGACGGGCCGCGCATGTTCCGGCCGCGGTTCTCCCGCAATGAACTCGGCTATATCATGCCTCTGCCCGATCGTCCCGGCCTGCCGCACACGTGGCAGGGATTTCTTTATTACAACGACGCGCAGGTGGGGAGCCAAAGCCAGTGCGGCTACTCCCGCTGGTTCTCCTCCGGCCAGCGATTCTCGGTGAGCTGGTTTCAGATTCGCGAGCAGTAAGGGACCTGGAAGCGCGATCCGGCGCCAGGCGGGCGCCTACCCCACTTCCTCGTTGGCGCGCCGCAACATGGCACGCATGCAGGCAATGCAGTAAGCCGTGCCGGAGCGTTCCATGCCGGTATCGCCCACCAGGGGCGGGACGTGGTCCGGTTCCACGGCGCCGTTGTAGCGCACCTCGCGCAGCGCCTTCATCACCTGGTAGAGGTCGGCGTATCCGCCGTCCGGGAAAGTCTCGTTGAAGCGTGGCAGGGGCGAAGTCACGTTGCGGAAGTGGATTTCAAAGATCTTGCCGCGCCCGCCGAAATCGCGGATCATCTCGAAGACATCCTTGCCCATGTGGGTGCCGCCTTCGAGCCACGTTCCCACGCACAGCGTGAGTCCCCAGTTGCGGCTGTTGCCGGCGATCTGCTCGGCGCGACGGTATCCCTCGTAATCGATGAACAGCTTGGCCACGCCGTTCATTTTGGCCAGCGGCGGGTCGTCCGGGTGCAGGGCCATGGTGACGCCGGCTTCCTCGGCGGCGGGCAGCGCGGCCTTTACGAAGTAGGTGTAATTGGCCCAGATTTCGTCGGCCGTGTATTCGCGGTCGAACTGCCGCTTTTCGACGCGCGCGCGGAAATCGGCCAGATCGAACTCGCGCGTGGAGTAACCTTGATACTCGATCGTCCGGGTGGTGTACGTGTTGGCGGGATGGAAGTCGTAAGAGGCCACGGGGATCTCCAGCTTTCCGAGATCGCCCAGGAAGCGGCGGTAGGTGTCGATATCCCGGTCGCGCCCCGGCCGTCCCAGTTGCACGTCCAGGGAGCGGTAAGCGGTGTGTACGGCTGAGTAGATCCGCAAGCCGTAACGCGCGAAACGCCGCTGGATGGCCTGGAGATCCTCGAAATTCGCGTCCGCGCCGAATTCCACCCTGACCCATCGCAGGCCGATCTGCTGAAGAAAGTGCATATCGTCGTCGGTGACGCTTCGCCCGTCGAGGCGGTGGCAGAGCTTCACGTTGGAGGGATCGTACTCGCCGATCGCCAGGACCGCGCCGCGCTGCGCAAAGGACGGCATGGCGGGCAGGGCGAGAGCGGAGCTGAGAAACCGGCGTCTCGGGAAACGCATAGGTCCACGGTAGTTCGGCCCGCAGGCGCCGTCAAGCGGCCGAAGCGAGTACTGCCGAAAGCGGGTTTAGTACGTTTGGACGGTACTTCTAGCGGCTTCCCGGTACGCCCAGGTCTATGTCATGCAGGGTGAACTGGGCCATGATCGCAGGTAGGAAACAGATGCCCACTGAACTGATCAACGGAGACCGCCGGGTTGCCCGCAGGTACGAGTTCCAATCCCAGATCCAGTTTCAATACGCGGACGAGCGCGGAAGGATGCATGGGGGCTGCGGCGTAACAGCCGATTTGAGCCGCAGCGGCGTCCGCTTTCGCGTGGAGGAGGATCTCCCGGTGGGTAGTTACGTGGAGGCGCGGATCGCCTGGCCTTTCAAGCTGCAGAACATCTGTCCGTTGGAATTGCTGGTGGAAGGACCGGTGATGCGGTCGAAAGCTGGGGAAACTGTACTGAAGTTGGAGCGCTACGAACTGCGCACCTGCGGCGAGAGGTCGTTTTTCGAGCGGCCTCAGCAGGCCGCCAACTGGAGAGTGGCCTGAACGCTGAAGGGGCGGCCTGCGGACCACCACGCACCCGGCATCTGACGCCGGAGAACGCACTCCCCGGTCCGGGACCACCCCTCCACACGCACCTGTCCTCCCCGGCGCTCCACGCGATAGACTGCCGCCGCTCCCGTTTCATACGCCAGTGCCGCCAAGGACCAACCGGCGGGGTCGGCAATCATCCGAACTGCGCCGCTCGACGAAATGCAAATCGCGCAATCCTGAGCTTCGGGTCCCTGCGCCGCGACGGCGGTTTCCAGGATCTGCTCGGCATTCCGTAAGAGGGCGTCCACAAAACTCTTTTCGGCCGGAATGGCCAATTTTCGAGCCGGAATTACAAAGCCCGGCGAATTGGCTCAGGCCGCGGCGGTCCCTGTGGATGTGATGCTCCCCGTGGAAGCCATGGCAAGCTGCACGGCGAGGTAGAGAATACTGGTGGCGATCGACGGAAACCTGGCCGCCAATACCTGGGTAGCCAGTTCCAGCAGGACGTAACCGCGCTGCGCCAGCGGCGTCGAGAGAATCTGCTGCGAAAGCGGCACGCCAAACTTCTGGAATACCGCCACGATCTCCTCGTCGGTGCGATTGGGCGCCAAGGCGGCAATTTCCTCGACGACCGGCAGGACCACCCCGACCAAATTGGCCGCCGTGGTGAGCGCCGCGCCGCTGGACTTGAACAGGTTAACTATCTTCTGAATGATGTTTTTGAGAAAACTCATATCTCCCCGGTCGCAGAATACCAGGGTGGTTTTCCGGTCATCCAGCTAGCTAACTGATTCGATTGGCCGAACGGCTTGTGACCGAAAAGGCCGACCGGGCGCCCCCAGTGTGGTGCGTCGTGCAGAGCGGGGGTTATGATCGCGCCGCGGATAAATCGCTCCCTGACGGGGTGCCCTCCGGGCCCGGCTCAGAATCGATACGGAGCCGCGCGCGTAAGCGAGCGGTTATGGCCGATATTTCGGACGCATCCTCTACATGCCCGGCTGCTTCTTGCGCGGGCGCGTGACGCGCTTCTTGCCGGAGCCATCGCCGCCGGTTTTGCGGGGTGCGCGGGGGCGCCGCACGGGCTTGGGAGGCGCCTCGGGAATGGGGATTTCGCCGGTCGCGGTGGGCTGCCCGGGTACCAGCGGTTGCGGCTCATCCACCTCTTCCTCTTCCTCGACGGGCGCAACCGGCTCGGGCTCGGGCGGCGGAGCGGGCGGATGGAACTCGCTGCCCAGGTAGACGGTCAGCCCCTTCTCCTCATCCGCCTGGATGCGCACCAGGCCCTTATCCTGCGCGTAATTCAGCAGCTCGCTGAATTCCTGGAAACCGTAGGCGTGCCAATCGAAGTTGGGCCGCTCTTCCTTGACCCATTCGGCCAGTTCATCGGCCATGGCGCCATTGTCCACTTCCAGGCGCCGGGTCTCGAGGACGTCGCGCAGGATGGGGATGGCTTCCTCGGGCTTGGCTCCCGGCTTCTCCGGCGCCGCGCCCTTCATACGGATCATGTAGCGCCCTTCGCCGCCGCTCACCTCGACGAAATCGGCCTTCTGGAGCTTCTCCACGAATTCGGTGAACGAGCTGGCGCCATAGGCCTTCTCGTTGAAGGTCGAATCGAGCTGCAGCATGGTGGATTTCAGCAGCCCGAGCTGCGGCCGCACCTCGCGGCGTTCCAGCACGCCCAGGGCGCGCTCGACCAGAGGCATGGCCTGCGCCAGGTCGAGGGCCACGCGTTTGGGCCGCTGTTGCTGCTGCGACGGCTGCTGCTGTTGCTGCGGCGGCCGGTCACCCTGCGGCGGCGGCTGCTGTTGTTGCGGCGGCCGGTCGCCCTGCGGCGGCGGCTGCTGCTGTTGCCGCTCGGACTGCTGCGACTGGTGACGCGGCCGCTCGTCGATGAGCGATTCATAGGAAACGAACTCGTGGCAGTTCTTCTGCAGGATCGTGCTGGTGAAGGCCTTCCCGCCCACCACGAAGATGCGCTTGTCATACTGCTTGAGCTTATTCACCAGCGCGATGAAATCGCTGTCTCCGCTCACAATGGCGAAGGCGTTGATGTGATCGTGGGTGAAGGCCATCTCCAGCGCGTCCAGCGCCAGGTTGATATCGGCGCCGTTCTTGTCGCCGCGCGGCGAGGGATCGCGCTGCACCATCTGCACGGCGTGCTCGGAGAGCGCCCGGGTGGCCGATTCCTGCCGGCCCCAATTCGCATAGGCGAACTTGGTGACAATCTCTCCGCGTTCCTTCAGCGCGTCCAACACCGCCGCCACGTCGAACTCGCGGTGCAGTGTGGACTTCACGCCGATCTCGATATTATCGAAATCGATGAACACGGCTATCTTCAGCTTTTGTTCCATTTTGAATTCCTTAGTACCGGCAAACGGTGTGGTGGACCGGGTGGACCGCGCGGTCCGCGCCGGCTTAGCGTCACTCGATAGCCTCATGGGTAGTTTAACGCAAACC
>CAYRWE010000181.1:0-10239 GCA_964427655.1 uncultured Solibacteraceae bacterium | reverse complement strand
CGAAGGAGACCACCAGCGCCAGGGCCATCGAGGCGGCCAGCAGCCAGCGCCCCATGGCCACGAGCACGGCGGCCGCCAGGCACGCCACAATCACGAGCCATTGCAGCGGCAGCCCGATATTCTGGTCCACATAATCGATGCCTACGAGAAAAGTGCCGTGCTCGTTGTAGACCATCTCATAGCGCCCCAGGAAAAAGCGTGCGGCCAGGGCCAGCAGCAGCACCACCGCGGCGCCGCGCAGGAAGCTCGATTCCAGGCCGCCCTCCAGCCGGAAAAAGCCGGGATCGATCTCGCGGGCATCCCGCAACTGGGGCAGCTTGAAGCGCAACTGCCAGGCGCGCGCGGCGATCCAGTAGAGCAGGATCGAGAAGATCGCCAGGCCCAGCACCCAGCCGCGCACCATGCCGTAGAAGGGCAGATCGAAAAGATAGAAAGATAGCGGTTTATCGAAAACCGCGTCGTGCCAGGCGGTAGCCGCCGCGGGCAATCCGCGCGAGCCGGCGAAGCGCACCACGGTCCAGGTATCGATCGAGGCCGCCGAGATCAAATAGCTCAGAACCAGCAGCACGAGGGCGGAGAGGCGGGCGTACAGGCGGTGCTCGCCGAGGCCCGTTCCGGCGAACTTGAGGGCCCGCGCGTGCGCCAGCCACAGCACCCCGAAAGCCGCCAGGGTGGCTGCGGCCAGAGGCGCGAAGCTGTAATAGAGCATGCTGAGCCAGGTGCGGAACTGCCCTAATTCCGACCACCACGCAACCTCGATGGCGTAAGAAGCGATGGATCGCGCGCCGAACAGGAGCACAATCAAGATGACGATGAGCGTGATCCGGGTGGCCGGCGAGCCGGGGACCCGGCGTCCGGTTTCGATCTGATACCGCGACATGCCCCAAGCGTACCACCTGCGCTCTGGTTCGGTGAGCGTAGGATGCCTAAGGCAGGACACGCTTTAGCTGCCCACATGCGGAGGACCATGTCTGATCGGCACTATAGAAACTAATGATTGGACGCTCCCGCACCCCAATTCTAGACTGAAACATGATGGGTCCCCCCCTGGAGCAGCTCTCCATATTCCACAGGGTGAGCCGCATCGTCAATTCCGAACTGTCGCTGGATGAAATGTTGGGCGAGATCGTCGGTCTCGCATCCCAAGCTTCCGGCTGTGACGCCTGTCTGGTTTACCTGGTGGAATCGACGACCGGCGACTTTGTGCTGCGAGCTTCGCAGGTGCCCCGCGCCGGCATTAGCGACACCCGGATCAAATCGGGCGAAGGCGTCACGGGTTGGGTGGCCGAGCATCAGACCCCCGTCGCCCTAAGCTCGCGGGCGTCCGCCGATCCGCGTTTCAAGACCTTCCCCACGCTGGTGGAGGACACCTACCAGGCATTCCTGTCGGTCCCGGTCGTCCACAAAGGCAGTTCTATCGGCGTCATCAACGTCCATCATCGCGAGACGCACGCATACTCGGAAGGCGAAATCGCCGCCATTTCCTTCATCGGAGAACAGATGGGCGGAGCCATCGCAACGAGCCTGCTGGAAGATGAAAACAGCCGCCTGACCGAGCGGGATTTGGAACAAGAGCGGCGCCGCATGGAGCTCGAAGCCGAAGTGGCCCGCCGCACGGCGGATCTGAATGCCACCAACGCCGAGCTGCGCATCGCCAAAGACAAGGCCGAAGAAATGACCCGGCTGAAGAGCAAATTCCTCGCCAACATGAGCCATGAGATCCGCACTCCCATGAACGGAATCATCGGCTTCACCCAGCTCACTTTGCAGACGCCCTTGAACGAACTCCAGCGGGACTATCTGGATACGGTGGAAAGCTCGGCCCACGCGCTTTTGCGGATCATCAATAATATCCTCGATATTTCCAAGATCGAAGCCGGCCATATCGAGCTCGAGTGGGAACCTTTCTCGCTACGGGAAACGGTGGCCGCCGCTGCCAAAACCACCGCGCCGGAAGCCATGGGCAAGGGCTTGGAACTGAGTTGGGACATCGATCCGAATGTCCCCGACGCGTTGCTCGGCGATGCCACCCATCTCCGCCAGGTGCTGCTGAACCTGCTGGGGAATGCCGCCAAGTTCACCGCCAGGGGCTTCATCCGCATCGAAGTGCATGGCGAACCCGCGGAAGACAGCGAATACACGCTCCACTTCGCGGTTCGGGACAGTGGGATCGGCATACCGCCAGAGCAGCAGCGGCAGATCTTCGAGCCATTCCGCCAGGCCGACGGCTCGATCACCCGCCGATATGGCGGCACGGGTCTTGGCTTGGCCATCTCGCTGGGGATCGTCGGAAGTATGCGCGGAAAGATCTGGATCGAGAGCGATCCCGGACGCGGCAGCGATTTCCACTTTACGGGGCGTTTTGGAACCGTGGATGCTATCACGGCGTTTGGCGCGCGGGGAGAGCCGGATGGTCTCGCACATACGATTCAGGCGGAGGAAGAGGCCTGATCGGCCGGCCTTGGAAGGCTGTCCGGAACCTTGCCCCCCAAAGACCTAATTGCCCCAAACCCGCACAGGCTGGTAGACTCAATGCTTCGGCTCATTCCAGATCGCGGGGTCTCTCGTTTGAAGGTCCATATTCTGCCGGTGTTTGCGGTTATGTGTGCCGGAGTGTTGGCGGAACCTGTCGCCATGCCCCCGGAGGCTATTCTCGACCACTATTGCGCGGCCGAGGAAGGCCAGCGGCAGCTTTTCCGTGGCGTTTCGATGGAAGTGGAGATCGCAGCTTCCCTCCCCAGCCTGAAAAAGACCGGTAAGCTCCACGCCCTGCGCAATATCTCGAAGCTGGGACGCATCACCTACCAGATCCTGGGGTTCGAAGGCGACAACACCGTCAAGAAGGAAGTGATCGCCCGCTACCTCACCGCCGAAGCGGAGGCCCAGAAGGAGCAGCCCGCCTCACTCGCGGTGACCCCCGCCAACTACAAATTCAAATACCGCGGCCGCGGCCAGTTCGAGGGGCGCGATGTGCATATGTTCCAGGTAACCCCGCGGCAGAAGCGCCAGGGTATGTACAAGGGCGAAGTGTGGATCGACGCGGCAACCTACTTGCGGGTACGGGAATCGGGGTATCTAGTGAAGAATCCCTCACTTTTCCTGAAGCGCGTCGCGTTCGTCCGAAACTACGCCATCCGGGACGGAATCTCGGTGCCCCTGCACACCCAGAGCGTGGTGGAGACTCGTTTGGTCGGCAAGGCCGAGCTGATCATCGATTACACGAATTTCTCGGGGCCGGCCGCGGCACTGGGCGATTACGAAAGCCAATGAGCGCGGCCCGCACTCCAGCCGCGGCGGAGAGCCAATGAGAACACTGTTTCTGAATCCTCCCTCTTTTGAAGGGTTCGACGGCGGGGCCAGTTCGCGCTGGCCGGCCTCGCGCGAGATCGAGTCCTATTGGTATCCGGTGTGGCTGTGCTACCCGGCCGGCATGCTGCCGGACAGCAAGGTGGTGGACGCACCCCCGCACAAGATCTCGATTGAGCAGACCGTCCAGATGGGGCGGGATTTCGAGCTGCTGGTGCTATACACCTCGACCCCCGGATTCCACGTGGACGTGCGCATGGCCGAGATGATGAAGGACGCCAACCCCAAGCTCAAAGTGGCCTTCGTCGGTCCGCCCGTGACCACCGAACCCGAAAAGACGCTGCTCGGCTCGAAAGCCATCGATTTCGTGGTGCGGCGGGAGTTCGATTATCAGATCGCCGATTACGCCAAGGGGAAACCGCTCGAAGAGTTGCCGGGCGTGAGCTTCCGTAAGAACGGCGAGATCGTTCACAATCCCGAAGGCCCGGCTATCGAGAATCTGGACGCGCTGCCGTGGGTGACGCGGACCTACAAGCGGGATCTCGATATCACCCGCTATAACGTCCCGTTCCTGCTGAACCCCTTCATCTCGCTCTACACCTCGCGCGGGTGCCCGGCGCTGTGCACCTTCTGCCTGTGGCCACAGACTCACTCCGGCCACCGCTGGCGGCTGCGCTCGGCGGACGACGTGGCGAACGAAGTGCGCTACGCCCTGGAACAGTTCCCCAACGTCAAGGAAATCTTCTTCGACGACGATACCTTCAATTACCGCAAAGAGCGCACCATCGAGCTGTGCCGCAAGCTTCAGCCGCTGAAATTCACGTGGTCCTGCACGTCGCGCGTCACCACCGATTACGACACGCTGAAGGCCATGAAGGAGGCCGGCTGCCGCCTGCTCATCGTGGGCTACGAATCCGGCGACCCGCAGATTCTCAAGAACATCAAGAAGGGCGCCACGGTCGAGATGGCGCAGCGCTTCACGGCCAATTGCAAGAAGCTGGAACTCGCGGTGCACGGCGATTACATCATCGGGCTGCCCGGCGAGACGCGCGAGAGCATCTTGCGCACCATCGATTTCGCCAAGCGCATGGATACCGAGACCATCCAGGTTTCGATCGCCCACCCCTACCCTGGCACCGAGTTCTTCGAATACGTCAAGAAGAACAACCTCATCACCATCGATTCCATGACCGATGAGACCGGTCACCAGCTCCCCAACATCATCTACCCGGGGCTCGACCGGGGTGAGTTGGTGGAGTTCGTGGAACGCTTCTACGGCGAATACTTCTTCCGCCCGCGCGTGGTCTGGCGGATTGTGCGCAAGGCCTTGTTCGATTCCGACGAGCGGAGGCGGCTGGCCAAGGAAGCTCGCGAGTACCTGGCGCTACGGTCCAAACGGAAGAAGTTTGTGGCCGAGCATAAAGCGGCTGCCAAGCCCGCGCCGGCGCCCGCCGGCGATTGATCGCGGGCATGCATCCGGAATCCGCGCGGCTCCGGTTCAAGACCTGTCTGTTCGCCGTGGTTGCCATCCTCAGCAATGTACTGGGCAATTTCTTTCTCAAGCGCGGGATGAGTTCCGATCTTACTTCGCCGCTCCAATACATCACCGTGCTCTTCCGGCCCTGGGTGGCCGGAGGCGTCCTGCTGCTGATTCTGTGGATGCTTTCGCGCATGGCCCTGCTGAGCTGGGCGGACCTGAGCTACGTGCTGCCGGTGACGGCTATCGGCTACGTGCTGGTGGCGCTCGAGGGCGTCTGGTTCCTGGGTGAGCGCATTACCGCGCACCGCTGGGCCGGCATCGTCCTGATCGTCGCGGGCGTGGCGCTGGTGGGCGTCGCCACCGAACCGCAGACCGTGCCCCGGCAGCCGGCCAAGGGGAGCGGCGCATGAAGAATTTTGTGGGCAAGCTAAAGTATGCCCCACCTCAATTCGGAGGCCCGGCATGAAGTGGCTGCTCATCGCGATCTCGGTGGCGGCCACAGCCGCCGGCGAAGTCTTGCAGGCTCTGGGCATGCGCCACCACGGAGAGATTCGCGATTTCCGCCCCGGCGCCCTGGGACGGGCCCTCGCGATGCTGGCGCAGAACCGCTTCGTCATCGGCTCGGTGGTGGCCATGGCCGTCTCGTTCTTTGCGTTTTTGAAGCTGCTCTCGATCGCCGATCTCAGCTTCGCGGTTCCGGCCACGGCCATCACCTATGTTCTCGAGACACTGCTGGCGCGCTCGGTCCTCAAGGAGCGCGTGAACTGGCTGCGCTGGGCGGGCGCTTCGCTGGTGATTTGCGGCGTGATATTGGTGTCGGTGTGATCTGGCCGGCCTTGCCCGCGCTGGCGGCGACAGCATATTACTTGCTGGCCCTGGTGGCAGCCGCGCGATTCAAACGGCGCCCCGCGACGCGCGCCGGAGGGCGCCCGCCGGTCTCCATCCTGAAGCCGTTGCATGGCCGCGACGCGCATCTGTGGGAAGCGCTGCGCTCGCACGCGGTGCAGGACTACCCGGAATTCGAGATCCTGTTCGGCGTCACCGACCCGCACGATCCGGCTCTGGCCGATGCACGGCGCCTGCGCGAGGAATTCCCCGCCCTGCGAATCGAGATCACGGTGGTCTCGACCGATGCCCCCAACGCCAAGGCCGGAGTTCTGGCGGCGCTGGCCCGGCAGGCGCGCTACCCGGTGCTGCTGGTCAACGACAGCGATATCACAGTCGATCCCAGCTACCTGGAGGGCGTCACGGCAGCGTTAGAAGATCCGCGCGCCGGCCTGGTCACGTGCCTCTACCGCGCGGATGCCGATTCGCCGGCCGCGCGCATGGAGGCGCTGGGCATCGCCACGGAATTCGCCCCTAGCGTGCTGGTGGCGCGCCTCGTAGGCGTGGCCGAATTCGCGCTGGGATCCACCATGGCATTCCGCGCGGAGCTACTTCCGAAAATCGGCGGCTTCGAGGCTATCGCGGGCTATATTGCCGACGATTACCAGCTTGGCCTGCGCATTAGCCGGCTGGGCTATCGCATTCACTTCGCGCCCGTAGTGGTGGCCACAGACTTGGGCGCGGGCTCGTGGGGCGAGGTCTGGCGGCACCAGTTGCGCTGGTCACGCACCATCAGGGTCTCCCGGCCGGGCGGCTATTACGGCTACATGGTGACGCACGCCACTTTGTGGGCGCTGGTGGCCTTTGCCGGCGGCGAGTGGTGGGCTGGATGCTTGGCACTGGGCGTGCGAATCGGCGCCGGAGTGGCGGTGGGCGCGGGAATCCTGGGCGACCGACGCGCGGCCACAGGCTGCTGGCTCATTCCATTGCGCGACCTGTTCGGATTCGCCGTCTGGCTGGCGGGCGCTTTCGGGAGCCGCGTGGCCTGGCGTGACCAAACGCTCAACTTGCGCGCGGACGGGCGAATCGAACCTTGACGGCCCGGCCCTCAGCCAGTTAGCCTAGAGTTTCGGACGCGAGCGTCCGATAAATATTCGGGCCCCGCTATGCGGCGCCCTCGGAGGCAGTGTTGATCCTATTACTTTTCGGTCCCCCCGGATGCGGCAAAGGCACGCAGGCCACTCATCTCGCCGAGCGCTTTCATATTCCAGCTATTTCCACCGGCGAGATGTTCCGCGCCGAGTGCAAGGCCGGAACGGAACTGGGGAAGAAGGCCCTCGCCATCATGAGCCAGGGCGGGCTGGTGGGCGACGACATCGTCAACGCGATGGTGGCCAGCCGCATCGGACAGCCGGACTGCCGCGATGGCTTCCTGCTGGATGGGTATCCACGCACCGTGCCGCAGGCCAAGGTATTCGGTGAACTGCTGCGCAATCGCGGACTGCTCGATCCGGTGGTGATCCACATGGATGTCCCCGACGACGTCCTGGTGAGCCGCCTGACGGCTCGCCGCCAGTGCCCCAAGTGCCTGCGCATTTATAACGTGCTCACCCAGCCGCCGCGCGTCGCGGAGCATTGCGATGACGATGGCACGGCGCTCACGACCCGCAGCGACGACCAGGAAGCCGTGATCCGCCAGCGCTTGCGCGCCTACGCCGAGCTGACCGGGCCGATTCTCGAGTTCTACGGTCCCGCGATGGTCCGAACGGTAAACGGCGCGGCAGCGCCCGACGCAGTCGGCAAAGCCATCGAAGCCGCCATACTGGCGGATCAGGCCGCCCGCAAGGCCGCCGCCAAATAGCACGCGGCTCCGCGGCACTTTGCACAATCGCCGTGGATCTGCCCCCTCGGTCTTCGACCGCTCGATTCAGTTTCATCGAAGCACCGCTCGCTCACGTGGGTGCCCTTTGGGCCCGGCTTCGATCGGAGCCACGACCGGCACGGAGTGCGGTCACAGCACTGTCCCACTCGACACACCCACACGCTCCGGTGCCGCCTGTGGTGCCGCGCGCGGCACTCACCGCGGCGCTGCGTCTCAATTCCCGGTCCGCCTCAACGCGCTGAGCCAATGCCGCCCGCCGTGGTTGTATTCGCGTGCGCATATCGGCGCGAATACAACGTTATCTCCGCGCCACTAAATCTCTAAGAATCCGATGCGGTTTCGGAGATTTCCTAGTGCCAGATCGTACCGGGAAAACGGCTGGTACCCCGCCAAACGAGGGCTCGCCGATAAGTCCGAGCAGGCGCGACGCAGGTCTGTATCCGCCCGATTATAAAGTAATTACTAAGTTCGTCCTGGTACATCAGTTACTCGACCCATGGGCCGTACTACGAACTCAAAGTATCGTTAGTCCTCTTCTTTTGTAGCCCCACGTGAATTAATTTTGGGTCATGAGATTCGCACCGGTATTCGTCCTGTTAAGCGCCGCCCTCTGCTCGGCCGGCACGATCACAGATACTTTCAACCAACCCCAGAACAATTGCCAATACTCCTCCGCTGCGCCTTATAGCCAATGTGACGTCATCGGCAACGAGAGCCTTTACGACATCCAAAGCGCAAGTGTGACGGTTGCCGGCAACGGAGCGACGTCCATCACGCTGGACAGCAACCTCGGCGGAATCAGCACGCCGGGTGTTAAATCGACCCTGAACGGCTTCACCGATTCCGGCGTTCCGGGCATGACTATGACTCCCGGCGCCGTATTCTTCTACGCGTCTTCCAACAACACCACGGTCAGCAACTTCGTGAACCCCAACGTCACCGATTTCGCGAACCCGTCGAACGTGGAATCTCTCCTGACCTATGCGGTCCCGCTGGTTTCCGACCCGGCGAACAACCTGATCGCCGGCGACCTGTACCTGGTCAACACCTCCAGCATTGAAACCGCGCAGCAGGCGCTCAATAATCCGAGCAACGTCTACTACCGGAACAACCTGCCGGTACTGTTCACCTCGGGCACGCTGGTGGCAACCGGTAATGGAGTTTCCGTGAGCGACCTCGGCGGAAGCAATGCCGAATACCAGATCTCGATGAGCTTCACGGCGCCTTCGGGCACTGTCCTCACGAACGGCTCCGGGAACGTCGGGCTTCTGTGGTCTTCCGCGGATTGCGGCAACGATTTCATCCAGGGCGACATCAGCACGGGCACAAGCACTCCCGAGCCATCGTCCTTTATCCTGCTGTTGAGCGGCGGGACCCTGGTGGCCTTTTCGGCCTTCGCCCGCCAGCGGGCCAAGAGCCGGAAGTAGCTCGATCGGACGAATTTGTGGCGGGACCGGCGGGTCCCTACCTCCTCCGCCGGTCCCGGCCTTTCAGGGCCTCAGGATAACCTTCATCAGATTGGCTTCCCTCCGGTACAATCGATCGAACCAGTTGGCGCCTTCGGCCAGCGGCGCCACGGCGCTGATCAACGGGTCTACCTGAATCTTCCCCTCCGACAGAAGCTCGATGACCTCGGGATACTCGCCCGAAGAAGCGCAGGAGCCTTGCAATCGCAACTGGCGCGTGACCACGGCCTGCAAGGGCAGGTCGACCGAGGGCGCCACGTTGCCCACCAGGGTCACGCTGCCGCCTTTGCGGACGCAGGCGATGGCGGTACGGACCGGATCGTTGGCGCCCACGCACTCGACGGCGATATCGGCGCCGCGTCCCTCGGTGATCTCGGCCGCGGCGGCGGAGATATCGGTGGTCCGGGGGGCCCACGCATGGTTGGCGCCGAGTTGCCGGGCGAGCGCCAGCCGGGCGGCATCCACATCCACCGCGGCAACGCATCCGCACCCGGCGTTCCGCAAAGCCTGCACGGCCAGCAGACCGATCATGCCGGCGCCCACCACCACGGCCGTATCGCCGGGGCAAACAGGGGTGATCTTCACGGCGTGCAGCGCCACCGAGACCGCTTCGATCATGGCGGCGCGCTCGAAGGTGAGGCTGTCCGGCAGCGGGAAGACGATGCGCTGGGGCACCACCACGTAGTCCGCGAAGGCTCCATGGCGGCGGTACGGGCCGGGCGAAACGCCCAGCACCTCGCGGTTTTCGCACAGATTGACTTCCCCACGCGCACAGTAGAAGCAGCGGCCGCAATAGATGGTGGAATCGAAGGTGACGCGCTGGCCCACGCGCAGCCCGGTGACGCTCTTGCCGAGGGCGGCCACCTCTCCGGCGGCCTCATGGCCCATCACGATAGGAGGGATACGGCGCCCGGTGCTGCCATCCATGCCATGCACGTCGCTGCCGCAGATGCCGCAGGCCCGCACGCGCACCAGGACGTCCTCCGGGCCGACCTCCGGCTCGGGCATCCGGGTCATTTCCAGATGCATGTATTCGGTCAACAGCAATGCGTTCATCACGAGATTTATGATCGCACGGCGCTTCGCTCGAGTGCGCGGTGACGCCGGCGCGGCGCGGCGCGCTAAAATCGGAAAAGGCATGGATTCCCCCGCCGCTACCCCGCCCGCCACGGCGCGGGACGTAATTGTACAGATCGTTCGGAATATGCGGGAGGGCCTCGAGCCCCTGCACTATTCCACGCTGGCGCCGGCCATCTATCACGTCTACCTGCACCCGGACG
>CAYRWE010000180.1:0-10249 GCA_964427655.1 uncultured Solibacteraceae bacterium | reverse complement strand
CCAATCCACCTGGAATCCGGCCACGCTCTTGTTCGAATCCACGTAGTCGTAGGTCCAGCCTTCGTAGCCCCCGTTGCACAGCCGCACGTAGGCCAGGCGCTTGAGGGGATGGTCCAGGAAGGCAAAGATATCGGCCTGGTAAACCATGCCCTTCAGAAGGCCGCCGCGGATGGTCTCCCATTGCGCCGTGCGGTCTTCGAAGGAGCGCGCCAGGTCGAAAACGTCGCCGAGGCGCAGGCGCGCGATCACGTAGCGCAGCGTGGCCAGGTCGTCGCCGATATCGTACGAGCCGTCCTCGTCATCGTAATCGTCCACGCCCAGCACGATGGCGCGGTAGCGGCGCCTGGTGGGATCCAGATCGCGCAGCATATAATTCCACGCGCGAATGTCGGTTCCGGCCACGCCGGCATGGCGGAACGCGTAGCCGGTCTCGCCGGTCAACTGGTTGGCCACCCTCGGATAGTAGGCGAAGCGCGAATCGCCCAGCGTCTCGACGAGGTTGGCGCCGTAGCGCGCCTGGGCTTTCTGCTCGCGGTGCAGGATCAGCTCGAAGCGCCCCGCCATGGAATCC
Source organism: uncultured Solibacteraceae bacterium (assembly GCA_964427655.1). Classification (GTDB taxonomy): domain Bacteria; phylum Acidobacteriota; class Terriglobia; order Bryobacterales; family Bryobacteraceae; genus CAVQNQ01. The sequence continues at coordinate 9,678 of CAYRWE010000180.1, read as the reverse complement.
GGCTCCAGGATCGCGGGGTAGAGTCCCGTGCGGAACAGCAGCGCGTCCAGGCCGAACACCCCCGCCACACCCAGCAGGCACGCCAAGATCGCGCGCAAAACGGTGCGGGAAGCCACGTGGGAAGGTGGGCCGGCTATCATGTCCGAAACGATCAGCATACCATCCGGGAATTCCGCCCGCCGCCAATCCTAACCGGGGCGCGTCGCCACGCGTCCGTGCAGTTCGCCCGCGAGCCGCGATCTTTGGGGACCGCTCCGTCACGGCGTTATCATGAAATAAATGACTGGCGCACTTCCCCCCGATACAGCCACGCCCGCGCAGGCGGTGATGGACCTGGAACGCGATTACGTACTCCAGAATTACGCCCGCTATCCCCTGGTTCTGGCACGCGGCAAAGGCTGTTACGTTTACGATCTGGAGGGCCGCCGCTACCTGGATTTCATCGCCGGAATCGGCGTGAACGCGCTGGGCCACGCCCATCCGCGTCTCCTCAAAGTGCTTCGCGAGCAGGCCGGCCTGATGGTGCACTGCTCCAATCTTTACTACCACCAGTATCAGGGTCCCCTGGCGAAACGCCTGGCCGAGGCCAGCGGCCTGGAGCGCACCTTCTTTGCCAACACCGGCACCGAGGCCATCGAAGGCGCCCTCAAGATGGTGCGCGCACACGGCCACGCCATCCATCCCGAGAAGTTCGAAATTATCGCGCTCGAAAACTCCTTCCACGGCCGCACGTTCGGAGCGCTCTCCATTACCGGCCAGGCCAAGTACCGCAGCGATTTCGAGCCGCTGCTGGCGGGCGTGCACTTCGTGCCCATTAACGACGTCGCGGCCCTGGAGGCCACCTTCAGCCGGCGCACCGCCGGCATCGTGCTCGAGATGATCCAGGGCGAAGGCGGCATCTATCCGCTCACGCACGAATACATGGCCAAGGCGCGGGAGCTGGCGGATCGCTACGACGCCCTGCTGGTGGCCGATGAAGTTCAGTGCGGCGTGGGCCGCCCGGGAACCTATTTCGCCTACCAACGCTTGACGCCCGTGATTCTCCCGGACGTACTGGCGGCGGCCAAGCCGCTGGCTTGCGGGCTCCCGCTCGGCGTGGTCGTGGCCAATGCGCGTGCCGCGGCGGCCATCAAGCCGGGGATGCACGGTACGACGTTTGGCGGCGGACCGCTGGCCTGCCGCGTGGCGCTGGAGTTCTTCGATATTCTCGACGAGTTGATGCCCTCCATCCAACGCGTAGGCGGCTACTTCCAGCAGAGCCTTAACGAGCTGGCGAAGAAGTATTCCTTCGTCAAGGAAGTGCGCGGCTTCGGGCTGATGGTGGGCATGGAGCTGGCCATTCCGGGCAAACAGCTCGTGACGGACGCCATGGCCGAAGGCGTGCTGATCAACTGCACGCATGACACCGTGCTGCGTTTCCTGCCGCCCTACATCGTGACGGAGAAGGAAATCGACAAGCTAGTCAAAGTGCTGGCCAAGCTCTTCGCGAAGATCTAGGAGCATCCGCTCCCTTACGGTCGCGGCTCTGTTTACAGTTCATCCGAGCCGCGACCATGAGGGCGCGGTCTTCCCCTACTTTCCGCCTTCGACATGCAGCCGCAACGAGCCGATCCAGACCGGCCCACGATCGCGATTGTAGGCCGGATTGTTCACGTGCTGCAGATCGACGCTCAGCGTCACCCCTCGCATCAGGCGCGCCGAGTAGTAGCTCTCCGAAACCAGCTCGCGGCCGTAGCGCAGGGTACCGTCGCCGATCAGAAAATCGAGGCCGCCGCGCTGCAGGTAGAGCGCGTGGACGCCCGCCAGACCGCCCGAGTTGATCTCGGTTGCCACTGTGTCGTGCGGGCGCTTCCAGCGCGTTCCGGTAATCGAGACGCCGCCTTCCACCAGCCGGTCCATGGCCGTGAAGGCGAAGCTCTCGGTCTTGCCGTCGTTCCAACCCCACCGCCCGAAGATGCCGATATCGCGCGTCAGCTCCTGATCTGCGCTGATGCCGAAACCGTATTTCAGCGTGCCCACGCGGCGCGTCGAGATCACGCTCGGCGTGCCGCCGGTCTGAGCCGCCAGCCGCAGCGCTTCCGAGTAAGTGCCCATATCCGCGTGATTCTGGTAGGCCAGCGCGCGGATGGCGCCCTCGTGCCCGCGCGGGTGGAAGCGCCACTCGCCCTCTTCCATGTCGCTGCGGTCGCGCAGCAGGCGGCGGTCGAAGCGCAGCCCGTTGGCCACTCTGGGCATGGCCGCGTTCGCGTAGCGCCCGGACCAGCGACGCATGTGCAGCTCATGCACCCAGCCCCACGTGTAGCCGCGCGTGTCGGCGGGATAATCCCAGGCCCCGTTGTACATCACGCCCCATCCCATGAACTGCGTGCGCGGATCGTGCGAGTAACGATTGTTGTCGAGGAAATCCGTGACCGTGAAACGCCCGGCGGCGATCGTGTAGCGCCTCACAGGACGGCCTCCCGCAAGCTGGTTTTCGTCGCTCTCGACCGCTTCCCGCTCGGCGCCCAGCGCGATGTCCTGCGTCACGTAAAGACGCGCCAGGTAGGGCTTGGGCGTCGCGGTGGCCACCCTCGGCAGTTCCCCGTTAGGCGAATCGGCCAGCCCGTTAACTCCGCTAAAACCCCGGCCGCCGGCCACTTCGGGGTCGAAATAGATCTCGGTGTCGCGCGCCGGACGCAGCCCCAGGAACAAAGTGGTGGTCAGCGAGGCGTCCGCCTCGGGATGATTTACCAGGCTCAGCGGCCCGGAATAGGCCGCATCGAAACTACCATGATATTGGCCGATCGAAGTGGCTTGAAAATACAGGTTCCAATACTCGGTGGGGGGAGCATTGGGAGCGTCTTGCGCCTGAAGCGCCAGAGCCGCCGCCAGCAGTAGCGCCAGGCGAAAGAACATTCATACGCCACTGTACCATCCTGGCGGTTACAAAGGACTTAAGCTACCGCAGGCCGTGGTCGCGCATCTTCTCGTAAAGCAACCGTCTCTGGATGCCCAGCAGCGCCGCGGCCCGCAGTTTGTTGCCTTCCGCTTCCGCCAAAGCGCTGCGCAGCAGTTCCGCTTCCACCATGCGGATGGTTCGCTTGAACCCCTCATGGTGCGGGATCTGGCCGACCCACCCCGCCTCGGCCGGCGTATGCCGCCGCGAAAACTCGATGCAATCGGCGGTGATCACCCCGCCCGGCGCGATGGCGATGGCGCGCGCAATCACGTTCTCCAGCTCGCGCACATTTCCCGGCCAGTCGTGCGCGATGATGCGGTCGAGCGCGTCCTGCTGGATGGTCACCGGTTTCTCCGAGCGGCTGAGGAACCGTTGCACCAGGAGCGGGATATCTTCGCGCCGTTCGCGCAGCGGCGGCAGGCAGATGCGGACGACGCTGAGCCGGTAGAACAGTTCTTCGCGGAACCTCCCGGCGGCCACGGCGTCGTCCAGGTCCTGGGCCGTGGCCACGATCAGCCGGAAATTGGTTTCAATCGGCTGGTTGCTTCCGAGCCTCTCGATGGTCTTTTCCTGCACGGCCCGCAGCAGCTTGGCCTGTAGCGGCAGGGTTAATTCCGCCACTTCGTCCAGAAAGAGAGTGCCCTCGTTAGCCTGCTCGAAACGCCCGATCCGGCGCGACACCGCGCTCGTGAAGGCGCCCTTCTCATGGCCGAAGAGCTCCGCTTCCAGAAGCGCCTCCGGGATGGCCGCGCAATTCACCTTGACCAGCGGCCCCTGCGGTCTACGGCTGTATTCGTGGATGGCATTCACCACCAGCTCTTTCCCCGTCCCCGATTCGCCGAAGACGCATACCGTGGTATCGGTGGGGGCTACCCGGCCGATCAGCTTATAGACCTCCTGCATGGCCGGGCTGTGGCCCACCATCGCGGGGTAAGTCTTGGCGGCGGTCTGGCCCGAACGCAGCGTGCGGACCTCCCGCTCCAGATTGCGATACTCCAGGGCGCGCGTCAGCAGCAGCAGCAGGTGGTCGAAGTTGATCGGTTTGGCGATGTAATCGAATGCGCCGTATTGAGTGGCCTTGATGGCGTTGCTGCTGGTGGTGTCCGCGGTCATCACGATAACCGCCGCGTCGTTGTAGCCCTGGCGCATTCTCTGCAATACGGTCAGCCCGTCCAGCTTGGGCAACCGGATATCCAGCAGGACCACGTCCGGCTCCTCGGAGAGCGCACTGGCCAGGCCCTGCTCGCCGTCGGCGGCCTTGAGGGCCTCGTAGCCTTCTTCCTTGAGCAGTGTCGCCAGCGAATTCAGGGCTGCGTACTCGTCCTCGACAATCAGGATCTTAGCCATTCGCGGGCGCTCCCGTGGGCAGCAGAATCCGGAAGTGCGCGCCCGGATCGGAACCCACGTACAGGATATTGCAGCCCATTTTTTCGAGCAGCGTGCGCGTAACGGCCAGGCCCATCCCCGTTCCCGAACTCTTGGTGGTGTAGAAGGCCTCGAACAGCCGCTCCTGCTCCTCGCTTCCCAGGCCCGGGCCGGAATCTTGCACATCGATCTCCACATGGCCGTCGTTCCGCTGGGCGGATACCTGTATGTGCCCGCCGCGGCCGGCCGCGTCGATGGCATTCAACAGCAGGTTCATCATGGCCTGCTGCAGATGATCGCCATCCACGGTGGCTTCCAACTCGGCGACGGCGCTCAGGTCGGTCACGATTCCGCGGTCCTCCACCTGCGGCCTCACCAACGCCATGCTGCGCTCCAGGATGGGCAGAATCGGCTGGCGGTACATCCGGCCGGGCTCATCCGCGCGGAAGACCAGCAGGCTGTTCAGCAGCTTATCCAGGCGGTCGATTTCAGCCGTGAGCAAGGCCGCTTCTTCGGCGCCGGCATTCTGCCTGCGCAGGCGCCGCTCGATCACCTGGATGATCAGACGAATGCTGTTGAGCGGGTTGCGGATCTCATGCGCAATGCCCGCCACCACGCGCCCCATCACGCGCAGGCGGTCCTCGCGCCGCAAATCGGCTTCCAGTTTCCGCCGGCTCTCCGCCATTTCGTTGATGGCGCCCACGATGGCGCTCAACTCGTGATGCTGATCGGGCAGCCGGTAATTCAGATCGCTACGCAGGTGAACCAGGCCGGCCTGAATCGCCGCAAAGCCGCGCTGCATCCCGAAACTCAGCCACAGCACCGCGCCGATGCTGGCCAGCGATACGAGCATCAATCCGCCCAGCGCGAATTGATGGATGAGGCGGCTGGTGGAGTTGAAATCGAGATACCGCTTCAGGCCCCAAACCGCCGGCTCGCCGCTGGGAGCGGCCAGCGCCGATACCACCACCAGGTCGCGGCCGTCGTCGAAAACCTGCCGTCCGATACGGCGATTGAAGCGGCTCTCCGCCAGGCACGTCAGCACCGCTTCCCGTTCGATGGAGGGCTGCTTCAGCGCACTGCCAGGCTCGGTGTAGATAGGGAAACTGTGCCCGATTGGCTCGCCGTCGAGGAAAAATCCGCCTTCTACGTCCGGATACGAGCGCAGCACGTCGTAGGAAACCAGGCGCAGCGCCCGGTCCAACGTCTCTCGCTGCGGGGGACTCTCGCGGCTCGAGTGCTTCCTGGACCAGTTCTTCTCGGCGTCGGTCAGCTCGCGAAGGGCATTCGACAGGCTCTTGTTGGCGTCCGATACCACCACCGACCGGAAGTTACGCACCAGATCGGACATCAGCAGGCTGCCGAGAATGAGCGCCACCAGCGCCGTGACGAGCAGCAGCGTCTGAAGACGCTGGGCGGCGACAATCCTGGGGAACCGCTTGATCATACGATGGTAAAGACGCCTGCCCACGCACTCCTTACGGGGCAAGGCTGACTCCACTCAGCCCACGAAAGCTTCCAACGGCGGAAACCGAACCTTGGGTCCGGCTGTACGCTTTCCGTACATTCAGTGTACGGTATTTGAGGCCGCTTTGTCGATTCTTCCCCGCGAACATAGCAGGCGCGACTTCGATAATGGCCCGCACATTGCACGTAATCGGATAAATCGATATGAATCTATGCAGTTTTGGTTCAGCGAAGGCTCGTCTTGTGAGGCCCTGTGCCGGCGGGCACCCTCGGCAAAGCGCGGCACGGCGCGGCACGGAGGGGAGCGAATCTCGACGATGCAGGCGCTGAAGCCGCTTGGCTGGGGCCTGTTGCTGGCCGGACTCGGCGCGAATTCCGCTTTTGCCCAGAAGGCGCTGTCCTGGGCCGAGATCCAGGAAAAATTTGAAGCCGGGAATCCCACGCTGAAGGCCTCCCAGCTCAACATCGATGAATCGCGCGCGGCCGAAGTGACCGCCAACCTTCGCCCCAATCCGGAGATCACCGGGACCATCGATCAGATCAATCCCCTGGCGAGCATGGCCTCGTCCAACTCCGGGCTTTCGGTCTACCGGCCGCTCTCGTACGCCTTGCCGTTTGCGTCGGTCAGCTACCTGCATGAGCGCGAGCACAAGCGGGAGCTGCGCCTGGATAGCGCGCGCAAATCGACGGGCATCGCCGATTCCACCTATTCGGATCAGAAACGCGTTTTGTTGTTCAACCTGCGCGGCGCCTTCGTACAGATTCTGCAGGCCAAGATGACGGTGGAAAATGCCCGGGAGAATCTGACATACTGGGATCGCGAACTCGCGGTGAGCCGCGATCGCTACCGGACGGGCGGCATCGCCAAAGTGGACCTCGGCCGCCTGCAGCTCCAGCGCGTCCAGTTCGAGTCCGATCTCGAATCCGCCCTGGTGAATCTCCGTACTGCCAAGATCCAGCTCTTGACGCTGCTGAACGACCGCACACCCATCGAGCAGTTCGACGTTACCGGGCCGTACGATTTCAGGGATTCGCTCATGCCCTTGGAAGAACTCCGCAAAATCGCGCTCGAAGCGCGCCCGGACCTGCGGGCGGCCCACCAGACGATCGAGCTGGCCAAGACCAACTACCAGCTCGCCGTCGCCAACGGCTCGACCGATCCCACCTTCAGCGTGGATCTGGCCCGCAATCCGCCCATCCCCGCATATTTCGGCGTCAGCGTGTCGATACCCCTGCGAATCTTCGACCGCAATCAGGGCGAAAAGGCCCGCACCGAAATCGACATCCGGCGCAGCGAGCGCCTGCACGATGCCGCCGAAGCCCAGGTGTTCAGCGACGTGGACTCAGCTTATGCAACCCTGAACGCCGCTTTGAATCTACTGCGGCCCTACCGGGACACGTACCTGAAGCTCGCGTCGGATACCAGGGAAGCGATCGCTTTTTCCTACCAGAATGGCGGAGCGTCGCTGCTCGATTACCTGGATGCCGAGAAAGCTTCCCGCGATACCCGTTTGGCGTATTTGAATCTGGTCGGTTCTTATTTAACCGCGGCGGCGCAGTTGAACCTTGCCGTGGGACGAGAGGTGATTCAATGAATTGCCGGCGAGCAGTGGGTCTGGTTTCATTTCTAGCGTTGAGCCTGCTTGCGGCGGGATGCACGGCGCTCCCGGGAGCGCACGCCGAAGCTCCTGCGCACAGCGCGGACGCCGGCACCGGTCCAGCCCCCACCACGATCCAGCCCGATATGGATTCCACCAGCTTCAAGGTGGATCGTCCGGAGCGCTTCCCCTTGGTAGAGGCGGGCGAGCACGTTGCCGCGCCGGAGTTGAAGGTGACCGGCGTCGTGAGCCCCGACGTCTCGCGGCAGGTGCCGGTGCCGTCGCTCGCGACCGGGCGAATCGTGGAAATCGACGCCCGTCTCGGCGATTCCGTGAAAAAGGGTCAGCTTCTGTTCAAGGTGCGCAGCACGGATATCTCGGGCGCGTTTTCCGATTACCGCCAGGCTGTTAAGAACGCGCAACTGGCCAAAATCCAACTCGACCGCGCCAACATCCTGTACGAACACGGCGCGGCTCCCCGGAGCGCTCAGGAGATCGCCCAGAACGCCGCGGACGACGCCCAGGTGGTTCTCGATACCACCAGGGAACATCTTCAGGTGCTCGGCGCGAACCCGGACGAACCCACGAGTATCGTGGGTGTATTCGCGCCCGTATCGGGAACCATCACCGACCAGCAGATCACCGACCAGTCGGGCGTCCAGGCGCTGACGCCGCCGAACCCATTCACCATTTCCGATCTGTCGCGCGTCTGGATCATATGCGACGTATGGGAGAACAACATGGCGCAGGTTCGCATCGGCGAGTACGCGGACATCCACCTGGTGGCGTATCCGGACCGCATCCTCAAAGGGCGGATCAGCACCATCATGCCGATCATAGACCCCAACATTCGCACCGCCAAGGTGCGCCTGGAAGTCGAAAACCCGGGCCTGATGCGGTTGGGGATGTTCGTCTCCGCGACGTTCCACGGCGAAACGAGCGAACGGCACGCCATCGTGCCGGCCAACGCGATTCTGCACCTTCACGACCGTGAGTGGGTCTACACGCCTTTGGGAAACGGCCGCTTCGGGCGCAAGGAAGTGGTCGCCGGGAGCATGCTCCCCGGCAACATGCAGGAGGTAATCTCCGGTCTGAAGCCCGGTGACCAGGTGGTTGCGGGTGCGCTCGTCTTCCAGAACACGGTGGAGCAATAGCCGATGATTCGCCGTGTTGTAGATTTCGCCCTGAACAAGCGTCTTTTCGTCCTGGCTTTCGCGCTCCTCCTAATTGGCGCGGGGATCGTCGCGTTTCACGCGCTTCCCATCGAAGCCTATCCCGACGTGGCCGACAATTACGTCGAGATCGTCACCCAATGGCCCGGAATTTCCGCCGAGCAGGTGGAACAGCAAGTCACGATTCCGCTTGAGGTCGTGATGAACGGCATCCCGGGTGTCACCCATTTGCGCTCGTTCTCGCTGTTCGGCCTCTCCGATCTGCGGCTCATTTTCGACGACGAGGAAGAGAATTTCAAGAATCGCGAGCGAACTCTCGAGCGGCTTTCGCAAGTCACTCTTCCGCCCGGTGTCGTGCCGCAACTGGGCACGGACTGGAGTCCCGCCGGCCTGATCTACGTCTTCACACTGCACAGCTCCAATCCGGCCTACGATGTGATGGAATTGAAGTCCATTGAAGACTGGGTGGTGGAGAAGAATTTCAAGGCCGTTCCCAACATCGTCGATGTCCAGAGTTTCGGCGGCCCCACTCGGGAATACCAGGTTCGCGTGGATCCCGACAAGCTGATCGCTTACGGGCTCAGCATCGGCCAGGTCGAGCAACAGCTCACGAACAATAACGGCAATGCCGGTGGAAGTTTCATCGAAGCCGGCCAGCAGCAGGTTAATGTCCGGGAGGTCGGCCTGGTCCGGGACGTTCACGATATCGAGAACACCGTGATTCTGGCCAAGAACGGTACGCCGCTCCATATCCGGGACATCGCCGTGGTTTCACAGGGACCCAAGATACGCCTGGGCCAGGTGGGCCGCTCCACCCGGCTTCCGGACGGACGGCTCATCAACGACGACGACGTGGTTTCCGGCACCCTGGCTCTGCGAAAAGACGCCGAGGCGGATGCGGCCTTGCAGGGCGTTCACAAGAAAGTCGCCGAACTCAACGATCACATCCTGCCAGCCGGAGTGAAGATCGCCCCGCTGCGCGATCGCAGCGATCTGGTCCGTTACACCACGCATACGGTGCTGCACAATCTGGGCGAGGGTGTCATCCTGGTCACCATCGTTCTGATCCTGTTCGTGGGGAATGTGCGCGCCGCCCTCATCGTGGCCGCCACCATCCCATTTTCACTGTTGTTCGCCT